>PARP01000063.1 GCA_002711565.1 Bacteroidota bacterium
AGTAAAAGATAAATTTAATATCCTGATTGTCGACGATAGAGAAGAAAACCTTCTGACTCTAGAAAGTATTCTTGAAAACGAAGAATTGAACATCATTAAAGCACGTTCCGGTAACGAAGCGCTTGGCTTAATGCTGGAGTATAACTTCGCTATGGTTCTATTGGATGTTCAAATGCCTGAAATGGATGGTTTCGAAACTGCTGAGTTAATGCGAAGCAATGAACGAACGAAAAACATTCCGATCATTTTTGTTACGGCAATATCTAAACAACGTCAGCACGTATTTAAAGGATATGAAGCAGGTGCTGTTGATTATCTATACAAACCATTGGATCTTGAGATCTTACAATCCAAGATCAAAGCATATATCGAGTTTTTCAAGCAAAAGCATGAGCTGGAATTAACCACTAAGAAGCTAGAACGCACGATTCACGAATTGGATTCAGCAAAAAAAGTGGCTGAAGAAGCTACGATCGCCAAGAGTTCATTCCTGGCAAATATGAGTCACGAGATCCGTACACCTTTGAATGGGATCATTGGTATGGCTGAGCTTGCATTGATGGATGAAACCATGACTGATATTCAATTAGAGCGATTGGAAGATATCAAACAATCCGGAATTTCTTTGCTGGATATTATCAATGAGATCCTTGATATTTCAAAGATCGAGGCTGATCGACTTGTACTTGAAGAGATCGAATTCAGTATTCGTGATGTGATCCATAAGGTGATCAGATTGCTATCTGTAAAGATCTTCCAGTATGATCTTGAGCTGAACTGTTATATTTCTCCTGAACTTCCTGATATTTTAGTTGGTGATCCGGTAAGGATCAGACAGGTTTTGATAAACCTTGTAGGAAATGCTATCAAATTCACTGAAAAGGGATATGTTTCTCTGGAATTAGAAATGAAATCCCGCAAAGATGATGAAGTGCATATTGAATTTTCAGTTAAAGACTCAGGAATCGGGATAGAAAACGAAAATGTAGATCAGTTATTTGAGTCATTTAGTCAAGCCGACACTTCAACAACCAGAAAACATGGTGGTTCCGGACTTGGTCTAACAATTTCTAAGAATCTGGTTACGATGATGGGTGGTAGCATTATGGTAAATACTGAATTAGGCAAAGGAAGTAACTTCTATTTCGATCTTATGCTTAAAGTAGGTACACAAGAATATACAGACTGGAACAAAGGACTTGAGAAAGCAGATAAATATAAAGTACTTATTGTAGACGATAATGAATTAAGTGCGAAATCAATTTCTGATCAATTATCGCATATCGGCGTTAAATCAGATTCGGTAACGGATCCGTCACAAATTGAAAAGATGATGGAGAAATCCGGTTATGATCTTGTATTAGTCGACTACTATTTAACTGATACTACAGGCGATAAAGTCATTGAAAAATACAAAGGATCGAAAATTGCTAAAGACAGCAAATTTGTATTGATGTCGCCAATTCAATACTCATTTGATTCTCTGAATTTGAATAAGACCTCAATTGAGCATCATATCTTTAAACCTGTTCAACAGAAATCTTTTTATGAATTCCTGGCAAGTGCATTGGAAGGAAAAGAGATCGCTATAGAATCTGAACCGAAGAAAGAAAAGCAATCGGAGGAACCTAAGAAAACTGAAGGCACAAAACACATCTTGGTAGCTGAAGATCAAATCATTAACCAAAAGATCATTCGTCAGTTCCTTGAAAAAGGAGGATATCATGTGACTATTGTAGGTAATGGTAAGTTAGCTGTTAACACATTACAATCAGATACTTTTGATGCTGTATTGATGGATGTTCAGATGCCGGAAATGGATGGCTATGATGCTACCCGAAAGATCCGTAAGAATGAGGTTGGTTCTCAAATGCATACACCAATTATTGCCATGACGGCCCACGCCATGAAAGGTGATAAAGAAAAATGTTTGGCTGCCGGTATGGATCACTATATCACAAAGCCTATCGACCCAACAGAACTTTACAAACCATTGGCTGAGTTTACTAAATAAAACCAAATCAATTTCCTGAAACTGTATGAGCAACGAAGAAAACACTTATAAACCAAAAAGTTTTTTCCAAACCTTTTTTGTGATCGGAGTGGGAAAATCACTTTTGATCTGGTTTCTTGCTATTTCATTCATTCCATTAGCAACTGTTAGTTTCATTAATTATCTGAGTTCTTATCTCGGACTGACGATCATTGCTGAAAAATCATTGATCACAACTTCTCAATTACGGATCGAGTACATAGATAATTATTTTGAAAATATCGGAAGCTTCCTGGAATTGGAGGCTAATCAAAAAAGCTATCATAAAGCTCTGAATGATGGTGTTAGCAATTTCAATAATGAGAATGTCAGACAAATTGGTCTTAAACTTGAAAAAGAAAAGCTTTTAGACTTGGTTCTCATTGATAAAAATGGAAAGATCGTCTTTAGTGCTTCAAACAAAACACTGGTTGGGAAAGATAAAAACACAGAAGAACTACTTCAAAGAATATGTGATTTCAAGAAATTCGGAAGAGATATCCGTTTTTCGGACTTCAAAGCCGATCCCCAAAATGCCGGAAATGTTTATGGCTATATGGCAAAAGCCATTTATAATGACGATGAGGATTTTCAAGGTTATGTCGCTGTTGCCTTCAATAATGCTGAACTTAATAGAATTCTAGTGAGCAATGCTGATATGGGTGAAACCGGAGAGTCCTATATCATTGGTAAAGACATGTATTTCAGATCTTCATCAAGATTTGCAGGTGATGAGATCGCACTTAATAAGAAAGCGAATAATATAAAAGCTAACGATTGGCTTAATTATATAAATCATCAGGAAGATGATCAATATTTAAGTTTGAATGAGTTGGATGATGAAAAGATCACTACTTATGCAAATAACCAAGGCCAATTTGTACTTGGGATCTATAGAAATCTATTCTACTTACAAAAGCTAGGTGTTAACTGGGCATTAATGGAAGAAATTGAGCATGATGAAGCTTTCGCCTATGCAAAACAGCTTTCTGATATTGCAAAGATCGCATTCATTGTGACAGTAGTAATTGTATTCTTCATTTCAATTTTTGTAACACGTTGGTTCGTAAATCCAATTAAGAAACTATCATCCTGGACTAAACAGGTTGAGATTGGTGAATTGGTGAATAAACAGATCAAAGCGCCTAAGAATGAAGTTGGTGAGATGGTTGACACATTCAACTCCCTGGTTCATACTTTACAACATTATGCGGATGTTAGTCAGTCTGCTGCTTATGGAGATTATACAAGATCTGTACAAGTAAGAAGTAAGAATGATGTATTAGGAAACTCTATGAATCAAATGGTTCAAAGTTTCCGTGAGGTTGTTAAGCAATCAAATCAAATTGCTAAAGGTGATTATTCGGCAACCGTTAAACCACGTGGTGAAAAAGATACGCTTGGGATTTCATTATACGAAATGACTACCAAGCTTAGAGATACATCGAAAGAGATCCAGGATCAGGATTGGCTAAAAACCGGAATTAGTGATATTAAAGAGATCTTAAGTGATCAGGATGATCTTAAGAAACTCAATAAAGATGTACTGAATTTCTTGGTTAAATATTTAAATGCACACACCGGATTACTTTATTTATCTGATGGTCAGCATTTAAAACTGAATTCATCTTATGCAGTTAAGAAGAGCAAGAAGCTAATCGACCTTGAAATTGGTGAAGGATTGATCGGCCAGGCAGCAAGTGATGGAAATACAATTGTATTAAATGATAATCTGGATCTGCTTCCTAACATTAATTATGCAACAGCTGAAAAACCTGCTAAGCAATACGTTATTTCGCCTTTCATTTTTGAAGGACATGTCCTAGGTGTGATCGCACTAGGAAGTTTAGATACCTTCAGTGAACTTCAATTATCATTATTTGAGAATAGCTTGGATAGTATCGCTATTGCGATCAATGCTGCTCAAGCTCGTAAGAAAGTAGATGATCTATTGAAGCAAACTCAGGAACAAGCAAATGAGCTTACGGTTCAGCAAGAGGAACTTCGTCAAACCAATGAAGAGCTTGAAGAACAAACAAAAGCATTACGACTTTCAGAGGAAAGCTTGAAGAATCAACAGGAAGAATTAAAAGTAACGAACGAAGAATTAAGCGAAAGAACCAAAGATCTTGAAATTCAGCGTGATAATATCCGAAAAAAGAATGAAGAGCTCAGCTTAGCACAGAAAGAAATTGAACAAAAGGCGAAAGATCTTCAAAAGGCCAGTAGGTATAAATCCGAGTTCATGGCGAATATGTCGCATGAATTAAGAACGCCATTGAATAGTATACTTGTACTTTCTCAATTAATGTCTGAAAATAAGAAGAAGACATTGAGTGATAAGGAAGTGGAATTTGCCAAAACGATCAATTCATCCGGTTCGGACTTATTGGATCTAATTAATGAGATCCTTGATCTATCTAAAGTGGAATCGGGTAAATTGGAATTATTCATCGAAGATTTCTACTTCACAGATCTTACACAATTCGTTGATCGTACATTCTCTCCTCTAACGAATAAGAAAAAACTCAAACTTTTAACAGAGATCGAAGAAGGTGTACCTCAAAGTATAAAAACTGATATTCAGCGTGTTTACCAGATCATAAAGAATTTATTATCGAATGCAGTTAAGTTTACCGAGAAAGGTAGCATCACAATGTCTGTGTCCAAGGTTGCTAAATCTGTAGATCTTAGTAAGAGTGGATTAGAACATGAGAATGCCATTGCAATTGCTGTGAAAGATACCGGAATTGGAATTCCACAGGACAAGCTAGATCTGATCTTTGAAGCATTTAAACAGGTTGATGGCACTACAAGTCGTAAATATGGTGGAACCGGTTTAGGGCTTACCATTTCCAGAAGTTTCTCTGAACTTTTAGGTGGTGAGATCCAACTTGAAAGCAGCGATAAAGGAACGATCTTTACATTGATTCTTCCTCTCGCATTACAAAATGCAGAATCTGAAGAAACAGTTCAAGAAGTTCCAATTGTAAAACCTCAGAAGGAAGCTAAGAAAACAAAGAAAAAAGAAGTTAAGGAGGTTAAAAAGGAAGATCTGAAGGAAGTTAGCTTTAAAGATGATAAATCTATTATAGAAAAGGATGATAAGTTCATCTTAGTGATCGAAGATGATGAGAACTTCTGTCAGGTATTATATGATCTTGCCCATGAAAAAGGATTTAAATGTATTGTAGCTCTGGATGGAGAAACCGGATTACATTATGCTGATTATTATACGCCGAGTGCTATCATTCTGGATATCGGATTACCTGGAATAGATGGTTATGAAGTGATGGAGCGACTGAAAGAGAATACTAAAACACGTCATATTCCGGTTCATTTTATTTCCGCAGCAGATAAATCTGTTGAAGCAATGAAGATGGGTGCAATTGGATATCTAACAAAACCGGTAAGTCAGGTTAAACTTGAAGAAGCCTTCAAGAAGATCGAGAACATCATTTCTAAGCCAATTAAGAAGGTATTGGTAGTTGAAGATGACAAAGTGATGCAAAAGAGCATCATCAATCTTCTAGCTGCACAAAATGTTAAGACATTTGCCGTTGAAAGTGGTGAAGAGGCTTATGACCTGCTGCTTAAAGAACAATTTGATTGTCAGATCCTGGATCTTGGATTAAAAGATATGTCTGGATTTGATCTGCTTGAGAAAGTTCGAAAGAATAAGGAAATTGAAGACTTACCAATTATCATTTATACCGGTAAAGAGTTATCAAAAGAAGAAGAATCCAAGCTTAATAAATATGCCGACAGTATAATTATTAAAGGTGCCAGATCTTTCGAAAGATTACTTTCTGAAACGACATTATTCTTGCATCAGGTAGAGAATGAGCTTCCGGAGAATAAGCGTGCAATGCTTAAGAAGATCCATGATAAAGAAGCTGTATTAAAGAATAAGAAAGTTCTTCTGGTAGATGATGACATGCGTAATGTATTTGCATTGACAAGTTTACTTGAAGATAAAGGCATTAATGTGATTGTTGGCAAGAATGGTAGAGAAGGTATTGAGCAACTTAAGAAAAATGCAAATATCGATCTGATCTTAATGGATATCATGATGCCTGAGATGGATGGATACGAAGCTACTCGAGAGATCCGTAAAATGGAGAAATATAAAAAGCTTCCGATCATTGCCTTAACTGCCAAAGCGATGAAGGAAGACCGAGAAAAATGTATAGCTGCAGGAGCAAGTGATTATTTATCAAAACCTGTAGATACCGAGAAATTATTATCCCTATTAAGAGTCTGGTTGTATAGTAAGTAATGAGTAAAACATTTGAGGAAGATAATAAGACGTTAAATATTGAGATCGAACTATTATTGGAAGCCATATTCAAAAAGTATGGTTACGATTTCAGAGATTATGGAAAGGCTCACATTAAGAGAAGAGTACTCCATAGATTAGCTAGTTCTAAGCTTGAAAGCATTTCACATTTGCAACATGCAATTCTTTATGATGAAGAATATTTTAAATTGATCTTGAAGGATTTCTCGATCAATGTAACTGAAATGTTCCGTGATCCAAGCTTTTATAAAAAACTGAGAGAAGAAGTCATACCATTGCTTAAAACGTATCCGTTCATAAAGATCTGGCATGCCGGGTGCTCTACTGGTGAAGAAGTTTACTCCATGGCGATTCTTTTAAAGGAAGAAGGCTTATTGGATCGTACCCAGATCTATGCTACAGATTTCAATCAGAATGTGCTCAAAACAGCTAAAGAAGGCATCTACCCTATCGATAAAGTAAAAGAGTATACTCATAATTATCAGAAATCAGGTGGAATACATTCCTTCTCAGATTATTATACAGCTAAATTCGAATCTGTCATCCTCGACAATGAATTGAAGTCGAATATTGTATTTGCAGATCATAATTTAGTTTCCGATAAAGTATTTGCTGAAGTGCATTTGGTTATATGTCGAAATGTATTGATCTATTTCAATAAATCTTTACAGGATAAGGTTCTTGATCTACTAGAGAAAAGTTTGATACCAGGTGGTTATTTAGCATTAGGATCTAAAGAAAGCATCCGATTCTCAAAAAGCAATAAAGAATTTGATACTGTTGATGATAAAGAGAAGATCTATAAGAAGAAACTGAGCATAAAGAAAGCATAATGAGTTATAAAGCAATTGTTATTGGTAGTTCGGCAGGAGGATTGGCAGCATTGAAAGAATTGCTTTCGCCACTCAAGAAATCTTTTAAGATCCCGATCATTATAGTTCAGCATATCAGTCCCCAATCAGATAATTATATAACAACTTATCTCAACAATCTCTGTGAATTGAAAGTAAAAGAGGCAGATCAAAGGGAATTGATCAAGAAAGGCCATGTTTATTTTGCCACTCCGAATTTTCATTTATTGGTTGAGGAGAATTACTCTTTTTCATTGAGTACGGAAGACCGGGTAAACTATGCACGTCCTTCAATTGATGTTTTATTTGAAACTGCATCATTTGCTTATGGAGAGAAACTGATAGGGATCGTACTTACCGGAGCAAATCACGATGGTGCTAAAGGGTTAAGAATCATAAAGGAAAGAGGTGGATTGACCATTGTTCAGGATCCAAAAGAAGCGGAAGTTGATTCCATGCCACTTAACGCAATTAAGGAATCCAAGGTAGATCAGGTATTAAAACTAAAAGATATCGCAGATTTTTTGAATCGGCTAGGTTGATGATTATCAGTTTTTTACTTATATTTATAAAAAACAATCAAGCCTCTCGATGTCTACCGCTAGCCTAAATGGCAAAGAAATCTACTATGAAGTAATTGGTGACGGATTCCCGCTCGTCATTATCAATGGTATAACAGAGAATATCGATTCATGGCAGGTAGTGGCAAATAATTTATCGCAGCATTTCCAACTTATTCTTTTCGATTACAGGTATTTAAATAATAATTCAGAAGCAATTCCATCAGATATGGATATTCATTATCTGGCAGATGATGTTTTGGCTTTAATGAATCATTTGGATATTGAAGAGGCACATATATTGGGTTATGGCATGGGAGGATTTGTTGCTCAGGATTTTGTCATAAATTTCCCTGACAGAGTCAAAAAGTTAATCTTAGAAGGTACCGCATCTTCTTTATCATTCCGAAACAAGAAACTTTTACAGAGTTTTTTAAAACTTTATAAGCAAAATATCGATAAAGAAACATGGATCAGGCAGTTTCTATACTGGATGTATTCACCACGTTATTATAAGAATATTGAATATGTTGAAGCTTTGATCAGTTTTAAAGCTCAGGATCCAAATTTTGTAACCGCAGAATTATTTGAAGCACAAGTAAATGCTTGTCTAACGTTTAATTCTTTGAAATCGCTATCGAAGATTCATGCTGAAACACTGATCATTCTGGGTGAGGAAGATATTTTATATCATCCAACAGAAGCTGATATACTTTATCAGGGAATTATACATGCCTCCTACCCTCTATATATTCAGGAATGCGGACATGCTGTGCATATTGAACACCCGAAGCAATTTGTACATGCGATCTTAGGCTTTTTATATCGCTATGATCGATAATTACTCTTTCAAGATAAGTGATTCATAGATATATACTTCCGATAACTTCCAGGCATCCCAACTAAGTCCGGCTTTATCTCTGGAACAATATCCCAGAAACTCTTTCACACTCCAATTCTGCTCTACAGCTACCTGAGGTAACAATGTACCATTCCCGGCAGGATTCTTAATATAGATAGATCCCATGTTTACCAATGATGATCTCATCTATATCTTTTATAAGTTTTAATTCGGAGAGAATTGAAATCTCAATATTTAACGAATCTAATTCCTCAGCTTGTACAGCAGGAAATCTTGAATCTGAAGTAGCTGAATTGATCAGACAATATTTTAAAGTTTCAAATAATGGATCAGAACTTAACAATCGCCCCATACAACCTCTCAACTTCCCGGAATTATATAAAGTTGCAAAAACTCCAAATCTCTTCTTAAGGAACGCATGATCTGAAATTTTGAAATCATCAACAACATCACTTACACCATAAAACTTTTCTAAAATACTTCGTGAATAGCTAAGTAAATAAGATCTTTCCTCTTGGTTTATCATTGACTACTAAATTGTATCTTTAGTTTGAATAACAAGATACATAAAAATGCCTAATATTTCATACAATCGACTACTAATCAAAAATTTACGATTCTTAATCATATTGACAGTTTTTCTTAGTTTGATTTCAACTTCATCTCTAGCACAGAAATCAAGGTATATTCAATATAGTTCAAAAGGATTTGTAAGTGGTTATTCATTTATTAATGAAGATATGTTTGATTACAGCAGTTATATGCCTATTCACTTCATATACAGAATGAATCACCCGGTTTTCGCTAATCCTGATGCGAAATTTAGTAATCTATTTGTTCATCTGGAGCCTCAGGTAAATTTAGTTTTAAGAGGTGGTAAAGTTCATGCGTACGAGACAGGCTTTAATTTAGGATTTACCTATAATATGCAATTCACGAAAAGATCAATATTCTACTTTGGTTTAGGTGCAGGACCGCATTATATCTCTGAAGGAAATATCAAGTTAGCACAAGGCTTTACATTTTCCGATAATTTTATGAGTGGAGTAAGAACATCATTTAAAGAACATAAAATAGAATTGGATATCCAGCTCAGATTCAGACATATGTCGAATGCCGGATTAAAAGACCCGACTGCCGGTATCGATAACTGGCTCCTAATGATCGGAATATCTAAACTATTCTAGAATCGGATCTTGAGAAGGATTGGTAAATGATCGCTATATCCTCCATTATATTTGAAACCATTAAACGTTCGATAGGGCTTCTTTCCACCAAATTTCAGATCATCTTCCATTAAAAATGACTTATTACAAATACGAAAACTGCTGATTTGTTGTTTCAGGTTCTTACTTATAATAAAGTGATCAAAATTATACCAAAAGCCTTGATATTTAATTGTTCCTTTGGCCTTACTATCCTTTAAGTTTACTAGATCATATTTATTAATAAGCTTACTCAAACTCTGATTTGTCGCCTGATCATTAAAATCACCGCAAACAATAAAAAATGGATTCTCTTTACTTTGTTTGATCGAATCAATGTGGGTAGATAATACTGAAGAAGCTTCAAGCCTTGATCCTTCAGATTCCAGAACTCCATTATATCTGGATGGCCAATGATTCACATATAGATTAATGCAAACACCATTATGCATAAGAAAAACGTACAAAATATCTCTGCTTGGCCTTTCTAAATGGATCTTGATCCATTCATAACTCAAAATAGAGATCTTTGTTGAATCATAAGCAAGCGCTATATCAATACCTCTAAGGTCTTCATTTTCTTTATATAAGACCTTATATGAAGCATTTTGGAATATCTTTTCTTGAAGAAGATCCTCAACTAGATTTAGCTTTTCGATCTCACATAATGCAATGATGTCTGGGAAACTCCAGTCTGAGCTTGAGATTATTGCCCGACGAATATTATTCTGCTTTCGATTTAGTTTGAAAGAAGTCCAACTCCTTTGTCCGGTCGGTGTAAATTCATTATCAAGTTTTAATGGGTCATTTATAGTATCGAATAAGTTTTCGACATTATAAAAAAGGATGGAAATCTCATTCTTAACATCTTGAGCTTTTAGGTTGTATGTAACTAATAATAATAGGATTATAAAGCTTAAAATATAGTCTTTCATACGAATACTTATTTATAACAAACTGCTGTTTATATATTAGTTCCCAAAACACAGCATTCGTACTCAAAAAATATGTAATTTGTTCGTTTTTTAGGAGATATTGAACTAGAGTAATTTAGTTTATCTTCAGTAAATGCATGATAAATGCAGGTTTACAAAGCAGTTAAAAGAATAGTATAATATTTTTTAAAAATTGAGGTTACTTTTTATAGTAAAACGGAATTAATCAATAGTTAATACAAGTGACGGAATATAATGTTGAAGAAATAATTGAAGGTATTCGTCAGAATGATGTTGTTCGACTTGATTATGTCTACAAAAAGTTTTATCCACAAATAAAGTTTTTTGTTACGAGTAACAGCGGTGATGAGGATGATGCGCAAGATATTTTTCAGGAAGCCATCGTAATCATTTTCAACAAGCTCAAGCAAAATCAATTACAGATCAGCTGCACTTTTAAAACTTACCTTTACTCAGTTTGCAGGCTACTATGGCTCAAACAACTGGAAAAGAGGAAAATAAAAAACGAGCTCTCGATCGAAAAGAACGACTACATCGAACTGACTGATAAAACCGAAGAACTAGGTGACAGAACCGAACGATTCGGCTTGTATCAGGAATACTTCAAGAAGTTGAGCGAAGATTGCAGAAAGGTGTTGGAAATGTCGCTTGAAAAAATTCCTTACAAAAAGATTGCAGTTATCATGGGTTACAAAAGTGATAAGTACGCAAAAAAGAGGAAATATCAGTGTAAAGAAAAGTTGATAAACAGCATAAAAAGCGATCCCAAATTTAAAGAATTACTATAATGAAAAAACCTTTTGAGCTTATAGAAAAATATATCGAAGGAGATTTAGACAGCAGTTCTAAAGCCGAAGTTGAGAAATGGATCTCACAGGACAAAGAATTTGCTTCTGAGTACCGTTTAAGACTTGAGGTAAATCAAGCCCTGGAACAGAAGGAAGTTATGCAACTAAGGGCAACCCTAAAAGATATTATCCTAAGAAATGCTCAGCAACCAAATGTTATTCACTTATTTAAACGTAACTGGCATCTTGTTGCAGCGTCCATTACAGTATTATTAGTAGTTGGAAGCGTATATCTGGGCAATAGAAGATCTACAGATTCTGGTCTATTCAATTCATATTATAATAAGGAAAATGCGTACGTTTCCACGCGTTCACACAACGCTAATTTCCAGGAAAATTTACAAGCTGCGCTTCAGAAGTATGAACTAGATGAATATGATTCCGCAATTATCCTTTTAGAAGATATCAATGACAATCTGGTTGCAGATTATTATTTAGGCCTTGCTTACATTGAAGTTGAAGAATATGAGAAAGCGATGCTATCGTTTGACAGAATATTAAATGAAGATAGTAACCTGTTCGAGGAACAAGCTGAGTGGTACAACGCATTATGTATGCTGAAAGTTGGCCAAACAGAAGATGCGATGCAGGTTTTTGAAAATATTTCTGAAAGCAACAGTCTTTATAAAGAAGACGCTCAAAAGATTTTGGAAGCTATTAAATAAATTTTTTGCAAATAAAAAAAAGTCGGCTATACCAGCCGACTTTTTTTATGTCTATATCTTATCAGAAGAGCGAGCAGAATAATAATTAAAGCTCCAATTCCAATATTAATTCCTGATCTTAATGGGTGTATTTTGAATGGCTTAGTATTTCCAATATCAACATAAGCTAACCAGAAATAAGGATGAGAACGTAACATTGTGGCACTCTCAAGGTATGCAAGTTTAGCTTGTTGTAGTGCTACATCTTTGCTCATTCCATCATGTAGATTTTCATAGAATAAGGTCATAATGTCTGCACCGGATTTATCCTCAACTTCCCATAAGGTCATGATAATACTAGGAATTCCTGAATATATAAAGCCACGAGCAAGACTCATAATACCTTCCCCTTCTTCAATCTTACCACCACCTGTATTACAGGCACTCAAGACAGCCATTTTTGCCTTTAATTCCAGTCCATACAGTTCATAAGTATTTAAATACCTATCGTTAAGCGTATCTTTTGTATTGGAAAACACTAATTTGGAGTACATTGGCCTTTCATCGTCAATAACCGTATGCATTGCTAAGTGAATAATATCATAATCACTAGCTACTTCTTTAAATTTTGTTTCTGAAGCTTCAGAATTTGTATAAACATCCCCATTATAAAGTTCACTGATCCTTTCAACTTCTGCAACAGCATTCATCAGTGGCATAAACAATTCACCTCTGGATGCCAATTGTGTAATACTATCTGTATTATACGGACCATATTCCGGCGCCAAAGCCATGAGATCCATGCTATAATCCGGATCTTCGTAATTACGATACAATAAGGTTGATGAATATGAATAACTGATAGGATGCTTTCTGATCAAATAGTTAAGACTTCGATAATCAATTCTTTCGAAATTTGGCAGATCTGAAACTAAAGTTTCAAAAGGTAAATAACCTAATCTACCATCAGGTACGATAATTAATCGTTTTCCTTCTAAACTTTCCTCAAATGGTCTGATCAGAATATTGTAGAGATCAAAAGAAGCTTGAATGGTTTCTTTATAATGAGTTAAGCGATGTGTTGAGAAATCTGTATTTGTTATACCTTCAAGCACCTTTAGATTATTCACAAAGCTATAATCAATATCCTGACTTTCAAGCAATACAGTATCTTTATCGATCACGAAAGTAAATAATTGATCATCTGTTAGTACATATTCAAGTAAAACCTGGTCTGGTTCGATATTCTTTTGAATTTCATCGATTGAGATCACATCCTTATTAAAGTTTAAATCGTAATAGGCTTGATAATTCTCTTTAAGGTGATCTTTAAGTTCAATATGTTCTTTGCTTACATCAAATAGTTTCGATTCCCATAGCCTTATTTTACTAGTTGTAGGAATTTCTTTACTACTTTCTTCATAGATCAATCTTCTATAACCATTAATTCTTTGACTTAGCAGTTTTTCTTTTTCTTGCAATGAATCAGGAATCCCTCCATATTTCAGCGCTTCAATATTTTGAAGATTTGCAAGCAATGTATTTGCTTTAAACTTCTCCGCAAACTTGAATGATAGCTTAATTAGATAATCATTATTACTTATTTTTCTCAAAACATCAATATCTCGGAATACATGATAAAACTTACTGGCATTCCAACTTGTAATTGTAATTTGATTCTCATCTAAGGTGAATCTCTTGATATCATCAAATATGCTAAGTGCATGATTATAACTTTCTAAGCTTTCTTCCAAATACTCAATCTGTTCAATATTTCTAGAGTAAAGTTCAGAGCATACATTTGCTTTGTTTAATAATGAATTTAGGAATGATGAGATTTGTCTAACTGTATCTTGCTGTTCAAAATATTCATTTTGAATATTAAAACCTTTAAGATTGCTACTTATTGATTTGTTATAAAACTTTAACGCCTGTTCCAGTTCACCTCTCTCGACCATTAACCAAGCATAGGAATTATAAATTCTATGAAGAAAATCATCTTGAAGATTAATTATACTTTTATTATTTAGAGCTCGCTTTAGATATAATTCAGCTTCATCTAGCTTATTAATTCCAATGAGAAAATCAGAGAATGAGCCATATATATCTGAACTATTAATTCTTTCACCGCTAAGATTTTGCTCAGCAATCAAAATTGCTTCTTTAAAATACTTACTTGCATTGATTGTATCATTAATGCTTTGGTAGGAAAGTGCTAAGTATTTTATTCTAAGAATTTCTATGAAGGAACTTTTTATTCCTTTACTTTTCTTTAAGTTTTCTATA
>PARP01000064.1 GCA_002711565.1 Bacteroidota bacterium
TAATTGATTGATACTTAATTAAATATACGATTTTTTATTCGTTTAATGAACAACTTTTTCATTTATTCGCTAAATGCACAACGGGTATTTATAATTATTAATTTATAACTCATAGTTCATATCTCATAACTAAAAGATACCGTGCCACTTCAATGCAGCTAAAAAGCCTTCATGTGTAATAATATGCTCCACCGGAGTTATGTCCAGTTCAACTTTATATCCATTCTTTTTGAACTTCTTAAATGCCGTTTTTGAATACTTTACATCTATCCTGTCGAATTCTCCATGTGAGATAAATATTTCCAGATCTTTCGCATTCTTGAATTCTTCATCTGTAATAAAGTTTCTGTATTCTTTTGAATAAGGAAGTACGCCCGCAAAACAAATTAAACCATCGTATAAATGCGGATGTTTTAGTGCAATTCGATATGTATAAGCCGTTCCCTGAGAGAATCCCATCAATATGGTTTTTGAAGGATTGAATTTTTCCTTGAAATAAATGCTTAGGTCTGTGATATATTTAAAGGTTGATTGATCTGCTTGTTCTAAAAGATCCAGATCTCTTGTAGGCATACTCCATGAATATTGCGGAATCTTGATTCCTACAAGTCGCACGGTATAAGGCGCTTCAGGGATCACAAAAATAAAATTCCTTTGAGGAAAGTTCTCAAAGATCAAAGCAAAATCTTCAGTGCTACTGCCATATCCATGAAGTCCGATGATCAATGGATAGGATTTTTCAGGATCATAATTGTCAGGATAGAAGATCCTGCACTTTATCTTTTTCTCAACACTTACAAAATAGATCTCATCACCTAAATTCATTCCATATTCCAATACTTCCTCATAAGTGGATTTAAAATGAACATTATTCCGAATTCGTTCATAGGCTTTCTCCTCACGAATCAACTTATAATCATTGAATCCATTATTGATCGCAATGACTAGAAAATCAGCGGCTAGTCTTGGTTTTAGCAATTTCGCATAGCATCTTGATAGTTTAAAATACAGATTTCCATCATCCATATTTTGCTGCAATGCTGCAAGGATCTTTTCCGATGCTCCTTTATAATCTGCATTCAGATAAAGCATATCTGCTTCTCTTTCAAGGATCACATAGGTAGGATTAGAGAATTTTTTGACATCAACTTCCTGTGCCGACAAACATATCATGCTCATTAATAAAACGATGATCGGAAAGACTTTTTTCATAAGTATTTGCTTTATTGGAAGAGACATATATCAATTAATACCCTATAATAGATCAATGCATCATATTTATAGACAATCTAAAAGTACACAAATGACAGAAATTGTAAATTTACCGCATCAATAAATCAGCTAACATGAAAATTAAAAGATTATTAGGTTTCTTCGCACTATGTATAGCATTTATGGGATTAAATGCACAAGAAGGAACTCCTTATTTTGGAGAGAGTTGCACTAGTATTATGGTTGGTAAAAAGGCAACTACAGATGGATCTATCATCACATCACATACCTGCGATGGAAATTATAGAACCTGGCTAGAGATGGTTCCTGCCGGCGACTGGGGCGATACCACCCTTAAAGAGATCAAATGGGGAACACTTCACACAGAAACTCCATGGGACACAAGAAAACTTGAGCTTAAAGGAACGATTCCTGAAGCAAGTCACACATTCGCATACCTCAACACTGCTTATCCTTGTTTAAACGAGAAGCAATTAGCGATCGGTGAAACAACTTTCGTAGGGAAAAAGGAATTAAGAAATAAAAATGGCTTATTCTTGATTGAAGACCTGCAAAGAATTGTTTTACAACGTTGTACAACTGCAAGGGATGCCATCAAACTGATCGGTGAATTAATTGAAGAGTATGGTTATGGTGATTATGGTGAATGTATCACAATTGCAGATAAGAATGAAGTTTGGCAGTTAGAGATCCTTGGTGAAGGACCTGATAAGATCGGTGGTGTTTGGGCTGCACAGCGTATTCCTGATGATCATGTTGGTATTTCTGCTAACATCTCTCGTATAGGTGAGATCGACTTCAAAAACAAAGATTATTTCATGGCTTCTAAAAATGTAAAGAAAGTTGCCAAGAAATTAGGTTACTGGGATGGAAAGAAACCTTTCAAATTCTGGAAAGCTTATAGTAATTGGGATAAGCCATTCAGTATTCGTGAATACTTTATCTTAAATGCAGTTGCACCTTCATTAGAACTAGATTATACTGCAGAAGAAATTCCTTTCTCAGTTAAGCCTGATGAAAAAGTTTCTGTAGAAAAAGTTTTTGAATTATACCGCGAAACTTATGCCGACACAGATTATGATATGTTAAAGAACTTATTCTTCTTTAAAGACAAAAAGAATGAAGAAGGTGAAGTGATCGGACAAGATACTATTGTTTATCCGGGAGCAAGTCCATGGATGAGCCGTGATCTTATCAGATTATTCAATCAGTTAAAAGACAGCACAGTAGTTCGCCAAAGAACTGTTGCAGTTGCATGGTGTTCTTATTCAGAGGTTTTACAAACTCGCGATTGGTTACCTGATGAAGTTGGCGCTGTAGCATGGTTCTCTTTCGATAATGCGGCACAAAGTCCTCGCATTCCAATTTTCGCAGGAGCAACAAGCCTTCCTAAAGGATTTGAAGTATGTGGTCAGCATCAATATCGTGAAGATGCAGCGATCTGGAGCTTCAGAAAGGCGAACAAACTGGCAACCGTAAAATGGCAAGCTTCAAAAGATATCATTGAAGAAAATGTTTTAGCATTCGAGAAAAAAGCAATGGAAGACATGCCAATTATTGAAGCTAAAGTAAAGGCCCTTATTGCTGAAGGCAAAACCGAAGAAGCAAAAGAATATTTAACGAAATACACAGAAAATTTTGCAGGTGCAGCCCGCCAAAAGTGGGAAGAGCTGGAAAAATTATTCTGGGGGAAGTACGGTCGTGCTTTCTAGTTAAATGACTAAAAATATTTAACATCCCCGGTCTTAATTAAGGCTGGGGATTTTTTTTATAAAGTAATCAAAGGGTTCAAGGATAACAATGGCTTCAAGGCTATTCGTTATAAAATTATTCCAAATAAAATGATCTTTATTATGTGACGAATTTACTTTTTGGGAATATTACAATAAAAGTATGTCTTCAGTATTTGAATTAGAAATCTATAAAAGAGCATTTAAGTTAGCCGTTGATTGTCGAGCTATAAGTTTAAGACTTTCTCAACCCGATAAATATGAAGTTGGGAGTCAATTAAGGCGTTCAAGTCAAAGTGTGAAAGATAATATAGTTGAAGGTTACGGTCGAAGAAGATATAATAAAGAACTATTAAAGTTTCTCACTTATTCATACTCGTCATTACTCGAAGCACGTTCTCAAATTCAATTTATTCAGGCAATCAGTCCAAATCTTAATATTCCAAAAAGCTTAAATGATCAAATGGAAATATTAAGCGTAATGATTCATAATTTCATACGGTCAGTTGAGCAAAGGAAATAACAAACTATTATACTCCCTTTTATATTTTGAGACCCAAAATAACCTTGACACCTTTGATACCATTGAAACCCTTGCATTCTGCCTTCTTTTTCCGATATTTACATAACCAACCAACAGCCCTATGAAATATCGAATCACACTTAGCTTTTTGATCGTATTATTGGTCATATGTGCGAAATCGCAAGAACATCACCAAACCTACATTCCTGAAACCGATCCTCTAGTCTTGGAGAAGCTTGAACAATGGCAAGACTTAAAGTTTGGCCTTCTCATGCATTGGGGACCTTATTCTCAATGGGGAATCGTAGAATCATGGTCGATTTGTCCGGAGGATTACGGATGGTGCCAACGTAAAAAAGAAGGCACTCCCGGGACTTATTTTGAATATGTGAAAGCATATGAAGATTTACAAAAGACCTTCAATCCAACCAAATTCGACCCTGAAAAATGGGCAAATGCGGCTCAAGAAGCAGGAATGAAGTATGTTGTTTTTACAACCAAACATCATGATGGATTCTCTATGTTCGATACTAAGTATACTGATTATAAGATCACCGATCCAAAAACTCCTTTTCATTCCAATTCCAAATCAAATATTACAAAAGAGATCTTTGATGCATTCAGAAATGTAGGTTTATGGGCTGGTGCATATTTTTCAAAACCTGATTGGCACAATAATGATTATTGGTGGCCATACTTTCCACCAAAAGACAGAAATGTAAACTATGATCCTGAAGTCTACCCGAAGAAGTGGGAAGCATTCACAGAGTTCACTCATAATCAAATACTGGAATTATTGACTGATTATGGGAAAGTTGATATCCTCTGGCTCGATGGTGGCTGGGTAGCAAAACAACCAAAGGCGGAAATCGATAAATTCTATGAAAACCGATTGACAGATAACACCTCTGGATTCATGAAAGGTACGATCGTTAATCAGGATATAAAGATGGATGAGTTGGTTGTTAAGGCTAGACAGAAACAACCCGGATTAATTGTAGTTGACAGAGCTGTGGAAGGTAAAAATCAAAACTATCTTACTCCTGAAAACAGAGTTCCTGAGAAAGAACTCCCCTACCCTTGGGAATCATGTATCATCGCTGGCGGAGGCTGGTCTTATACGCCAAATGCCAAATACATGAGCGGGAAAGATGCAATTCACATGCTTGTAGATATCGTTTGTAAAGGAGGTAATCTTTTATTGAATATCGCACCAAGTCCTGAAGGCACCTGGGATAAAGGGGCCTACAAATTACTAAAAGAAATGGGTCAATGGATGGATGTTAATAGCGAAGCCATCTATGGGACAAGAGCAATGGCTCCTTATAAAGAAGGGAATATTTGCTTTACACAGAAAAAAGATACCAATGATATTTATGCAATACTCTTACTTGAGAATGATGTAATACCTGAATATATTACTTTGGAATCGATTCCTCCAAAATCAGGTCTGCATATTGAGATTCTTGGAAATAATCAAGTTTGCAGTTGGGAAGAACATAATGGCGGAATACGCTTCTATATGCCAGAAAAAGTAAGAAATGCAAATATTGAACATGCTATTAGTTTTAAACTTAGAATAACACGTAAATAATGAAAAGATTCATCCTGATTTTCTTAGTCGTTCCTTTATTCTTAAATGCACAGAATAATGAAGAATCGAAAATGCAATGGTTTAAAGATGCGAAACTTGGTATTTTCATTCATTGGGGACTTTATGCTGTTGATGGCATCAGTGAATCCTGGTCGTTCTACAATGGTTATATTTCTCATGAAGATTATTTGAAGCAAACAAATGGATTTACAGCTTCAGAATACAATCCTAAAGCCTGGGCAAAGCTGATCAAAGAAAGTGGAGCTAAATATGCAGTAATAACATCTAAACATCATGATGGTTTTGCACTTTGGGATTCTAAGGATGGTGTATTTAATGCTGTAAAACATTCGGCCGCTAAAAAAGATGTGTTAAGTCCGTTCATTAAAAATTTGAAGAAACAAGATTTAAAAGTGGGTGTTTACTATTCACTACCTGATTGGTCGTATAATGATTATACTCATCACACGAAAGAAATAAAACGATATAAGATCAGTGATGAACCTGAAAGATGGAAAACATTTCTTAACTATTATCAGTCCCAATTAAAAGATCTGAAATCTAAATATGATCCGGATCTATGGTGGTTTGATGGTGATTGGGAGCATAATGCTGAAGAATGGGATATTGAAGGCACTCGTGAATTACTTTTCAAAGATCGTCCCAATGTAATCCTAAATTCAAGATTATGCGGGAATGGGGATTATGCAACACCGGAAAATGGCCCTCCTGTTTTAAAACCACATGCTAAATATTGGGAATTATGCCTGACGATGAACGATTCCTGGGGATATCAGGAGATCGATCAGAATTATAAGAGCACTCAGCAGATCCTCGATATCTTCACAGACTGTTTACACATGGGTGGCAACCTCTTACTTGACATTGCCCCAAAAGCCGATGGTAGCATTCCTGATATTCAAAAGAACATTTTAAAAGAGATCGGAAGATGGAATAAAAAACATGCTGAAGCAATCTATGGATCAGAAGCTGGTATTCCAAAGGAATATTTCAATGGACCATCTACTCTTTCTAAAGATAAAAGAACATTGTACTTATTTGTAAGAGATATTCCCAAAGATGGGAAGATCATTCTTAAAGGTGTAAAGAATAAGATCAACAGGATCTATATTGTTGGTAATGGAACGGTTGTTCCTTCAAAAGTATATTCTAAGATCTATTGGAGTCAATATCCGGGAATTCATTATATCGAGCTCCCTAAAAACACCCTTGATCAATATTATACAGTTCTTGCTGTAATGCTTGATGGAGAAATAGAGCTTTACAGAGATCATCATGGTGCGGTGGAGAGCAACTAGATTGGACGATTGTCGATGTTCGATTGTCGATGTTCGATGTAAATTTAAAAAACGGCAACCTGAAAACCTGAGAACCTGAGAACCTAATACCATTCATCGAACGAAATCACTTTCTCATCTAATTCAGAGAAGATTACTTTGTCACTACCGAATTTCTCTCTAAATTGCTGATTCAATTATCCTATTACTATGAAAAAGTTATTCTTTCCCTTTATCATTTTATTTATTACTGCATGTAACTTTCAAGGCACAACACTTGAAGAGCAAAGATGGCAGGAACGTGCAAACAATGTAGAGATCATACGAGATGATTTCGGAGTTCCACATATTTATGGTAAAACTGATGCAGATGCTGTATTTGGATTATTATATGCACANTGTGAAGATGATTTTCGCAGAGTAGAACGTAACTATACATGGGCGATCGGCCGATTAGCCGAAGTTGAAGGTGAGAGAATGCTATACAGTGATCTACGTGCAAAACTCTATATGACCGAAGCCGAGGCTATCGAAAGATTCGAATCAGCACCAAAATGGCTAAAAGAATTATGTATAGCTTTCGCTGATGGGATCAATTTTTATTTAGATACACATCCTGAAGTAGAGCCTTATGTGATCAAGCACTATGAGCCTTGGATGCCAATGTATTTCAGTGAAGGTTCTATTGGTGGAGACATCGAAAGAGTATCAACCAGAAAGATCAAAGACTTCTATGCTCCTAAAGATGATGTGATCGCTGCTAACGGATTGATCCGTCCTAATGATCAGGAACCACGTGGATCAAATGGTTTTGCAATATCAGGAGATCTAACAGAATCAGGTAATGCAATGTTACTCATCAACCCTCATACATCTTTCTTTTTCAGAGGAGAAGTTCATGTTGTGAGCGAAGAAGGCTTGAATGCTTATGGCGCAGTAACTTGGGGACAATTCTTTGTTTATCAGGGATTCAATGAGAAAACAGGATGGATGCACACTTCAACTTATACAGATATCATTGATGAGTTTGTTGAAGATGTTTCAGAAACTGAAAAAGGGTTGTATTACAAATATGGTGAAGAATATCGTGAAGTTTTTTCTGAGGATGTAAAACTTAAGTATTTAGAAAATGGTGAGATGAAAGAAAAAACATTCACCATGTATCGCACACATCACGGACCGATCACCCATTCCATCGATGGTAAATGGGTAGCAACTGCTCTTATGTGGGATCCTGTGAACGCTTTGATCCAATCTTATACACGTACCAAGAAAGACGGACATATGGCATTCCGTGAAATGATGAATATCCGCACAAACTCATCAAATAATACGGTATATGCAGATGCTGAAGGAAATATCGCATATTATCATGGTAATTTCATTCCAAGACGAGATGTACAATTCGATTATACAAAACCTGTAGATGGAAGCAATCCTGCTACCGACTGGCAAGGCTTACACGAAGTTGATGAAAATATTTTAGTAGTGAATCCACCAAACGGATGGATCCAGAATTGTAATTCAACACCTTTCACCTGTGCTGATGAATATAGTCCGAAAGTTGAAGATTATCCTAAATATATGTCGGCCAATAATGAAACTTTCAGAGGTGTTCATGCCATCAGATTACTAAAAAAAGCAGATGATCTTACGTTGGATAAACTTATTGAATTGGCTTATGATCCATATTTACCGGCATTTGAAGTATTGATCCCAGGTATGCTGGAAGCTTACAATAAATATCCTGATAAAGATCTAAAAGAAGCCGTAGACATACTAAAGAAATGGGATTTTGCAGTGCAAATAGATTCTGAGGCTATGTCGATCGCTCATTATATAGGAAGTCATACCAATCGTTATAAAGCATTCCCTAAAGGATTGAACAGAATGGAGAGAATTACTTATATGGCTAATGAGGCTCCATTAAAAGACAGAATACAAGTCTTTAAAGCTGCTGTGAATGAATTAAAAGAAGATTTTGGTTCAGTTAATACTCCTTGGGGAGAGATCAACAGATTCCAGCGTGTCAATGGAGAGATCAGACAGCCATTCAATGACGATCTTCCAAGTATACCTATTGGTTTAGCATCAGGAAGATGGGGTGCACTAGCTTCTTATGGAGCACGCAAATATGAAGGCACAAAACGCATCTATGGAACTTCAGGAAATAGCTTTGTTGCAGTTGTTGAATTTGGAGAAAAAGTTAAAGCAAAGACAATGCTAGCCGGCGGACAAAAATGCGACCCGAATTCACCTCACTTTGACGACCAATTACAAAGATATGCTGATGTAGCCTTTAAAGATGCTGCATACTATCGTGAAGATGTTGAGAAACGTATGAAAAACAGGTACAGACCTGGACAGAGATAGATTAGGCGATTAGGCGATTAGGCGATTAGGCGATTAGGCGATTAGGCGATTAGGCGATTAAAATATATCGTTTATTTATAAGTATTGGATTCTGTTAAAAAAACTTGTAAACTTTTTAACGTGTAAACGTATAACGTATAATGTATAAACCTAAATCAAGGACTCTTTTTCCGCATCCCAATAAATACGTCTGCCTTCTTTATAAGAGATCGTTCCCATTAGAGCAGTAATACCTTCTTCGAATGAACGATCGATATCACAGCTTGGTTTAATAGATCTATCGCGAATACAGTTTAACCATTCGTGTAAATGTAGGAATGTAGTATCATATTGCTTTCCACTTCTATTTGTAAACATCAATCCTCTACCTGCAAAATATCGCTCAGTTGCTGAAGTGATGGCATCCAACTCACCGGCACCTGGAGAATAAGTGAACATTGGTTGTGAAGGATCGATCAATCCTTTCTCGATTTTATCTTTATATTTCGTTGAATCCCTATCAATATATATTTTCAGATCCTGATCTACTTTCATACTTGCATCATGGCCCATGATCATTCGTCCCCTTTTTCGAGAACTTGATTGGGTAGCACTATATAAAAGAGAAAGTTCTTGTTTATCGAACTCAAAACTCATATTCAATGTATCCGGAACCGTTCTTCCGTCTTTATGATAGTAAATTCCGCCTGAAGCCATTGCCGAAGCTGGAATGTCAAGATCCATGATCTGATTCATTGCATCATAATCGTGTGTAAACAGATCTCCACTCAATCCGGTGCTATAATCCCACCAACATCTCCATCTAAAGAATCGCTTCAGATCGAAATCATGCCAGGGAGCTTGTCCAATGAACTGTTTCCAGTCGATATTATTAGGATTTGCTTCCTTATGAATAGGATAAACCCATGCACCATTCTTTGAGTTTCTATTTGTTGTGACTTCAATTAATGAAACCTTACCTAAAACATTTTTCTTGATCAGTTTAGCTGCAACATTGTATGCTTCAATTTGTCGGTTTTGGTGACCAAGCTGAAATACAACATCATTCTTTTTGATTTGATCTCTTAAAGCATAAGTCTCGGCTAATGACCATGAGAAAGGCTTCTCACAATA
The DNA here is from genome assembly GCA_002711565.1 of Bacteroidota bacterium. Classification (GTDB taxonomy): domain Bacteria; phylum Bacteroidota; class Bacteroidia; order Bacteroidales. Next base: position 9,865 of record PARP01000064.1, read on the forward strand.
AATATGTTTTCTGCTTTGAGCAGCAGCAATAGAGATCGGAGCATGCATATGATCAGGTGTTGCAATGATCACAGCATCAACATCTTCTGATGAAATCAATTCCTGATAAGTGCTATATCTCTTAACCGAATTAGTTCTTGTAAACTCAGCTGTGCCTTGCTTTTTCTTATTCTCACAAATTCGGATTCCGAGTTCGGCATTAACATCAAAAACATCACATAAAGCTGTAATTTCCACACCCAGTTCAGGCTGGTTTAAGTAGGAATTGAGAAATCTTTCCCAAGCTTCATCGGTTTCAGCTTTCTTACGATATTCATCAATAGTTTCAGGAGAAACATAACCTAAGGATTTAAGGATATACTTCATTCTTAAGCCACAGCCAATGATTCCGATCTTTAATGGCTTACCCGTAAAAGCTTTAATTTCAGGTAAAGGATCCAGATCAAGCTGAATATCATCCAACATTTCCTGATCTACTTGCTCGAAATACTTATTCCGTTGATAAGCTCCATAAGCAAGCGCACCAACAAGAGGTAAAGTCACTAATCCTTTTAAGATCTCTCTACGCTTCATCACTTCCCTCCTCTTTAACTTTGATCATAAACTTATCAAATGAATAATCATAAACCGGAAACAAAACGATCAGCCCAATAGCCAAAAACTCGATCAGATTCTTATTTATGATATAGTAATTCCGCTCTCCGGGCATTGCATATTCCAAACCAGGAAATGGAGGATGCGACAAATAAAAGAATGCTAACAAGATCATTGCTGCATAAGCTGCCCATTTTGTGAATAATCCGATGATCAGTAATAGTCCAATTACTAGTAAGCCCCAGCTTACCATTATATCAGAGATCATTAACAAGCCATCATTATTGGCGATCCAAAAGAAGAATTCTGACAAGAATCCTTTCGAATCTAGGAGGTATGCTTTTGCACTCCAGTTTGGAGAAAGGACTTTCACAAAACCTTCAAACATAAAATGCCAACCCATTACGATTCGGGTAATTGTGATTGCTAGGATCTGGATTTTAGAAAGCTTCATTGTCGGATTAATTAGTCGGGTAAATTTAAAGAAAAATATTATCGAAAAAATGTGACATCCATCAAGTGAACAGGCATTCTGCAAAACCCTTAGAAATATCGACAGATCAATAAAACAAAATATTTCAACATGATGTTAGGATAATTACTCTTTTCTATATATTTGAATAATCCATCATTACTTACTCCCCCGCATTGATGAAATATTAAATCTCTTTTATTTTATGTCTACAAAGATCAAAATAATGAAGTATTCGATGCTTCTCTTGACTTTTATAATTATTTCAGGATAACTCCAATGCCAGATTTCGAAATCAAAAGAAGCTTTTCAGAAGAAATATGGCATAGCTTCCAAAAAGGATTATCACCCATTAATTATTAAGAAGGCAGGAACCGACCGAGAGTATACGATAATAAAAACATCCAGAATAGATATCTGGACAAAGAATAACAATCTCATTAAAGCCCGCTTGGTAGGGGTAAATAAAGATAGTATTTACATTTCGAATCTAAACAATGAATTGCTAGTTTTTAATTTTTCACATCTAAAGAAAATAAGATTCCGCCAAGATGGAAGGAGTCGAGAGAACCTAGCTTCTGGTGGCACTAAAATTGTTGGATATGCAGCAATAGGTCTTGGAGCTGCTTTTGCCGGAGCAACCCTAACATCAGATGGTGAATTTCAATCAGGCGATGAAGATAGAACTTTTGAACAAGTTGCTATTGGAGCAGTAATAATTGGAGTTGGTTACTTGATACAAGATCTTGGAGAAAGTATGAAAACAACTTCCAATAAGACGATCAGACTTAGAGGAGATTGGTTTATAGAGCAAGTTCATCAAGATCAAGGTTCAAATACTAATTAATTAACCATAATAACAAACAATGAATAAACGCTTTCAATTATTAACAATAAGCTTACTTCTTTTTAACATATTATTTTCATTTTTAAGCACTTATGCTCAAGACAATGAGATCAGATTCAATAATAATGAGTATCAGAACCTGGTCATCCAAAGCACTTCAACTTCATATAAACAGGTGATCCATAAATATGCGAGTATCAGATTATGGACTAAAGACAATAACTACAAAGCTGAGTTAATTGGTGTAAAAGTCGATTCTGTGTATCTGAAGCAGAATGGAGAAACCATTGCGATCAATATTGCCGATGTAACAAAGATCAAAAACCTAATGAAAATGAGATCCGATGTTGCTTCATTTCCATTTAAAGGGATCGGGATAGGTGCTATGGCTCTTGGTGGTTTTGCTGCCGGTTTTGCACTAGCTACTGATGGAAGTAGAGAAGCTGAGTATGTAGGTAATGATGATAGTAATGCTGGAGTTGCCATATTTGGGGTATTACTTGCAGGCGCCGGATATGGGCTTTATAAACTAGGTGAAGGCATGGAAGGTGGACCGAAAGTGATCCGGATCAATGAGAATCGCTTTATTGTTCAGGGAACTCCAAAGGAATAAATAAAATTTCTATATAAGTCTTCAAAACAGCCTTAATAATCTCATCATTTTTCAAAAACAATGTGCTAAATTCGCATTTCTAAAACCATTGATATGATCGATTATTCAGGAGCTGATATAGAGCAACTTGCAATACATAATGTAGGCAATAAAACCAATGAAGAAAACCTGATCTGTTCACATTCCGAACTGGAAGTGAATGACCCAAGGCTTGCAGAATTGCTTTTCACCTATTTTCTAAAATCATTTCCGGATCAGGAATTCTATAATTTCACTTTCTCCAATGATGATCATCAAATGAATCCGGTTTTCAATTATGCATCTGCCATTTTTGATGATCATGATTCATTTCATATCAATACCATTAACATTGCCAAGCATTTATACGAATCTGCAATTCATCCAAATATCAAATCCGGAGATCTGTTTGTTGCCAGATTTACCGATATCATTCTGAATGATGATGTAGCTGAAGTGATCGGGATCTTTAAGTCGGAGAATGATCATTCATTTCTGCAAGTTGAACAGGAAGAAAGCGATTATCATGTAAAATATGAAGATGGGATCAATATCGATAAGCTTGATAAAGGTTGCTGGATCTTCAATCTGGAAAAAGAAAAAGGATTTAAAGTCGCTATCATCGACAAAGCAAATAAAGCCATGGAAGCCCATTTCTGGAGAGATACTTTTCTTAACCTGAAATGTGCGAATGACGATTACAACCAAACCAAAGACTTCCTCACAGTTACTAAAAACTTTGTCACCAAACATATTGATGATGAATTCGAGATCAGTAAGACTGAAAAGATCGATATCCTGAATAAATCCGTTGAATACTTCAAAGAGAATGAATCATTCAACAAGGAAGAATTTGAACAAAAGGTATTCAATAATCAGGAACTTATTGAATCCTTCAATAGTTTCGACACAGAATATCGTGAAAAGCATGATCTGGAGATCGTTGAAGACTTTGATATTTCCGATAAGGCTGTAAAGAAACAAGCACGGGTTTTTAAGAGTGTTTTAAAGCTTGACAAGAACTTCCACATCTATATTCATGGAGATAAAAGTTTGATCCAGCAAGGAACGGATAGCGACGGAAGAAAATTCTACAAGATCTATTACGACGAAGAGCAATAGAATACAAACGATAGCCTCAATTCGAGGACATCATCCATAAAATTGTAATTACCACATTTTCTCAATATATTTGAGAATGTTACTCTATTGATCCTCCCCTGCTGAGTAGCAGAATTTTTCTAAAATCAAATCTATCCTATGATTATAAGTATTAGAGCCATCCTAATTTTTCTAATTATCAGTGCATCATCTATAAATGTTTTTACTCAGAATTCAACAGACATTACAGCATCAAGCACTTACAAAGAATTCACAATCAGTGTAGGAAATCAAGAACAAAAAGTTGTAATTGGTCAACAAATAAGAGTCTGGAGAAAAAATCATCCAATAATCAAAGGATACTTTAAAGAATTGGAAGGAGACCAAATAATTGTTTATCTTGATGAAAAAGGCATTAATCTTAAGATCAAAATCAGTGACATTACCAGAATAAAAGTTCTTTCAAGTATTTACAGTGTCCATAATAATCCAATTATAATAAAAAGTAGGTACAACAATACAACCAGATACATTAAATCTGGTCAATTGATCAGAGTTTGGTCAAAAAATCACCCACCTATTTTAGGTCACTACAATACAAAGGATAAACATCAAATAGTAGTTACAAAGACAAAACCAAAGGTTGATATTTCAATAAGAATTGATGATATCACAAAAATTGTAACTATTGGCAAAGCTGAAGCTTATGCAGGAGGTATCCTTTTGCAAGCCGCAGGAATAACAGTGATGGGATTAGGATTTATCGTAACAGCGATCACTATTGAAGGTGAAGTTGATGGTGCACCTGAAGCGGATGCATTATTATTAAGTATTCCACTAATTGCCGCAGGTTATGGAATAGCAAAAGGCGGAAAGAAAATGCATACAAGGAAATATAGATTCAAACCTGGAAAAAGATGGTTTATAGTTCAATAACATTTAAAATAAAAAATGCAATCTACATCATTTTTCTGTCACTCTATACTTTTACAAATGGTGTTCAGGCCCAAGAATTAAGTGATAGCTTCACTTTCAGAAATAAATTCTCTGGTCCGGTAGAGATCATTGCCGGACAAAAAGTTAAAATACGGCGGGACAACCACCCTGTGATGTTCGGAACTTTTATTAAAAAGGATAATGATCATATCTATATTAGAAAAGCTGATGATGGGATCGATATAAAGATCAAGATCCTTCAAATAAAAAGTATTCGCCCGACTACAAATGCTACCTCCGTTTTTAATGATACTTTAATTATCAAACACAGACGTAGAGATGCAAGCTATAAGATCATTTCCGGTCAGCGCTTAAGGATCCAAAAGCTGGATGAAACAATTATTAATGGATATTTCAAAACTCACGAAGGTGATAAGATCATATTAACTGATCTTTATTCAGATCACGATATCACCCTAAACATTAAAAATCTAAAAAAGCTTAAAGCTTTTGGAAACCCTCACCAAAAATCCTATTCCATGATCGTTCAGACGATTGGAATCGCTGCAATAGCAGCAGGGGCTTTTGTCACTGTGTGGGTATTTGACCCTAGTTATGACGGTGGCAGTCTCGATAAAGAAAACTTAAAAGGTGGCCTTGCTGCAGTCGCCGCGGGAATTGTTTTAAACCCAATAGGCAGATCAATATATGTCAAGAAATTCAAGCTCAGCAGGAATTGGTATATCCTAACGGAAGAATAATCTCAGACTTTCCGTATATTTAATCCATGATCATTCGTAAAGCCGAAAACAAAGACCATGAAGCTATCTGGGAAATTTTCAAATTGGTGGTCCAGGAAGGTGACACCTGTGTTTTTGATCCTGATTGCTCCAAAGATTATGTTTATAAATTCTGGCTGGGACCCGAATTTCATGTGTGGGTTGCAGAAGAAGATGGTCAAATCCTGGGAACTTATTATTTGAAACCTAATTATGTAGATCTCGGCTCACATATCGCTAATGCCGGTTACTTTGTGCATCCTGATCATCATGGGAAAGGGACTGGAAAAAAAATGTGCGAACATTCATTGATCACAGCAAAAGATTTGGGTTTTAAAGCCATGCAATTCAATTTTGTGGTTGCATCCAATCATGGAGCAATAAAGATCTGGGAACAGTATGGTTTTAAGATCATTGGTACAATTCCGAATGCTTTTCAACATCAAAAACTTGGTTTAACAGATGCACATATTATGTATCGAAGTCTGGACTAATATGAAAAAGAAACTTTTACTACTTACATTTATTTTAGGTTCATTGATCACCTTTTCTCAGAAATCGATCAACTCTGATTACTCAGCAAAAGAGCTTATAAAAGTCGGTAAAATGATCATCAAAGATGGCGGGATTTGTTCGCTCATCACAATCGATAAAGAAGGCATAGCACGTGCGAGAGCAATGGACGGATTTGCACCTGAAGAGGATCTCACGATTTGGTTTGGGACACATAGTCAAAGCCGAAAAGTTGAACAGATCAAAAACAATCCGAAAGTAAGTCTGTATTATCTCGACAAAGACAATTCAGGCTATGTCTTAATTCACGGAAAAGCCGAACTCATCAATGATCTGAAAACAAAAAAGAAATATTGGAAAGATCATTGGGATGCTTACTATCCAGATACTGAAAAAGATTATTTACTGATTAAAGTAACACCGATATGGATGGAAGTCTTAAGTGATAAACATGGCATAAAGAATGATCCAAAGAATTGGGAAGTACCACGAGTGGATTTTCAATTGTAAACTGTAAATCTATAGTACTATCGTAATTTACTTACCTTTGCATCTTACAATTCAGATTTGAGCTCATCAATATTTGATGAGTTTTTTTTTGACTTCAATCATTCAATTTTGATAAAATTCCAAAAATTAAATATTTGTGATACAATCCTTAAGGCACTTAAGGATGAAAATTACGAGACTCCAACATCAATACAAAATCAAGCGATTCCTCAGATTCTGAATCATAGAGACGTTCTGGGAAGTGCACAAACCGGTACAGGTAAGACAGCAGCTTTTGCTATTCCAATTCTTCAACATTTACATTTTGATAAAAGCAGAACGAAGAAGAACAAACGTATTCAAGCCCTGATCGTTACTCCTACCAGAGAGTTAGCAATTCAGATCGCAGAGAACTTCACAACCTACGGTAAATACACCAATGTTAGAAATACTGTCATATTCGGAGGTGTAAAACAAGGACCGCAAACCGATGCATTACGTCAAGGTGTTGATGTTTTGATCGCTACTCCCGGACGATTGTTAGACCTTATCAACCAAGGCTTTCTTCATTTAAAAGACATTCAATATTTTGTTTTGGATGAAGCTGATCGAATGTTGGATATGGGCTTTATACATGATATTCGACGTATCGTTTACCTTTTACCAAAAGAGAGACAAACGCTATTCTTCTCAGCCACAATGCCTGAAAATATCGTAAAACTGTCGCAGAAGATTCTAACAGATCCTGTTAAAGTTGCAGTAAATCCGGTTTCCTCAACTGCCCAAACCATTCAGCAGAAACTTTACTATACGAATAAGATCAGCAAAGTGGATCTGCTTCTTCATATTCTTAAAGATGAGAAGATCAAGCAAGTCTTATTGTTTACCAGAACAAAACATGGAGCAGATAAAATCGCCAGGAATCTATTAAAGCGAAAGATCACCATTGCAGCAATTCATGGTGACAAAGCACAGAATCAAAGGCAAAAAGCCTTGAACCGTTTTAAAAATGGAGAAATTCGGGTTTTAGTTGCTACAGATATTGCTGCAAGAGGAATCGATATCGATAAACTGGAATACGTTATCAATTTTGACATTCCAAACATCGCTGAAACCTATGTTCATCGAATTGGAAGATCCGGACGCGCAGGTGAAAAAGGAACAGCCATTTCGATCTGTGAACCAGAAGAGAACATCTATATCAGAGATATTGAAAAACTGATTAAACTAAAGATCCCGGTGGTTGAAGATCATCCGCTCCCACAAACTGACAAACCCATGACTTCAATTGAAAAGAAAGAATGGGAAAAGGAAAAAACGAAACGCAAAAAAGAATATTTTGCAGCTCGAGCTCGGAAAAAGAATTATGCTTCTAACAAGCGCAAAAAAAGTAATAAAACTGCTAATTCTTCAAACTCTAGAAATAAGAATAGATCAAGACGCAGACCGAATTAAACTGCAAATGCTGTATTGCTGTATTGCTGTATTGCTGTATTGCTAAATTGTTAAACTGTATCGTCCTGAATTTTGTTTACACGATTTGTGTTAATAATTCAAAGTTATATAAATTAATACTCTACTGTTTGTAATTTGTTT
>PARP01000065.1 GCA_002711565.1 Bacteroidota bacterium
TTTAAAAAAGAAATTATAGAGAATCCAATTTCTTTAGCTAGATTAATAGGAACAGCATTTCCAATTTGCTTGTATTGTTGAGAAATCGAACCAGCAAATTGCCAGTCGTCAGGGAATGTTTGAATTCGAGCATATTCTCTTACAGTGAATGGTCTGGTTTCTTCTGGGTGACACCTCTCTGTCTGTTTCTGAGCAGGACTACAAGTTAAAGTTAAACTAGGTTCTTGCCAACTCATTCTTCTTGCCATACCTGTCTTACCACCACCTAGATAAAAGCTTTTACCCATATATTCTTTTTGTAATTTAACAGGTAAATCCTTCCAATATCCACCTTCAGGTACTTTATCTAAAACGCTCTTTTTCTTCGCAGGATAGCCTTGTCCAGGAGATTTTGGGACATCGGTTTTAAATAAATCACCCTTCTTTAGTGCATCTTTTAAATTGTAGATTTTATTATAGGGCTTCGGGAAACTAAACAAGTTATGATCTAGCCCTTTTTTAATACCAACTATTAAAACTCTTTCCCTTTTTTGTGGCACATTATAAAATATTGCTTTTAATAACTTAGGAGGTAACACATTATAGCCGATGTCTTCTAAAACTGATATCATGCCTTTAATCGTTTGTCCATTATCATGCTTTAAAAGACCTCTAACATTTTCACCTATGCAAATTAATGGTTCCGTTTCTTTAACTACTTTGGCAAATTGATAGAATAATGTGCCTCGAGTATCTTCAAGCCCTAATTTTTTTCCAGCATAACTAAATGCTTGACATGGAAAACCTCCTGTAATAATATCAACCTCACCTTTGAAACTAGAAAAAGATACATTTTTAATATCATCTTCTATAACATTCCACTGTGGTCTATTTATTCTTAATGTTTCAGCTGCCCATTTATCTATTTCATTTAACGCTAAGCATTCAATTCCAGCCTTCTCAAGACCAATAGCTAAACCTCCTGCACCTGCAAATAATTCAATTGCTTTAAAACATCGTTTTGGATTTACAAAATTTGTAGTCTTCTCGGAATTAAATAAAAAATCAAGTTCATCAAATATTCTAAGTTGGTCTTTTTTATATATTCGATAATTACTCATTGGTTCTCGAACTGCAGAGAGTTTCCCATTTCTATCCCAACGTCGCAGAGTTTCCTTACTTACTGATAATAAATCAGCTACTTCAGATAAAGTATAATATTCTTTCATTTTAATAACCAGATTACACAAGATTATACATGGTTATAAAATAAATTAACTTTTATATGATATCAAAGCAATTTTTAAGTTTTTTACTAACAAATTTATCTGACAATTTTATTAAGATAAAAAGATAGTTTATACTTATGATGTAGCGATTTTTACATTTAGTATTTTACATTTTACATTGGACATTAATAAGTGACTAGAGTGTACTTCGACAGGCCATTAGTTTAGCAAAATGTTTTTATAGATTATCTTTTAGGAGATATATCTGAAGAACCAGAAAAGGTTAGGTGAACTAGTTCGACGTTAAAGTTCTAAGACTTAAGCTGAGTATCAGACCTATCCTTTTCGAGAGTTCTGGGCCAATTAGAATTTTAAGCATCAAGGCTTATTAATGGTTTTAGCATTGAACTCCCTCTGGTTCATCAGAGTTTTATAAACTTAAAGCTAAAGTTATGGAATATTTTTATTGTGGTATCGATGTATCCAAAGACTCTTTAGATTATGCTGTTTGTAATCAGCAGGATAAGAACATCTTACTTCTCGAAAAGACAGATAATACTATAAGCGGGATCAGAAAGATGATTAAACTTATTGAGAGAAAAGTTAAGAGTAGGCAGGTATGGTATTGCTTTGAACATACAGGTCATTATGGCTTGTTATTAGCCCATATTCTTCAAAGTCAACAGCAGAAATACTCAATGGTTGCTTCAATTGATATTATTAAGTCTAGCGGTCTTACAAGGGGTAAGTCGGATCCTATAGATGCACAGAGAATAGCCATATATGCAGCTACCTTTACACATAAACTTAAGCCGACAAAGTTACAAAGTGAGAGTGTTTTAAGAATGAAAACAATGCTTACTATCAGGGATCATTATGTTCGTATAAGAACACAGCTTAAAAATGCACATAAATCTATGATCATCACATCAAAGGTTGTACCCATGAAGACTGAAATTAATGATTATAAAAGAGAGATTGCTCGCTATGACATTAAAATCACTAGGCTTGAGAAGAGAATTATTGAGTTGATTAATCAAGATAATGACCTTAAACAATCTTATGATAAAATCATTAAGGTTACTGGCATAGGTCTAATAACTGCAGCTTCCATACTTTTATACACTAATAACTTTAAATCATTTAATAACCCCAGAAAGTTCAATTGCTATTGTGGTTTAGCTCCCTTTGAATATACTTCTGGTACAAGTGTTAAAAGAAAAGACAAGACTAGCAGGTATCGAAATAAAGAGTTAAAAAAACTATTGTTTAATGCTGCAAATACTGCAATAAGGCATGATCAACAGATTAAAACATACTTCAATAGAAAAACAAAAGAAGGGAAACATAAAATGTCAGTAATCAATGCTGTTGCCTGTAAAATTATTTATAGAGTCTTCGCTGTTGCAAACAGAGATGAACCATATGTGAACTTTTCTGTTTAATTACTTGCTTTTAACTTAGAATACTCAGGGACCGAGCTCAAAGCAAACAGCAGAAATTAGAATCTAGATTTGATTGTGAAGCTTTTCTTTGAGTTGTTGTTTATATGCTTCACTATCAATTGTAAAGGTTGAAGACTCATGAAGGTTCGATATGCCTTGCTCAAGAAGTGCGCTTTGTTTTGAATAGCGTAAACAAATATTGCAAACACTTAAATGTAGTCTTAGTTGTAGCCTTTCTCTAAAACTAAGTTTGAAGAGAAACTTCTTTTCAACCAATTCGGTTGCTTTTAAACACGTAAGTAATAGCTGTTTCATTTTATTCTTCTATCCAATTGTTCTCGATGCATTCACGTAATTTTAGCTTTGATCTGTGAACGATCTGCCAAAAATTAGTCGGGCTGATCTGAAGCTCCTGACAGATGTCTTCACCTTTTTTATCCATTAAATACTTTGCTTGAATACAAAAATTCCACTTCTCCGGTAAGGCTTCGATACATTGCTTTAAAATTTCATTGAAATCATCATTATCAAGTAGATGCATTTCATCATCATCCCAGATATTTGGAGATGCGGAATCTATCCAATGCTCATCTTTATCGAAATAATGATCATTTTCTAATTGTGATTGCTGTACCGGTTTTCGAACTTTAGCACGATAATGATCGATGATCTTGTGCCTAAGAATGCCCATTAGCCATGTTTTGGGTGAACTCTTTCCTTCAAAAGTATCGAGATTAGCAGCTGCAATTACAAAGGTCTCCTGCACAAGGTCTTTAGCAAGTTCCAGATTTGAAGTTTTATAGATTGCCCAATTAAGCATCTCATCGGTGAATTCATCCACCCAGTATGTTAAGTCTGTATTATTTGGCATAACAAAATCAAAACTAAGATAATCAATAATGAATAATATAGATAGATTTTCAAATGCGAATTCTAATGATTAGAATTGTGTGATTTTAATATTCCTAAAACATCCTTCAGAACCATTTCCGGCCCAAATTCCGATCCAGCCATGTTTCTGTTTGCTAAGTTGTTTTACTTCAAGAATAGGAGTGTCAATCCCCTCAGTATAAACTTTCACTGTTGGGTATTTGATGACAATCTTGATCTTAAACCAATCATTCGAATTCGGTTTTGAATCCATAGTGCTTTCATATTTACCTGGATATGCTTTACGTAAGCTATGCCATGTATTTTTAGGATGTGAAATATATTGAACTGCATTTGCTGCTTTGGTTTCAGATAGAAAATTGAATGGACGGAAATATACTGCATCATAGGTTGAGTCATTTATACCATGGAAAGCAAGTCCAACAAAGCTTCTGCCTCTTTGATCTTTTCCTTTGATCTCTAGTTCAATGACACCATTTGAGAACTCCAGATCTTTGATCTTGGCGTATCCTGATCCTTTTTGAGTATCTAAATGTAAGTCATTACCAATTGATAGCTTGCGATTGTAGGTGTCCCATTCATATGCTTTATCTGTAGATTGTGCAAAGCCAAGATGTGATGTCAGTATAATTGTTATAATAAATAGAATTGTTCTCATGTTTATATAATTAGGTTTGTTCAATAATCAAAAATACTATTGAGATAAATTGTTAGTCTTGATCTTTATCAAAAAACTACTGCACAGATCAAAAAAAAATCGGTGCAGGAAAACTTGCACCGATTCAAACCAAATTTAAAATGTATGAATTTTAATTTGGGATCAGGACTTGATCAATTACATGAACAACACCACTCCCTGATTCAATGTCAACCGCTTTTATCTTGGTGTCGCCATTGATGTAAGCACCTGATGAGGCAACAGAAAATTTAAGAGATTTACCATTTACTGTAGTTGCTTTTTGCGGGATATCAGAACTAAGAACCTTAGCTCCTACAACATGGTAAGTCAATACGCTTGCTAATGTTTTACTATCTACTTTGTCTAGAGTGATCCCTGCTTTCATAAACGCTTTATTATCAGGCGCAAAAATCGTTAAGTTAGGTGTAGTGAGTAAAGTCTCAACAACATCAGCTTTAACAGCTGCTGCTACTAGAGTAGAAAAGTTTTTATTGAAAAATGCCGGCTCAAGTACTGTATTCACGAATTGTGCAATAGACTCAGGTACAATCACATTTTCAATAGTGTGAATGATCCCGTTAGTTGCATCAACATCGTAAGGACTAATTACTGATACACCATTTACACGAACTCCGTCATCTGTACTCAATTGGATCTTGCTACCCTCTAAGGTTGCTACCCAGCCATCACTCACTTGGTTTGAAGCAACATCTGCTGCCACTACATGATATAATAATACTTGTTTTAATACATCTGTTGGTACGTCGTCAATACTTTTTTGTCCGATTGTCTCTAATAATCTTCCAAAAGCTTCGTCAGTCGGTGCAAATACCGTAAAAGGTCCTTCACCTTCCAAAGCTCCTATAAGATCTGTTTTTACTAATGCCGCTGCCAGGGAATTAAATCCATTCTCCACTGCTAATTCAACAATGTTTTTTGTTGGTTTATCTGAACTATTACAATCAGAGGCATACATCGTAGTAGATATTCCTAGAATCACTACTAAAGTTATAAGTTTTAATTTCATGTCTAAAGATTTAATGGTTAAACTTTGACAAACATACTATTCGAAAATATAAATGTCAAGGAAAAAGATGAAAAAGTTAGACATTTAACATTTTTTTATTAAATTTGTTGATAATGAGATCTTAAATATATTATATGTGTCTATATTTATTAATAAATCGTTCGACGTGGCAACTTATTCAATGCAACAAGTTGAGTCCTTGACTGGAATTTCTGCACATTCATTGCGAAAATGGGAGAGTAGGTATTCATTTATTAGTCCTAAGCGTTCCAATACCAATATTCGATTATACTCAGATGAACAATTACAATTGTTGCTGAATGTTAGCATATTGAGTAGAAATGGTTTTCGGATCTCACAGATAGATGCAATGAAAACATCAGAAATTTCACTACAGGTAGAAAAACTGATGGAAAAAGATGAACAAGACCATCAAGATGAGATCGCTTCTTTAACAATTGCCATGACTGCCATGGATGAAGATGCTTTTGACAAAACTTTTACTCGGCTTAGCAATAAACATGGACTATTAGAAACCATAATTTCGGTTATCTATCCATTCTTAAATAGAGTTGGATTACTTTGGGGTATCAATCGTATTGTACCTGCACAAGAACATTTTATTACAAATCTTATTCGTCAAAAGATCATTGTCTCAATTGATAAGATCTCTGTTAATAAAAATGCTAAATGCTTAATAATGTTTCTTCCAGAAGGTGAGAATCATGAAATTGGTTTGATCTTAGCTCACTATATTGCTAAGTCTGTTGGTTGGAGAGTGATCTATTTGGGCCAGAATGTACCATACTCTAATATCAGAGAAGCAATCCAGATCACAAAGGCATCAATGATGTTTAGTGTCTCAACAATTCCGTTAAATGAAAAAAGGCAAACCGAATTATATGAGTTAGCGGAGAATCTTAATATCGATTTTATGATATCAGGTTCTAAACTAAATATCAGTAATATAAATAAGTACTCCCAAGTGCATTATGTTATGAGTCCTGATGAATTTATAAAATTGCTGGAAGTTGCAAGATCTAACCCCTGAGAAAAACCCAGTTCACTTCGGTAGATTGTTCTTCCGAAAAATAGTAACCATCCAAATCAAAAGCCTTTAGGTGCTCAGATTCCGTAATACCATTTTTTATAATAAACCTGACCATAGCACCTCTGGCATATTTAGCATAAACCATTACCGTTTTATACTGATCATCTTTAAAATCTTTAAATATTGGAGTAATGATCTTGGCATTAAGTTTCTTAGTGTTAACGGATTTTAAATACTCATTAGAAGCAAGATTAATGATACTTCGCTCACCTGAAAGCTCACGGTTTAAATGATTCGCGATCTTGTCTCCCCAATAAGCATATAAATTTTTAAATTCTCCGAAAGCTAGTTTCGTTCCCATTTCCAATCTGTAATACTGTATTAGATCTAAAGGTCTTAGTACTCCATAATGGCCGGAAAGAATTCTGAGATGATCCTGAGCGAATTTTAACTCTTCCTCACACATAGAATGTGCATCAAGACCACGATAAGCTTCTCCCTTAAAAGATAAGATTGCCTGGTTTGTATGCTCTTGAATTGAGTCTTTTTTCCAGCGTTGAAATCGTTCCCATGATTGTTCAGCTAATGCAGGACTAACCTTCAATAATTTTATTAATTCTTTTTGAGAGTATTTTCTCATTTGTTTATTGATCTTGATCGCCTCTCTTAAGAAAAAAGGATCGGTCCCTAAATTGATCTTTGATGAACTCTCAGGATGAAATGCTTTGGCAGGTGATAAAATTGCGATCATATAGTTAATGCTTTGTGAATTTTTATTGATCCTGTTCTCGTCATTCGCTTTTGATTAGCTTGATAATACTCACCTGTATCGAGATTTAAACAGCTGAGCCATTGCTTGGCCGCCACTCCTGTATCAATACATATTGTATGTCTGAAGTTTGCAATATATCCGTTTTTTCTAGCCGTATGACCGCAAACAACTATTCTTTTGTCACTGTATTTCTTAGGGAACCTAAATTTATCCCAGAATAAGCTATCGACTGATTGCTCGCTTAGCTTTATTCCTTCTTCAAGTCCGGCATGTACAAATATGAATTCATCAGTCTTATAATAAGCTTTTGTTGAGTCCAAGAAATTCCAATGCTTTTCTCCCACATCCTCTACCCAGTTCGAATATTGTTCAGTTTTATACGAATCTAGTGTGAATATCCCTCCGGAGCGCATCCATACATCAAAATGAGCCCGACTTTTACGTGCATTCATCATCAAAATATCATGATTCCCTCTCAGAAATATACAGTTGTGACCTTCAGAAAATTTGATTAACTGTTTAATAACCTTTTTTGATTTCGGTCCACGATTTACATAATCACCCAGAAACACAAAAGTGTCTTCTTCTTTCTTAGGAATTGTTTGCAAAAGGACTTTCAGAGCCTTGTTACAACCGTGTATGTCGCCAATAGCGTAAATTGCCATATTCTAGTCGTTGAATAATCGTGCCCAATCTGCCTCACATGCTATATAAGCGAAAGAATAAGGATTTCCTTCTTTCAAAAGTTTACTCCAGTATTCTTTAGCTTTTGTTTTGTCATTTTTCTCATAGAGATACCAATTACCTAAGCTGTATAAAGCAACATCATCAATTTTTAATTCATCTTCGGTTAGCTCTCCTTTATAAAACAAACACATTTGGTGGTAACTCATATTTTCAATGATATCCATTTCTTTATTGATCCCTTGCAGAAGAAGCATTGCAGACTTCTTCTCATTCATACGACGTAGAGTCATATAAAACCATTGTGCAGTTGAAACAATATTGTCATCATATTTATCAAAAAGACTTCCAAACATAATTGTACCCCCTGCTGCGTCAATATTATTTTGTAGATAGTATGATAATGCAAGATGATAAAAGATATTACCTTTTAAAGTTGTAAGTGGAATGTTTTTTGAGTTTGGAAGTCCATCGGGTTCTACCATATCTTCTGATTGGGTTGTTAACTCCTTTGCCTTCTCCAGATCAGAAATTGCCAGTTCAAATTGTCGGGTAGAAATATATCGATGACCTCTGTGCCTGTAAAAACGTGCATCCTCTGGATGTTTTTCAATACCTAAACTGAACAATCTTATAGCTTCTTTATACTGTCCCAGATAAGCTGCTCTTCTGCCATACCAGATCAGAGCTGTAGGATCATCAGTATTCGATTCATAATTCTTCTGTGCCTCCAAATAATTGTTCAAGGCTTGAGAGTCCTTAAGCTCAGGTGTGAAAAGTGTGTCTCCTAAGAGTGTAACGCATTGGAAGTGATCCGCTTCTTTAGATGTCTGAGTGCCAGATGTGCAGGCAACAATTAAAACGAGAATGTAAAGGTAAATGAAACGCTTCATAGTAGCTTTGATTTTATTTTCACTTTAACGAAGATAAGCATTTGATCCTTTAGATGATAGGAGATAATTAAATCACTATAAGAAATAAAATTCGTAATTTCCCTTCACTAACCTATACTATGTGATGAAAGATTTTAGTTTTTTTATGCCTTCCAATATCGTATTTGGTGCCGGAAAGGTAAGAACCCTTAAGAGTTTTATTCCTTCGAATATTCAACGGATCCTGATTGTTACTGATCCTATCGTTTATGATAAATGCGACATTCCCCGATTTGTTAAGAATTCATTATCCCAATTCAAATGCTTTGTATATAAGGAGATTGAAGAAAATCCTTCTTTTGAAACTATCGAAAAAGCTTCTCATTTTGCCTGGGAGAATAAAGTTGAACTGATCATCGGTTTTGGTGGCGGCTCACCTATGGATGCCGCTAAAGGTGTTGCAGCATTTTGCAGAAATAGCAAGCCTGTGTTGGCATATATGAATGGAGAATCCCTGCACAATGAACCATTACCCATTATTCAGATTCCAACTACTTCAGGGACCGGCAGTGAAGTAACTCCTTATGCGATCTTTACTGATACTGGAGCCGGACTAAAGAAATGCTTTTCTCATCCCAAAGTATTCGCTAAAACAGCCATTATCGATCCTGAGTTAACTTATTCTATGCCTGAAAGTGTGACCAGAAATACGGCTATGGATGTTCTTTGTCATGCCATTGAAGCATATTTATCTCTTGATACCTTCGATCTTAATGATCTGTATGCTCTGGAATCTATAAAGATCGTAATTGAGAACCTTCCGAAGGCCATAGATAAAGATAAAGATGGAATGGATGCAATGGCTTATGCTTCTGCTTTAGCTGGAATTTCAATTACTCATGCAAGTACGATTTTGCTGCATATCATGGCATATCCACTAACGATCCATTATGGCTTGCCACATGGATTGGCAAATGGTGTTCTTTTACCAACTTTTATGGACTTTATGAGAAGAAGATCTACAAGTCCGGAAAAGATCAAAAAGATTGATGACTTGTTTAAAGATGTAGGAGGAATCAGATCTTTTATTGAATCATTAGGTGTTCAAACGAAACTTTCTGAGCATGGAATAAATAATGAGGAGTTTCTTAAATATGCAGAGGAAACGATCGTTAAAGATGATGTAAAGATCACACCTGCAAAGATCGATCTTCAAACAATTCACCAAATTTATAACTCAGCTTTTTAATAGCTATAGGTTTGGATCCATTCAAGGCGTAGTTTGTTTCTGTTCAGTAAGAAATGATCTATCCAATCGGCGAAAATTGCATCCTTAAAACTCTTATCTCGATTATTATATGATTTGATCTGAGGTCTGTTATTGATCTCCAATAGTTTTAATTGATGATCTTGATCCATGATCAGATCGATCCCAAAAAGCTGACAAAAATTCTTTTCCTGAACGAATTTGGTCCAGTCAACTTTATCAATATAAACCTCACTTACAGCAGCACAGATCTTTTTTAGCTGCGAAAGGATCTTATTCCTATTCAGTGCATATTTATCTGAGAAAACATCTATCAATAGGAGAGGAAGCTCATCTTCATAATGATCAGTATCACTTATATAGTTTATGTCATTATCGCTATGCACTAGTTTCCCATTCGTTGAAATATAAGACTTAAACTCTCCCTTGGAAAAATTCATGATCATGAACATTCTGATATTGAATGCTCTTTCGCTAAGGATATTTCTTGAATCTATGATCTCCTGGATCAATTTATACTTACTGTCATTGTAGAGTTCAGGTATTTCCGAAGCATTGATCAATTTTATGCTTTGCCTTCTTTGTTGGTTTCCTTTAGCTATGAATGACAGGTCTGACCTTTGGGAAAGTTCCTCTAGTTTAGTTCGGTCTTTTTTTGTGTTGAGAATATAGGTTTGAGGAAGGATCTTTAAACTTTTATCAAGTCCGAAGTAATTTACCATATTCATCCATAATTGAGTTTTTTTGGAGAATAGGTGAATGTCGGGAATCTGAAGGAAGTACTTTACCTCGGGATAATTCAAATAGCTTTCAAACTCATGAACAGATTGCTTGCCAAATGGTAAAAAGATCTCTTTGGGTTGATTACTTAACTGAAAGCCTAATTGCTCAAATACTTCCGTATAGCCTTTAGTAAGTTTTGAAGGAGTGAATATATGCATAAAAAAAGTCCTGAAGGAATCAGGACTTTAAGATAGCTAAATTTTATGTATAAGTCACATAAGTGCTTAATTAAGAATACCTTTTTTAGTGCAGAATCTACTAAACCATAATAGCACAATACCTATTACTATTACCAAGACCGGCATAATTATAGATTGTGGTCCGTAATATTCTATTGCATCGGTGAAGAACATACTGTGTGTCATTTGGATCAGAATGGCAAGTAATGAAATTAGGAATAATCTTGCCGCGATCTGTTTCTTCAGTAATAATGCAATGCATCCAAATAAACCTCCGAAAGTTGATAATGCAAATACGATCTGTGTCCACATTGGATAACTTGCATATATAGCTTGTTCTTCTGCTGGTAAAGCTTTAAGTGCTGTATCAGATATAAAAACATGTGCGAAAAATGAGAATACTCCCATTATGTTCCATAAGAGTGCAATAATAGTTACTACCCAAAACCAGGCAGGGATTTTCGTGTGATGTGTCATTCGATTTAATTTAATGGGTTAATACCCAAATATACATCAGAATTAATGCACAACTAAATAATGTTGATAAGTATAAGTCGGTTTTGGGAGCTTAAGATAGCTGCTCTGCCTTCATAGAGGCAAGAAACACGCTTTTAGAATCTGAAGATCTTTTTCCCATGAATGTGAGATTGTGATTTAGTTCTGCTATTGATCTGTGACTGGAAACTTCAATTTCATCGCCCAGAAAGCTTTCATTCAGAAAATTGATCTCAAACTCTTTCAAAGTAAATTTAGAATGAAGGTCAAATGGAATGCTATCCAGCACCCATTGAGCATATTTGGTGTTATTCACGTGCTGATTCATATCAATATCTGAATTCCTAACCAAAAAGCTTGCATCTACATTTGTTTCTTCTGGTTTGACAACTTTGCCTGCTGTAAAGTTTAGACTGTCATCAAGATGAGGTTTCACAGTTTCGTTAAGAAAATCAGCTTTTTTCGGACGATGTGTATTGCTATCGAGAATCAACCACATGGTGCTGCATTCACCAATAACTTGACCATCAGCCAGCACTTGAAATTCTCGATAGGCATAAAAACTTTCTACCGGTTTGGTCCAGGTCTTGATCTGAACTTTCTCACGCCAATCCGGCCATCTCTTCATAATGATCTTTTGTCGGCTCAATACCCAAAAGATACCCGAGCTTTTCATATCCTCATATCCGAAACCGAGTTTGATTGCATGAACACTTGCGGCATCCTGCAACATGCACATTAAACCATATAAGCCTAATTTTTTATTTGCATTTACATAGGTTGTATTAACGGTATACTCAATAGAGAATAGTGAACTCATTTTAATTCTTATTTAATATTTCTGGCGAAGACCCTTACAGTTGAGCCATCAGAGTCTTTGATCAATAAAGGAATACAATTTAATTCAAATTTCTTTCCGTTCAACTTCTCCAGATTATTTAAGTTCTCCATGATCAATATATCATTTCCCAAAAGAAACTTATGGTTTGCGATCTCCATACAGCCAACCGGATCTGCAGAAATACTATCGAATCCTACAGCCTTAAGATTGAAATTCAAAAGATACTGACAAGCTTCTTCATTCAGCACAGGATAGGCATCAAAATAAGCTTCCGTATTCCATTTATGGTGCCATCCGGCATAGAATAACAGAAATTCAGATTCAGCGATCTCAGTGGCATGTTTTTCCAATAATTCTTTAGTTATTTCTGATCGATCCGTACAATCCAGAACATAGGCTGAACCGATGAAAAAATCAATCGGATACTGATCCAGAGATCTTTTCCCGGGCACAATATGACAAGGTGCATCGATATGTGTTCCGGTATGCGTGCCGATATGCATTGATATCAATGCGTAACCGTGTTCTTCTATATTGTTTGTTTGTGTAATATTCGGTTGAGCAGTTCCCGGATATACAGATATTTCTTCTCCCAGCTTATGCGTTAAATCGATCATCTCTTTATTTTTTTGCGAAAAGAGCAATATCAATCGAACTCTGAATGATCCAATTCAATATTATCATTTATAATTTATCATTCATAACTTATCATTAATTAGTACATTCGTAGTATTCAATAATTAAAATATTTCCTATGAAACTGAATGCTTTGAAATTGCAGCAACTGTCTGACCAGATCACGGAGATCATTGAAGCTGCAATCGAGTTAGAAGAGAAATATGAAGACGAGATCCAAATGGTACACCCTCAGTATCAAAAAAGTGCACTAAACCTGGTTCACTATATGGCTCTGCGTAGTTTCTCTATTGATGTGCTTCAGGACCAACTTCGAATCATGGGCTTGCCTTCACTCGATAATGTGGAAGCACATGTAATGAAAAGTCTGTTAGCCATCAAAACGATCATTAACCACTTGATGGGTGAGCCGATCAATGAAAAAAGAAAAGGAACGATTTCGATTCGAAAAAGTTCTAAGATCTTAAATCAGAATACGAAAGCCTTATTCGGTAATAAAGGCCGTAAGCGTAGAACCAGAATTATGGTTACGCTCCCAAATACTGCAGCTGAAGACCAAACGTTTATTCGTCAGCTTCTGGCTAATGGAATGAATTGCGCACGGATCAACTGTGCACATGATACGCCTGAAGTATGGAAGAAAATGATCGATAATGTGCATGATGCTAGCTTTAAAATGCATAAGCAATGTAAGATCATGATGGATCTTGGTGGACCAAAACTCAGAACTGGAGCGATGATCCCGGGACCTGAAGTAATTCATATCAAACCCAAACGCGACAACCTGGGTAAAGTGAAAACTCCGGCATTGATTTGGCTGGCACCCCCAACTATTCAACCTCCAAGAGATACTGCAGATGCTATTATTCCTATTGAAAAAGAATTATTGGATCTTGCAAAGAAAGGGGATGCCATCCGTTTTGAAGATACGCGAGGAAAAAAGATCAAACTAGAGATCATCCAGCGAGAAGGAAAAGGCAGATGGGCGCATTGTTCAGATTCTGCTTATATCGAATCGGGAACCCGATTTACATTATTCAAAAAGAAAAAAACTGAGATCAAAGAGATCCAGATCGGAGAATTTAGTTCAATTGAAAACTTCATTGTCTTACATACCGGAGATGAACTGATCCTTCATAAAGAACCCGTTTTAGGTGAAAATGCAAAATTTGATGAGCAGGGCAATCTTATCGAACCTGCACATATTTCCTGTACACTACCAGAGATCTTTCAGGATGTGAAAGTAGGAGAGGAGATCATGTTTGATGATGGTAGAATTGAAGCAATTATTGAAGAGGTTTCAGATGATCAATTAAAGATCAAGGTAACGCATGCTAAAGCTAATGGAGGAAAACTTCGTTCGGATAAAGGAATTAATCTCCCTGAAAGTGATTTGAAAATCAGTGGATTGACTGCTAAAGACAAAAGTGATCTGCCATTTGTAAGTAAAAATGCCGATACTGTGAATCTTTCATTTGTAAACTCTGAAAGTGATGTTCAGGAGCTTATGGATGAGTTTGAGAAACTAAATGCAGAATTAGGCATCATACTCAAGATAGAAACACGCAAAGGATTCAATAATTTCCCGAAGATCTTATTACGCGCTATGCAAACCTATCCGATCGGTGTAATGATCGCCAGAGGTGATCTTGCCATTGAGATCGGTTGGAAGAATGTAGCAAGTATTCAGGAAGAGATCCTGAGAATTTGCGAAGCTGCTCATATCCCGGATGTTTTAGCAACACAGGTTCTTGAAAGTCTTGCAAAAAAAGGAACTCCTTCTAGAGCAGAAATTACTGATGCAGCATTTGCTCAACGTGCAGAATGTGTAATGCTGAATAAAGGCTATCATATTCATAAAGCCGTTAAACTTCTGGATTGGATACTTAGGAAGATGCAGAGATTCCAAAAGAAGAGAGAGACGATCTTATCCCGACTCGATAATGCGAATGATCTGAGTTTAAAGGATAATGATGTAAACTTATTCAAGTAAAAAAAAGAAAGCCATCCGCCAGCCGGCGGATGGTTTTTTATTTAGATCCCCATCTGGGATAGGATAAACAGTATTACGGAAATTATAATTCCAACCATAAAGATATTATAGGCCAATCGGAGTAGCCTGTATTTCTTAGCCAACACCTTACCTAATAAATATTGATCCTTGATCATCGTTGAGTATAAGTAATTGTCGTTTTTCATCAACTCTTCTACAGCCCATTCATATTCATCCAATTTCATATTGAAGAAGTTACCAAAGAACAATAGATTGACCTTATTGCTTTTTATATCATCCTCAGTGAACTTTCCATGTGAGATCTGTGGCCTGGTAGATAGAATAGAGCAGATTATAGTGATCAAACTGAATGTTAAGAATGTAAGTGTTGGAATGATCAATTCCGGAGAATCATCGAATTTTCTTACAAGAGTAGAAACCAGAATAGAAATAATGATCGTATTTACAGTGATCAGAATATTGGATTTATTATCAGCTATTGAACTTAGATTGATCTGATTTCTGGCAGTAAGTCTGAACATCGACTCTACACCTCTCGAATATCCTGAAGCTTTTTCCAATTTCCTTTTTAGCTTGTCATTTTCTTTCGTTAACTGATCAACGACTTTTGATTCATTCTTGCTTTGAAATTTTGCTACTTTCTCTTCAATCTTTGTGAGGTTAATAGCTTTACCCTCGTTCCAGTTATCTTTTGCATATTGAGTGAAATATCCATGATGTTCGAAGAAGATCTGATTTAAGGATAAGAATTCTCTTTTTTTGAATTGCTTTTGTCTTAAATGTGATACTTCAATTCTTAAAGCTTCAACTAAATCAAAGTAGTTTGGATCTGAGAGGTGTTTTAGATCCGCATCACAGATCGCTCTTGAGTATTTACAACTTGGAACTTGCGGCCATGAAGTTTTTAAAATGGCTTCGTTGATGATCTTTAACTGCATTTCATCCAGCTCATATTTCTTAAGGAAATTCATGGCATGTTCAACGCCTTTCATTTCGTGCATTTTTGGTGCTTCGAAATACCCGACGTCGTGAAACCATGCAGCAACGATCAATGCATTCGTTTCATCTTCATCAAATTGCTCACCTGCAGCAACTTCTTTTGCTGCATTCACAACATATTTTGTGTGATCCAGTGAGTGATACTTGAAGATCTCCTTATCTGCATGTTTGTTGAAGTGCTCGCTAACGTATGCTTCAACCTCGCTTATGATCTGTTGATTGATTTTATTCATAATTCTGATATTATATGTCTTTTCTAGAATAAAAAGTTTAGTCTGAAAATGAAAAAGTCTTCTTCTTTAGAACGCTGATATGTGAAATTAAGTGTAGTTGCATTAAAAGGATTTAACCATGTTCCAAAACCATATCCATTATGCCATCCCTCTGAGATCTCATCTTTGATCCACACTTTACCCACATCATTATAAAGTAAGATCCCCCATTGTCCTACAAATAGATATTTTCTGATATTCAACAACTTGATCCTTAATTCCGTGTTTTGGTATAAATAGCTATCACCTCCGAATCTATTGCTGAAATAGCCTCTTAGATTATTCTTACCGCCCAAATAGTTTGCATGATAAAAATCGAATCCTCCGATATTTGTAGCTGCACCAAATCTCATGGCCAACACAAATCTTGGATTTTCAGTGAAGCTCACATACGTACTCAGATCCGATTTCAGTTTCAGGAAGCTTTTATTATGTTCATTCAAGTCTTTATAATATGATGCTTCTGATACCCAGTGAATTCCTCTTTCCGGATTGATCTTGTCATTTCGAGTATCAATATTCAGCTTTGCATTTAAACCTAGATAACTATTCTTCCCGAAGACATTGGAACTCATCTGTCCGGGATATAAAGTTCCAATAAAACGATCTGAAGTATCTGTAATATGAATGAATTGGTAGAATGCTCCAAATGAGTATGATAGTTTTTTATCATAGTTGAATAACATAGCAGGATTTACAAATACATGTTTGTAATTCACTCTATAGAATTTTTCCTCATCATCTTCATCATCCTTTTCTTCGATCTTCTGAGTATTATTTCCCAAACCAAAGAAATTATCGACATTTTTAGGTAGACCGAGTTCCATACTCAATTCCAGATCATAAAAACGAGAAACTCCCGTATGTACGCCATGGTATCTGAAGCTCGTGGCTTTAGATTTATAGGCATGTTTTGCATTGATGGTTTGTATAGATGAGTCACGGAAATTATAAGTTCTGATATGCGCACCTAATCCAAGAAAAACACCATCATCGATATTATAACCAAATGATACAAGTGGAATCACTTTGTTATAAGTGTATTGTAAACGATCATACTCATTGATCTTCTTGGATTTAGAAAGCTGTAAATTGCTTTCATTCCCAACATTAAAGGTGTTCTTTTTATCTTTTCTGTCGTAAATGACATTCTTTCTTGCTTTTCCACTTACAAAGGAATTGTCATTATATGTATCATTTCCTTTTCCACCGATCATTCGGAGTTTTATACCATCTTCGGCACGACCTGAAATATCAAATCGATCCTTCTCTTTTAATCCGTATAGTCTTACTTCTCTGGTATGTTCAGGTGTGAAGACCCTACGATATTTTAGGTCTTTAACTTTACCTTTTTTATCACTCAGTTCATATCTCGATACTTCTAGCTCACCGCCCTTTAATCGTTTCACATCAAAGAAGTCTCGATCATCAGTTCCTACAACGTCTACCGCGTTCGATAAGTATTCTGAGTATTGCTTCGCATAAATATGCAGATCAGCCAATCGTGCTATTAGCTTACTTTTGATCAGATTTCCATTTAAAACATAGATCTCCTGTGGGAGCTTTTGCATTGCTCTGTCGATAATGCTGTCATTGATCTCAGACTGTAAGATCTTCGCCTGCTCAATCCAATCTTTAGGCGTCATTTCAGTGGTAAAGGCTCTATCGAAATGTCTGGCATTGAAC
The DNA here is from genome assembly GCA_002711565.1 of Bacteroidota bacterium. Lineage (GTDB taxonomy): Bacteria > Bacteroidota > Bacteroidia > Bacteroidales. Next base: position 17,802 of record PARP01000065.1, read on the forward strand.
TGGAAACCTTTTACATTACTGATCTTATGATTGAATCCCTGGAATCTTGGCATTAGGAAATCTCTACTGATCAGCCACATTACAACACCTTCACTTATGAAATATACCTGATCTCTGTCTCGTGGAATAGGTCGGTAGATCGTTTTCCCATCTTCTTTAAATGATGCCCATCTCCATTGATCATCATGTCGATCCCAGTCGCCGATCCAGATATCGAATAGTCGGGCTTTAACAACTGCTTTCTGATCAACGATATGATCCGGTTTATTCTCCAGCTTTTTGATCAGATCGAAAGTACCAACAACTTTCTTGGTGTTCCCAAAATTGTCGGCGTGTTCCATATTTCCTTTAGGTCGTTCTTCAAATAGAAATACCTGATCTGCAACACGACTCTGGTAGATCCCGAATCTAGGATCATTTGGAACATAAACTATTTTTGGGTTCGTATGATAGATCCCGGCTGCCTTGGCTAAGTCGGGAACCGTTAAAGATGCATAAGGGTGGGATGCAGAGATCTCATCCTGTACCATATCTTCGATCAGGGTATTATGTACAATGCGTTGAAGTGCTTTTTTAACATCTTTATTTACAGATCTTAGTACAAACTGATTTCCGTCTTTATCTTCAAGTCGTAGAGAGAAAGTCTGTTGTCCACCACCGCGCTTGATGATCTTCAGTCCGCCTTTTTCTTTGCCAATATCAAATACCGGTAAGTCAACCGTTGTTCCCCATTCACGACGATAATGTTCACCCATCCATACTTTTTTGAAGCCGGACGCATCATATTGATCTGTTAAGTTCGTTCTTTTGATACTATCGATGAATAATCCAGTAAGATGGTCGGGTTTCGATGTTTCAATAAATGACTTCTTATTGAAAAGTTTGGTTCTGAAGATCTCTTTAGCTTCAGAGTTTTCTGGACTTATATAAGTGATCCATGCATCCCCATCATCATAAAAATCTATTCTCGCATAGCCAGGTTTTGCTGCCGCAAAATCAGCTTTTTTAGGTCTTTTTGAAATATAGGTTCCCTCACCTCCACCACCACTAACAATATGATGAATACCTTGCTTCTGAAGATATTGAAGATTGTGTTCATGTCCGGCTGCATAAATGGTATTTGGATATCTGGCCATGATCTCCATCAGTTGGTCTTTAACTTCTTTATACTTCGGATGAGCAATGTCCTGAATATGACCAAAGATCTTTCGATATCCCGTATAAATAAATCCGGGAAGTGGAATATATAACCAATTCTTACGCTCAAGCAATGGGAAAATTGAATTCTCAACAGGGAAATATCCACCATGATAACCTACACTGAATAAAGGATGATGCGATGCTACGATGATCTTTTTCTGCTGGTTACGCATAATGATATCTTCAAAGTGAACGAAGAAATCCTGAACTTTTTCGAATCCTAACTGCTTTAATCCCGGCTTATCATGTCTTTGCAAGAACCATTGCATATCAAAAACAATTAGAACGATATCATCGCATAAAGGTACTTCAACAGGTCCCGGACCACCGCCATCTGGTAAATAGACATTACCTCTGTTCATATTTGCTTCAATATAGGCCTCCTGATCAAGTATATGCTGCCATCCGTTCTTTCGTCCTCGTTCCCAATCATGATTTCCCGGAATAAAGATGCTTTGTCCGGGATGATCTTTAAATAAATTGATCACATAATCATGTTCAATAATAGAATTTTTAAACTCTATATGTGAAGAATCCACCATCCCTAATGGATATACGATATCACCAAGGATCAGCACAGAGCTATTCTTTCCGGCAGATCTCATGTCGTCTCTTAGTAATTGATAAACAGGATTCTGATCATTCGGGTACTTTAGATCTCCAATTAAGAAAACAGAATGTTTAACCTGAGCATTAGGCGAGGGTTTATTTAATTCCCATGCTTTTATTTTCTTCGAATAAAAGGTTTTTTGACCCTGCATCTGAAATGTAAGACTACACAATAATAATAGGCTTATGATCCGACTTAATTTCATTCTTTAATTCCTTTCTTCAATTTAAATACTTGAAGTGTTGCATCTTCATTATCACCTTCATTGGCAATGTATAAGGTCCCTTTCGGACTAAAACAAATACCCTCTGCCTGAGGGAATTTACTTGTCTTGAGTTTTACAACAGCTAATATTTCATTATCCGGAGAGATTACAAGCAGAAGATGACCAACTGCTCCCAGAACGTAATAATTACCTGTGGTTGGATGAACAGCAATACCTGATGGTTTAAAATGTAGATCTTTATTTTTTCTATTGAGTAAACTGAGAAGCTTCCTGCCTGCATTACCCATTGAGTTCGACTTTAGATATTGCGCGATCGTATCCAAATGGATCAGGATCTTCGGCTCTTTTAAAAGCTTCTTAGATTCCAGATCAAAGGCGTAAATACTCTTTAGGTGTTTGTTTTTTTTGTCTTTAAAGGCTAAGCCTTTGCATGCGATAAGCAATTGTTCATTTACAGGATCATATCCCAATCCTTCTGTGTCATTTGCAGACTTCAGGAACGTATCGTATTTCTTGGCTTTACTCTTTTTATTTATCCTGAAAAGATCTCCATTGCTTTCCAATGCCCATACATCATCATTAACAAGCTCGATACCTTCAAAATCTCCGGATTTGTCAAACTTTACTTTTTCTTTGATCTTGCCATTTTTAAGGCTTATATGGTAGATGATCCCTTTCTCATCCTGAACTGCCAATAAAGTGGATTTATTTAGATAGCTTAATCCAGAGATCTCTACAAGAGCCTCTTCCAGATTGAACTCTTCTTTAGCTTCATTGAGATTGTATGGGAACTTATATGAGTCTTTTTCGAATAATACTTCACCCTGCGCATTCATATTAATGCTTGCACAGATCATTAAAATAATCGATATTATTCTCAAAGTTGATTTCATGCGTAATTGCAACAGTTTATAGCAAAGATCTTTTGTTTTTTATTCTTTCCTCTGAGTAGAACTTCATCCTTCATTGTTATATTAAATTCTTTTTCAGCAAGATGAGTTCTAGACATCATTTCTTCAGTGATCAGAAGATCTTCATTAAAGATCTTACAGAATTCCATCACACGAGCAGTGGTATTTACCACATCACCATGAAATGCGATCTCACTTTTTACATCACTACCAATTTCCACTGTTGAAACCACTCCTGCATTGATTGCACCTTTAAAAGATGGGATCATGCCATACTTCTCGAGATAATATTCGCTTCTTTCTCTTAAATGATTCTGGAAGTGGAAAAACATTCTTATTGGATTATTGAAGTCTGTACACTTTCTTGATTTCTAGGTAATAACACACTCATCTCCAACATATTGGTAGATCTGTCCGTTGAATCTGATAATGGATTCTTCAAGATCATGGAAACAGTCATGTAGATATTTACTGTATTCGATCGGAGTAAGTTTCTCCGCGATCTCAACTGAAGATCTTAAATCTATGAACGTAAAGATTCTGTCTTCCTCTTTTGGATTGAAATATCTACCCATCAGAATAGGAATTAGGATCTTATTCCCCATTTTATTTCTGATAAAGCGGAATAAACCAACAATGGCATTGATCAAATAACCAATTGCGAAAAGTGTGATATAGGTTTTTGATAGCATATAACCTTCCACTTTCTGCATAAAAGTAAATAGATCACCATTATTGTATTTTGCCTCATAAATGTAAAGTGCAATTAGAGAAGCTAAACTCACAGAAAAGAAAAATACTAGGAATTGTGCGAGGACTAATCGAACAATGTGTGCATTTTTATAGCGTTTTGGAATAACAAAAACCTGGAAAGTTCCAGTTAATGCACCGATAATGAAAGCCGCTAACGCAACACCATCCATATTCCGCATCAAAATGGATAAAGCCTTTGATTCACTAAGTACGAGATTGATGTTATCTCCCTGACTGAAGTAGAAAATCAAAGTGATGAAATATGCCAGGAATACCCAAAGGAAAATGATCATTATTAATTCCTTTAGTCTGACATAAAAAACAGGATCAAATCTGAAAATGTTCATATGTTTTTATGATAGAATCTGATAAATCTGATTCGTTTATAGATCAATAGTTTTTATAAAGTTAATGATTTCAAAATTTTATGAAAAGCTATCCTCAGGAATTGGAGGGATCTACCTTGATTTAAGCTATTTCATGCATGTGCAAAATTAGGATATTTTGCAATAGCTAAAATTGACTTAGATGCTGAAATGATGAAATTTAGGGATGAAATAGTAAGATGGTTGTATAATGTGTAAATTATATAAAAACGACTATCAAACAAAAGAGATTTTCTGAATGGATCGTAAATCTATCAGCAATTAAACTATTAGCATCTAATCGATTCTAAGCCCATACTTTAATAGCAGACCTGCAAGTTCTTGTGATGAGAACCTGCTTCCTTTTAATTGGTTGTTTTCAGGATCAATATTGAAATTATAGGAAGCTCTCAAATCAGTATTCAACAACTTGGTAAATTCAAATTTTGCCTGATCTAAATCGCAGTTTCTGATCTTTATCTTGCTTAAATTGGCTTCACTAAAATCTACATTTTTTAATCTGGATTCTATAAATGAGCAATTTGTAAGATTCATTTGGTAGAAATTGCAATGATCTAACTGGCAATTGGTAAAACTGTTCTCAAAACCAAATGGATTGCAAGTATCGAACTGAAGTCCAATTAGTTTGCAATTGTCAAAATTGCACTCTTGAAAAAAGGTGTCAGCTATTTTCGCATTACTAAGATCACAATTCAAAAACTCAAAAGAGATGAACTTAATTGAACTTAAGTCAAAGTTGCTTATGTTACAATCTTCAAACTTGCAGTACTCATAGGTCTTAAAAGTTTGAGGTGTTTTGTTGAAATTCAGTCCTTTAAAATGTTCTTCCTCAGTATATTCAATCATCCAAAGCTTGATTTAAATAATAAAGTATAAAAAAGCCCTCCAAAAAGAAGGGCTTTATAATTGTGAATTGTGAATTGTGAATTGTTAATTGTCAATTGCTAATTTGAAATTCGTAATTCGTAATTGATTTACGCTGGGTTTTTCTGCAACCATCTGTTATATAACCACATTGAGAATGCAGAAACAAAACCGATAGCCATTAATACGATCCATCCCATTGAATTCCAGAAAGGATCAAGTTTTAATAATCCTGACTCTAGTGTGATGGCTTTATTACACATGATCTCATTAAAAATGAATGCACCTGCAGGTCCACCGATCAATGCTCCAATTGCTAAAGGAAGGTTTGCATATCCTAAGAATAATCCCTCTTGTCCTTTAGGCGCTAATGAACCAGTGTATTCATAAATACGAGCAGACGTGAATAACTCACCAAATGCGATCAATGCTACTGTAAGTGTAATGAATAATGTTCCCATTGGGATCCATTCTCCTAATGTTAATTGTTTAATGCCACCTGCAGAAGCGAAGATCGGATAGAGGTTGATCATCATGGAGATACCGATGATGATGATACCAACGATGATTGAGTTGATAGGCTTCATCTTACCGAATTTCTTCGTGATCAATAATTGGAAGAAAACGATCACAAATGGATTCGCCATGGTAATGATATCAACAGCTGGATTTAATTCAACTGCTTTTTGTAAGTATAATGGTAATACGTTATAAACCTGAGCATAGATTACAAAGAATCCACTAGAAACGATTAGGAATAAAGCAAATCTTAAGTTCTTAAGAACAAGAACCATATCAGCTAAGATCTTTAAGATTGACTTGCGTTCTTTCTTTTCTTTGATCTCCATTTCAGGTTCTTTATAGAAGAACAGAACTGCTAAGAATGCAAGGATCGAGAAGAAAACTGAAACTGCGAAAATATAACTTAAGTTAAACTCGGTTCTTACAAGATAACTGATCCCTCTACCGAATAAAGAACCAATATTAATGATCATATAGAAGATCCCGAAACCCAGAGTTGCTCTAGAACCTGCAGTCTTTTGTACAGTTCCGGCAATACATGGTTTAATGATGGATCCACCTACACCAATGACGATGATCGCCATAATAATTGGCAGGAGAACATCAACACCAGCTGTCATTTCATCCCCGATGATCGGATTTAATTCTTTACCTCCGAACCATACCGGATATCCCATGATGAAATATCCTACGGCCAGTAGAACAAATGCGATCAGCATCGATTTTCTAAAACCGATTTGATCGGCAATAGTACCCGATAAAATAGGTAGGAAGAAAACCAATGTCCATAAGATACCATTTAAGTTACTTGGCCAATAATCTCCTAATCCAAGTTGTCCTAAATAAAGTACAACAAAGCTGGCCATTGCATAATAGGCACCTCTTTCAAATAGCTCGGTTAAGTTAGCTGTCCAGAAACTTCTTGGGAAGCTTTCCTTTTTAATTTCTTGCGTGTTTTCCATGTCTTTAGTCGTTAAAACTGAGGGTTTTTAATTTGAAAGGCATAGATACGAAATATTCAGATATGTTGTTGTTAATTGTTGATATGTTGGAGTAAGTAATTGTCGATTGTCAATGTTTGAATGTTACAGTGCTTCATTGTCTCATTGTTACTTTGTAAAAATCTTGTTTTGAGTCATTGAGTCATTGAGTCATTGAGTCATTGAGTCTTGACAACCTGATAACATGAAAACGTGACAACCTATAAGTCCGCATACCTTTTCCATACTCCAAATGCCTGTTGGTCAGAATAATACTTAAACTTCGTTGAAATCTTTTTTGCATAAGAGAAGTGAATCCTGTATTCTTGTGCCTACCAAACCAAACAACTAACGTAGTATGACTAAACAAACTTTTCGTGATCAACTCACGCCTAAGAACACTATACTTGGTGTTCAGTTTCTCTTTGTTGCTTTCGGGGCAACAGTTCTCGTTCCACTGCTAGTAGGTATAGATCCGGCAGTTGCACTTTTTACAGCAGGTATCGGTACTTTATTATTCCACCTAATTACAAAAGGTCAGGTTCCTGTTTTCCTTGGGAGTAGCTTTGCATTCATTGCTCCTATCATTGAAGCAACCAAACTTTATGGATGGCCTGGAACATTATCGGGTATCATTGCGGTAGGTGTTGTATACTCTATCGTTTCTGCGCTTGTAAAAGCAAGAGGATTGAAATTCGTTGAAAGACTATTCCCTGCCGTAGTAGTAGGACCAGTTATTATGATCATCGGTTTATCTTTGGCAACTGTTGCTGTTGATATGGCCAAATCAGATTGGTTAATCGCTATCGTAACCTTAGTGACTGCAATTTGCGTGGTGATCTTCGGAAAGAAAATGATCAAACTGATCCCGATCTTTATTGCGATCGTAGTAGGATATGTATTAGCATTGATCCTTGGAAAAGTTGACTTCACAGCAATTGAACAAGCAGCCTGGTTTGCCTTACCGGAATTCACAGTGCCACAATTTAGCTGGCAGGCGATCCTTTATATGATCCCTGTTGCTATTGCTCCAATTATTGAGCACGTAGGTGATATGTATGCAATTGGCGGTGTTTGCGAAAAGAATTTCGTAGAGAAACCTGGTCTTCACAGTACCTTATTAGGTGACGGTGTTGCTACTGCTCTTGCAGGTTCTTTTGGTGGTGTTCCAAATACAACTTATTCAGAAGTTACAGGTGCGATCACACTAACGAAAGTGACCAACCCATTCATTTTAAGGATTGCTGCAATTACCGCAATTGCTTTCGCATTTATTGGTAAGATCTGTGGATTACTGAAGACCATTCCTCAGGCAGTACTTGGTGGGATCATGCTATTGTTATTCGGTATGATCGCTTCTATCGGTATTAAAACTCTTGTAGATTCTAAAGCGAATTTAGGCGAGACCAGAAATCAGGTTATCGTTTCTGTGGTATTGACCGTAGGTATCGGTGGTGCAATTGTACAATATGGGAACTTCTCTCTTGCAGGAATTGGATTAGCAGCAACAGTGGGTATATTGCTGAATCTTTTACTTCCTAAAACTAAATAGTTAATTAAGACTTCAAATATTTCAACCGGTGGTCGTGAGATTGCCGGTTTTTTTATACTTAATTCCCTGCAAATGGAGTGTTGAAGATTCCGACACCTAATTCCATAAAAACTAAGAATATTAAAAATATTGCAACAAGAATCAGCAATAGTTTGGGTCTACTTCCTTTTATTTTTGTTAAAATATGATTGATTATTATTCCGGTCACAAACAATAGAGAACCTGCTAAAATAAAGTCAATGATTGACCAACTGACTTCATTGTTAAACTGCATCGTCATAAATGGGATAAGTAGGATAATGAGTACAATAGTAAATATTAAAAAAAGTCTTTTAGAATTCATAGTGTAAAGATAGGTTAAAGAGGTTAAATAGTTAAATAGTGGATTGGTGATTTCCAAGATTGTAGTTTATAGTTGCAAGTTATTAGCCTAATCTATTCTAACCACAAAGTTCTCAAAGAGTGCACAAAGTTCACTAAGGGGTATGCAAAACATTGTGCTCTTTGTGTATAACATTGTGTTCTTAGTGGTTAAAAGATTGAATTGTTAATTAGTTAATTTGCTTATTCGTTATCATACCAGTAATTATTAGCTACGGCAACTGCCAGTCTGTCAAACAACCTATCACCAAAGT
>PARP01000001.1 GCA_002711565.1 Bacteroidota bacterium
TCAGGATGGAATTGTATTCCGTATGTTTTCTCACCTTCAACTTTATATCCAGCGATCTCAACGTCTGCTGTACTACTGATCACCTTGAATGATTCCGGAATTCGAAGGATGGTATCACCATGCGACATCCAAACTTGACTTCCCATGCTCATACCTTTTACTAATTCATTATCATTGTCGATAAATGAAAGGTTCGCACGTCCATACTCACGGATCTTGGATCTCATTAATTCACCACCGCTTGTTTGAGCCAGGAATTGCGCTCCATAACAAACTCCAAGAAGTGGATATTTATTTCTTATTTCAGATAAGTCAGGATTTGGAGATTCTTCGTCTAATACAGAGAAAGGGCTACCAGATAAGATCACCCCTTTAATATGTGCTCCAAGTTCTGGAATCTTATTGTAAGGATGTATTTCGCAATATACATTTAACTCTCTAATTCTACGCGCGATAAGCTGCGTATATTGAGATCCGAAGTCGAGGATTAAGATGGTTTCATTCATTGCGCAAAGATATGCTTTTTTAAGGTTTCAAAAGTCAAATGATTGCATCAAAAAAAGATAGATATTATTTTATAATAATTAGTCGTAAATTAGTGATGCACTAAATAACTAAATATGTCCAGAAGAAAGGCCAGACACATAAAAAGAACGTCGAAAAGAAAGAAGCCTAGCAAGCAAAAAAGATTTTTTCGCTATTCGATTCTATTCTTGATCATTATACTCGTGATCGGATACCTAAGCTATAAAACCTGGGAGCGCCGTGAGAATCATCGATTAGAAACGGGTAGTCAGATCGTAAACACAAGCATGGGAGATATCGAATACCTGAGTTTAGGAGAAGGCCCAGTGATGCTTTTCTCACACATGGGTGGTTCGGGTTACGACAATGCTTTCCTATTTGAAGATCTGACAGATAAAGGATTTCGCATTATTTGTCCTTCCAGACCGGGATATTTAAGAACACCCTTAGTTGATGGTGCCGACTTTGTTTATCAAGCTGATCTGTTTGCTGCATTATTAGAAAAACTCAAGATCAAAGAGAAAGTATTTGTGATGGCATATTCATCTGGCGGCCCAGCAGCCATTGAATTTGCGATCCGTTACCCACATCAAACTAGGGGACTGATCTTGCATAGCGCAATTACAAATAAGTTCCCATCCGATAAGGACATGCAAGATAATGCGAGATTATTAAGTGTGATGATATCAGATATTTGGCAGGATCTTTTATGCTGGGGGTATTCTATTTCATCAAATGTTTTCCCACAAAGAATGGTAGGAGAGTTATTGGAAAGAGGATCCACTTTCGATCGTCAGTCTTGTAAAATTATTTCCGGTGAACTTGTGGAGGATAAGAAAACTGAGATGCTATTACAGAAGTTTGAAGCATCAACCGTTCCATTGAGCAGAAGAACAGATGGATTAGAAAATGATCTTAAATGGGCTGCAGATTTCAATCCTCAATTAAGTAAATTGAATGTTCCTGTTTTCATTTCTCATAGTAAAATTGATAAGATTGTGCATTATAGTCATTATGACTACTTTATAAAGAGAAATACAAATAGTGAAATGTGGCTGTATGATGGATACGGACACTCCATCTTTTTAGGTCCGGATTGGAACACCCTCATTGATAAAACTGCAAAATTCATTAATAAGCATTCGAAAAGGAAATCGATCTTTGAAATATCTCCAAAGGAAAAACCTGAAGAAGATAAGGTAGAAGAGATCACATGGGTAAATAGAAGTGATGGTGCATTATTGGTAATTAAAGGAGAATTATTCAGTCTTGAGTTCCCATCTGTTGATGGAGGCACGACTTATAATGGAAGAATTGACATTAATGAAGATGAGATGTTCTTCACATTTAATGATGCATCTGGATATTGTAATTCTGACATTGCAACATATAAATTCAAAATCAAAGACAAAGTTCTTGAATTAAAACATCTTAAAGACAAATGTAAAAGAAGAAGGACACAGTTTACAGCGGGATGGTTTAAGATCTAAAAACTAACAACTGCCTCGAACGTTTTCTCATTCTGACAAGCATCTTTAATCCTGAGAACAACTCTATTCTCACCTTTCTGCATTCTATCGTCAATTGTATAGACTAATCTTTTGGTTTTAGGCTCATACTCACAAAGTATCCATTTATCATTAATGGTAGCCCTGAATTCATCGACACCACTTAAGTCATCATCGATCTCAAAAACCAGTCTCTTATAGCCTTCAATATTTTTACCATTGTGAATATTCAATGCTTTAATTGTTGGCTTAGTTGTATCTGCGATCACAACATAGTTTCCAAATTTTCTAAGAGTTGCACTAATTGTATCACCAGTGAATTTACTATTCTGTAAACTATATTCACCATCATTGATCCTGGCAATGAAAAGCTTCTCTTTCATTTCAGTTTTTATGCTTTTCAAAGGAATTTGAATTGTGAAAGGCCTATGAACTGGAGTTTGATCTGTATGAATAGCGAACTCGTTTGAATATGCAGGAAGTTTATGTTTTTTCTCTGAAACCTTAAACTCAAAGGACCTATAAAAACTCCGTTTCTTGAAGTTTAGTTTAATGGTCGAATGACTGTATTTATTTGCATTTCGATAATCAAACCAATTCTTTTTTTTCTTTTCTTCTCCTGAAATTGAATCTGATAGTTCCGACTGTACATTAAACTGAAGTCTTGATATGTTGTTATGTACATCCATAACTTCATAAACAACATGATGAACCAAGGTATCATTGAATTCAAGAACTCCTGAATTCTCAACACGACCATACAAACTCAACTTATTACCAGGATCTTTTTCTATGCGCTGAAATCGCTCTCGTTCAGCAATATAATGAGCATAATCGATAAAACTATTAATGTATTTTGATTCACTAAAAGCAAAACGCTCGATCTTGTGTCTATAAACTAATTGTGAATCAACCTTTAGGCTGATCTGATAAACACCAACCTTATTATAGGAATCATTGGTAAGATCATAGGTAGAAATTCCTAAGCTGATAGGGCCTTTTACTTTAATAGATGGATCATTCTTCAATCGATATTTTAACCCCCAACCGCTTGTTTTATAAACTACATCTTCATTCTTATCATTAATTTTTGAATTTTCTGAAGAGGCGTAGATCTTAACTGCTTTGATCTTGGGTTTGATATAATCCTTGATCTTAAATCCGAAGAAAACCGGATTAATAGGTTTTTCTGTTTTAGAATCTCTGATCTCATAGTGAAGATGTGGACCTGCTGAACCTCCTGTATTACCTGAAAAAGCGATCACTTCACCTTTTTTCACCTTCAATTCACTGGCTTTAGGAAATAACTCTATGGTAAATGATTCTCTTTCATATTGCTTCTTTCGAACATAAGATTCAATGTCCTTACTAAAGTGATTAAGGTGACCATAAACAGTTATATATCCATTTGGATGTTTAATATAGATCGCTTTCCCAAATCCACTCAATGAGATCTTTATTCTTGCGATGTAACCATCTGCTGAAGCATAGATCTTCGCTCCTATTTTCCCTCCAGTCTTAAAATCCAGACCAGAATGAAAATGATCTGAACGAAGCTCACCGAAATTCCCGGAAAGCAAAAGTTTGCCATCAACCGGTTGTTGGAAATAATCTTTAGGATATTCCTGTGTCTGGCCAGTTATACAAATGAGTACTAATATTCCTACAGCTATAAATCTATTCATAAAATCTCCTCGATACTCTTTTTCAGTTCCTCCATTGTATTTATAATACGATCAGCAGCAGTATGATCTCCTTTCAATGCCATTTCATTGAAGAATAAGGTATTCAAACCTGCCTTCTTTGCTCCTTCAATATCTTTCTCATAGCTATTCCCGATCATTAGAGATTCTGATGGGTTTAATTGAGTTTATCAATTATTGATTGAAAGAATCGTGGATCTGGCTTTTTAAAACCTAATTCTTTCTGAGAAAAGAAATGATTGAAATATTTATGGGCACCAATACGTTCAAGTGCTTTTATCATATCATCTGTTCCAGAATGATCTGCAGAAGTAGCTACAACCATATTGTAATCATTGTATAATAGCTTCAATTGATCTTCAAGGTCAGGTATCCACTCTACTTTTTCCCATTTCCACATCGGTCCTTCCATCGCAAAATCTCTCATGATGGTATCTCCCCAATCAAAAATCAATGTTTTCTTTTCTCTCATTTTACAAATCTACAAACTAAGCGTTCATTTACATAAAAAAAGAAAGCTTCAAATGAAGCTTTCTTTTGAAACAAATCTATCAAATCATTTTAAGGATGTATTCTCTTTCCTTTGCTGAAAGTAACGATGAACGCACCCGTAACATTGTGTTCCTTCTTAAGGTAATCGCGATATTTTGCAGCTTCTTCATAAGTAGCAAACGAACCATAAGTGTATATATAGTAGTTAGCATATTGATCTTCTTTGATCTTATAAGATTCAAGATCATAAGTTAATGCAAGATCATTCAATGATAATTTCTTTTTGAAACAAGCTCTGATCTGAACTCGATATTCAGGCTCAGGAGTGATCTTTTCTTTCTTAACCTTAGGCTCTACAGGAGGTCTTACTTTAGGTTTCTCAACCACCTCTTTCTTTACAGCTGGTGGTGGAGGAGTTTCTTTTTTCACTTCCTTCTTATGCACTTCTTTCTTTGGTTCTTCTTTCTTTGGAGGTGGTGGATGAATTACAACTTCCTTTTTCTCAGGTTCCGGTACATAAGCTTTCTTAGCTTTTATTTTACCCAATCTATATTTTATTCCAATAGACGAAAAATTGTACCAATCCTTTGAAGATCCAGATTGTCTGGCGTCAAGTTTCTCTGTATCAACATAATTTAACCTAAAGTTTAGGTTCGCTGATACGCGTTCATTAATTTTATAATCTAGTATTAAGCCTATGGGAATTGTCATTGCAATTTTTCTACCCTGAATCCCTGATCCTTTCAATTCTCCAACACTGTTTGAGAACCCAACATGTGTTGTTTTTCCATTATAAACACCTGTGCTATTATACTGCGTTTGTCCTATACCAGTAAACACAGAAAAAGATAAGTCTCTGTTTGGATTATACTTAATAAGGTTGCTTATATTGAAAATTGCATGTAGGCTGAAATCCATTAACTCTGCTTGATAAGTCCATGCGGCACTTTCATATTTCCTCCCCTTTAACTTGCCTAAATAAGCTTTAACTTCTAATCCGAAGTAAGGATTGAATTGTCTTCCAAAACCTAGATCACCTGCTAGCTGAACTTGATCTGGTTTAATGCTGTACAATTCAGCGTCGGTATGACCATACGAACCTCCAATACTTGCTTTTAAATACCAATATGATTGAAAAACTGACTTATCCTGCGCATTCACATTTAGCGATATCAGCATTGAGAATACGAAGAGAAGGCTTACATATCTTACTAGAACTTTCTTTTTCATGTCACTAATTTTAAATGATTTGTTTGAGCAAACTTTATTTAAAATTACTGCAACAAAAAAGTTCAATATGGCAATTAAAAGCTTTTTATTAACACCAAAATGTTGATGTAGCTTAATTTAAAGGTTTATAAGAATGAATATTCTTTTGAATATCTCAAATTCTGCTTTGTAAAATCTTCATCATAGAAAACCTTCACATCGACAATCTCATCATCTTGAATCTCAAGATCATATATCGGATTTACGAATCCACTATAAGGAGCTAGCTTTAGTTTTTTATATCTAGCAAGAATCTCTTCATGTAATTCTGGATCTACATTCACGCCATATTTCTCAACTATCTCCTTCCCTGCTTCATAGTCGCCTTCAGACTTAATTCTTTGGATCTCAGCAAGAAGTTCTCCAAATAAAGATCTTAATTTGTCATAATCAGAAACATGTACAAAGGTTTTCGAATCTCTTTTTACAATAGAGATCACATCATCAACTTTGCCATGCGCATAGCACCACTCTGAAATCAATTTACGGCAACGCATATGCGCCTGCTCAACATTTTTACCGGGTTGAATACGGGTAAGTTGCGTTAACAATCCATTTCTGATATATCCGGCATATTGGATCTCTGCAGCCTTTCGGTCCGGAAGTATGTTTAACTCAAAGATCTTTGGATCAAGCATAAAATACAATGCAAAAAGATCGGCTCTAGCCTCTTCTAAAGGTGATGCATAGTTCTTAAGAACATCTGTACTAACACCTTTAAGAAGCTTACCACTGCCATGCCCTAAGCATTCATGCATATCCGTATGCAAGTTATCTGCTATGAATCCATATTTGTTTTCCAAGGCAACTTCCTCTTCTGAGAAACAGAACTCCTCTAAGAATCCATTACCCTTACTAGCTTGATCGTAAGCAAAGGTTATATTCTCAATAGTTACAGATTTTGAGCCGTGCTGAGCTCTGATCCAATCAGGATTTGGANGATTGATTCCAATAGGCGTTGCAGGATAACAATCACCGGCAAGCATTGCAGCTGTGATCACTTTGGAAGACACTCCTTCAACCTTATCCTTCTTAAATCTTTCATCTATTGGTGAATGATCCTCAAACCATTGAGCATTATCAGATAATAGTTGTGAACGTTTGGAAGCCTCATCATCTTTAAAATTGATCAAAGATTCATAGGTCGCTTTCATTCCTAATGGATCACCGTAGTTTTCAATAAAGCCGTGTACAAAATCAACTTTAGATTGTAGATCCTTCACCCAAGCGATAGAGAATTCATCCCACGTTCTCAGATCAGCAGATTTATAGTATTCGATAAGTAAATTGATATATGATCTCTGCTCCTCAGAATCTGCTACTTCACTTGCTTTCTCCAGCCAGTGGATCATTTTCTTTATGGCATTGCCATAAAGTCCATCAACTTTATACTTTAGCTCTTCAAGCTCACCATTATGTTTAATCAGTTTAGAATTAAGTCCATAAGAGATCGGACATTTATCCGAATCATCTCTTTGAGCATCATAAAAAGCTTCAACTTCTTCCTGACTAACATTTTCATAAAAGTTAACCGCTGAACTTTGAACAAGATCCTTATTCTTGGATTGTTCAACTCTTTTAGCGGCAATATTCTTATCAAATATTATTTTACTGAGCTTGTCGATCAGCTGTTCACGATCCAAACCTTCATATTTAGGCAGTTCAGCCGATTTACTTTCTTTAATGATTTGTCTGAATTCCTGTTCACTAAGTTCAGGATAAAACTTATCTGTTGAATAATGATGATGAATTCCATTCGAAAACCAGATTCTTTTCAGATATACTTCAAAGAGTTTCCATGGTTCTGATGATCTGTCACCTTCAAACGAATTATAGATCGCTTCAAGACTCTTTCTTATAAAGAGGTTATGTTTATAATTCTGATCGAATATGATATCTCGTCCCGAAATAGCTGCTTCACTAAGGAAATAGATCAGTTTCTTCTGTCTTAGGTTTAGGTTCTCAAATCCTGGGACTTGAAACCTCATGATCTTTATATCGGCAAACTGTTCCAGTAAAAAGTCGAATTTATTTTCTTGATTACGCATAGTATAAAAATAAAAAAACCACAAAGATCATTCGACCTTTGTGGCTTATATATTGTTTTTAAATGATCTTAGCCTTTGTAAAATGGTAATCTTACAACTTGAGCTTTCATCATTTTATTTCTGATCTTGATATAAACTTCAGTATCGATTTTGTTCATTCCTTTTTGGATATAACCCATTCCGATACCAATTTTTAACATTGGAGACATTGTTCCTGAAGTTACTTCACCAATTTGGTTTCCTTCAGCATCACAGATCTCATAATGTTGTCTAGGAATGCCTTTATCAACCATTTTGAAAGCAGTAAGCTTACGCTGAATTCCTTCTTCTTTCAATTTTGCCATATAATCGCGATCGATGAAGTCGTTACCATCAACGAATTTAGTGATCCAACCTAAACCAGCTTCAATTGGAGATGTTGTATCGTCAATATCGTTTCCATAAAGACAGAAACCAGACTCTAGACGTAAAGTATCTCTTGCAGCTAAACCGATAGCTTCAATTCCAAACTCCTCACCTGCTTCAAGAACTGCTCTGTAAACTTTCTCAGCATCTTCATTTGCCATGTAAATTTCACATCCTCCAGAACCAGTATACCCTGTAGTTGAAAAAATTACGTCTTCAACACCTGCAAAATTGCATTTTTGGAACGTATAATATTCCATATCCACAACATTTGCATCGGTAAGCTTTTGCATAGCTTTAAGAGCAAGAGGACCTTGAACCGCTAATTGTGCGATCTCATCAGAAGCATTATATAATACTGCTCCATTCGTATTTTGCTCAGTACACCATGCCCAGTCTTTTTCAATATTTGCAGCATTTACAACTAAAAGATAAGTTTCTTCATTGATTCTGTAAACTAGGAAATCATCAACAATACCACCCTTTCCATTCGGGAAACAAGTATATTGAACCTTACCATCAGTAAGTTTAGAAACATCATTAGTACTTACTCTTTGAACGAATTCAAATGCATTTGGACCTTTAACCCAAAACTCACCCATATGTGATACATCAAAAACACCAACACCTTTTCTTACGGTTTCGTGTTCAACATTGATCCCTTTAAATTGTACCGGCATATTATAGCCAGCAAATGGAACCATTTTAGCACCCATTTCTTCGTGAATCTTAGTAAATGCTGTATTTTTCATTATGAAATATATTGAATGATTGTAATAAAAATTTTGCCCAAAATTATAAAAATGATAGATATGTTANACAAAAAACAGAAAATTTATACCAAGCTCTAAATGAACAAGATATAAAGCATATAATGAAATACCATCTTCAAAATTAGCTCTCTTCAAGCCTTACAAATCAAAAAATATCTTAACGGTAAATACTTTTTTGATCAGGAAAATGTTTATCAATCAGAGATTGAATAAAATACCGATCTTTGCAATCAAAATTTGAGAGATGGCCAGTCGCAATGATTTCTTATTTAATCAGCATTACCAGTCACATTTTAAGAAGCTGGCCGCTTTTGCCTATAAGTATCTCAATGATATTGACGAAGCTCAGGAGGTTGTTCAACTATTCTTTACAGATCTTTATGCCAAGAACAAACAGCTCGAAGAGATCCGAAACTTCAAAGCTTATGCATTTCAATCTGTATATCACAGATGTTTGAATGAGTTAAAGTCCAAGAAGAGCGAACAAGAATTATTAGATGAAGGCTTACTCGATGAAGATTATAATATTGAAGAAAACATTGAAGCCACAGAATTTGAGCATCAGGTCCATCAGTTGATCAATGAACTGCCAAAAGTTTGTCGTGAAGTTTTTAAACTATCAAGATTTGAGCAGATGTCGAATGATGAGATCGCCAAATACAAATCCATATCCAAGCGAACAGTTGAAACCCACATCAGCAATGCCTTAAAAACTTTAAGAAAAAAAGTCTACGACCTAAACACCTCAGAATCAAACAAGATCAAACTATATTCAATATTTCACTAAATTTTCTCCATTTCTTTTACGTGTAATGTACTTATGTATTGTCATGCTAGAAAACAATACATATGAAAGAGTATATTCTGATCAGTTACTACCAAAACAAGCTTAGCGAGGCAGAGCGAAAACTTGTTGAGGATTGGTTACAGGACAAAGCTAATAAACAGCTTTATGAAGAGATCATCAGGATCTGGGAATCTTCATCAAAAGCAGCTATCTATGAGCAGATCAAACTTCCAGAACTGCAAAGCATAAAAGGCCCTGGCATCAAACATCAAAGACGATGGATAGCCTATGCAGCTGCAGCAATAATAGCGATCATGTTCACGGTTTATAACTTCATCGACTTTGGTCAAACACCGGAATATACTTTAATGGCTCAGGCTACGACAGAATCTGCTGAATTGAAATTATCAGACGGTACCATTGTGAATTTGAGACCTCAATCGCAATTATATTATTCGGAAGAATTTACAAAGGATGGCAGACATGTAAAACTGATGGGAGAAGCATTCTTTGAAGTCACAAAAGACATTAACCGACCATTCAAAATTGAAGCTGGTGCAGCAAATGTTGAAGTTTTGGGTACTTCTTTCCTTTTAAAAACAATAGAACAAAGATCTGAGATAACTGTCAATAGTGGTAAAGTGCGCTTTAGTCAAACAGACAAACCTGAAAATTCCACCACATTAGTTAAAGGTGATGCTGCGATCACTGTTAACGGAAAGATTACAAAAGAAGCTGCAGATCTGAATAAACTGGCTTGGAAAACTGGAATATTTGAGTTTAAGGATACACCTTTGGTTAGAGCACTTGATCTATTGAATGAGTTCTATGAAAAGCCTGTGATATTGAGAACTGGCCCACAGATCGAAGGAAATATTACAGCCTTTTTCGATAATGAAGAATTAGAAGATATTCTCGAAGTATTTTGCATCACTTGTAATCTGGTGATCGCTGATCAAGGAGACTATTATGAATTAAAAGCTAACGACGAATAATCAATATCAATAAATGAAAAAACAAGGATTACTACTGCTTGCTGCTATCCTCATCAGCATTGCAGGTTTCGGACAGAATTTACTGGAGAAAAAGCTGAATATTTCAGCTTCAGAGAAAGAGATCATTTAAAACAGGTTTCTATATTCCCTGTAATCCCTTCAGTTTCTTACAATTTCAAATTCTAACAAAAAAACAATCATGAAAAAGATATAAATATACTTAGCACTAATTTTATTCGTATCAGCCTGTAAAAAGGAAGTGTTTCTAGAAGACAAACAGGATGACATCCGACGGCTGCGGATGTCATCCTGTTTAAATTTTCAATTGTCAATTTAAATATCTTTTGAACATTAAAGCAAATTAAAGATCCTCGAGCTGTTTAAGTACATAAAACACTGCCGGACAGTATTTTGCATTGATTTCATGCTGATCCATGTTAGAAATGAAAAGATCTCCTTCTGTTAGTGGATATTCGCGGCATCCGTGAGGTCTTACTTCATAGACTTTACATTTATTATCGGGTAAGAGGAAGATGCAAGGTGTTGTATTTAAGACCATATCGCCATCCTCATCAATGGTAACATGATTTTTATATAAGTCTGAAACCGGGATCTTTAGAAATTGAGAAATTCGTTTTACATCTTCTTGATTAATAAGAGGAGGTATTGATTTGCAACAGTTAGCACAATTCAGGCAATCAATTTTACTAAAGGCCTCATCATGAAGATTATCTGCTATAATAGATAGTTCCTTCTTTTTGATCTTAGAAGCTTTGGAGACTGTTTCTTTAAAATTCGTTTTGTCTCGTTGATCTTTCCATTCTTGGATATGATCAGTCATTACTTACGTTCGTAAATTATGAAAGAGTATTCAAAATCGTTTTGAGGATCATCTTTAACATCCTCACGATAAATTTCGTTCCAGTCGCTAAAATCCACTTCGAAGAATGTATCAGCATCAAAATCTTTATGCACTCTAGTTAAGTAAAACTTATTTGCATGTTCTAGGAATTGTTTATAGATCGAACCACCACCAATGATGAAGCTCTCTTCCGTATCGCTGCACTTTTCAATTGCTTCGTCAATTGAATAAACAGTCTCACAACCTTCGAAAGTCAGCCCTTTTTTATCAGTGATCACAATATTGGAGCGTTTTGGAAGTGGACCATTTGGAAGAGATTCTAGAGTTCTTTGTCCCATAATTACCTGATGGCCTCTGGTTTTCTCTTTAAACCATTTGAAATCATTGGAAATATGCCATAATAGATCGTTATCCTTCCCTATTGCATGATTTTGAGCGATTGCTACGATGATCGAAATCTGCTTCATATTGCTAAATTGCTGTATTGTTGTATTGCTTCCTTCGGATCGCTTCGCGACCTCAGGATTGTAAAAAAAAATATCTTATAACTTATATCTCATAGATTATCTCTAAACAGAAACTTCACCTTTAATATGCGGATGCGACTCATATCCTACCAATTCGAAATCTTCATATTTGAAATCGAAGATATCTTTAACTTCTGGATTCATTTTCATTTGTGGAAGTGGATAAAAATCTCTACTCAACTGAAGTTCCACCTGTTCTATATGATTCGTATAAATATGTGCATCACCGAATGTATGAATGAAATCACCCGGTTCGAGATCACATACTTGTGCCATCATTAAGGTCAGTAAAGCATAGGATGCAATATTAAAAGGTACGCCTAAAAAGATATCAGCACTTCTTTGATATAATTGACAAGATAGTTTTCCATTCAAAACATAAAACTGAAACCATGCATGACATGGAGGCAAAGCTGCTTTACCATTTGCTACATTTTCTTCAAAGGAGATACTAGTATCCGGCATCACGCTAGGATTCCAAGCTGCCACGATCAATCTTCTGCTATCCGGATTGGTTTTTATTTGCTCGATAACATCTTTGATCTGATCAATCCCATCACTATTCCAGTTTCTCCATTGATGCCCATAAACAGGTCCAAGATCTCCATTTTCATTTGCCCAGGCATCCCAAATCTTCACCTTATTTTCTTTAAGGTATTCAATATTGGTTTCACCTTTTAAAAACCATAACAATTCATGAATTATTGATTTAAGATGAAGTTTCTTGGTTGTTAAAACCGGAAATCCTTCTGAAAGATCAAAACGCATCTGATAACCAAACACACTGATCGTTCCGGTTCCTGTGCGGTCTTCCTTCTTCACTCCATGCTCTAGAACATGCTTCAATAGATCGTGATATTGCCTCATAAAAGTAAAATGTAGGATGTAAAATTTAGAATGTAAAAGTAATCATAAATTATTTGGAAGTCATTTTAGATTTAGCCGTTTGGATACTCTTGGTAAAGATCCCGATTAATGCACCACACTCTATTATCTCATTTTCAATACTCTCAGGATTAACAACTAGTGGATATCTTTTTATAAGTTCTAAACAGATTTTGGTTTCTCTCAATTCTTTGAGGATAAGTCTAAACTTATGTATAAAGTCCTTTCTGGATTCAGCTGCTTGTGCCTCACCATAATTCAAAGCAGGTGAAGTACCACTTCGGTGTATCTGATTTGAAAGATTTAAACCAATAGATGAATTAGGAAGTGATTCTGATAATTTCATCATTGCCAGAGCAAAGACTATCAAACGTTCTTCTAGATCATATTTCTTTTTCATAAACTAAGCTTTACTACTTAGTTCCAGAAATCTTCAAACGTCACAGTTAAACGAAACAATTGTAAAACTTTAGATTTTACATTTATCGTTTTACATTCTACATTATCCGAGGATCATTCCAATAATAGTAGCCGAAAGTACAGATGCCATTGCACCGCCTAAAAGGGCTCTGAAACCTAGTTTTGAAAGCATTTCTCGCTTACTAGGTGCTAATGCTCCAATTCCACCCAGCTGAATACCAATAGAGCTAAAGTTGGCAAAACCACATAAAATATAAGTAGCGATAATGATCGATTTAGGATCCTGGAATGCTCTGGCAGCCATTAAGTCTTTCATACTTGTATAAGCGATGAATTCATTAAGGATGATCTTTTCACCTAATAGCTGACCAACCAATGTTATATCCGGTGATGGAACACCGATCAACCACATAAATGGAGCCATGCAATAACCAAGAATGAACTGCAAGCTAAAAGCTTCATATCTACCACCTGTGACATCTGCTATCCAAGCATTTAAATTCGTGATGTCACCCAATAATAAGAATAGATAGTTTAAAAATGCCATGAATGCAATGAAAACCAAGAGCATTGCTCCAACATTTACTGCTAGTCTAACACCATCAGTAGTACCATTTGTAATTGCATCTAAAATATTTGAACCGATCTTATCTTTTGAAACTGCAACCGCTTTAGAAACTTCTTCAGTTTGAGGTAAAAGAAGTTTTGCTAAAACCACTGCTCCTGGAGCAGCCATTACGGATGCCGTAATAAGGTGTTTTGCAAACAAAATTTGCTCTGCAGGATTATTTCCGCCTAAGAATTTGATATAAATAGCTAATACTCCACCTGCAATTGTAGCCATACCACCAACCATTACAAGTAGAATTTCAGATTTGGTCATCTTCTCAAGATATGCCTTGATAAGTAGTGGAGATTCAGTTTGACCAAGGAAAATATTTCCTGTAGCAGACAAGCTTTCAGCACCAGAAAGTCCGAGAAGGCGAGTCATCACCCAAGCAAAGCCTTTAACAACTACCTGAATAACACCATAATAGTAAAGCACGCTTGAAAGTGCAGAGAAGAAAACGATCGTTGGTAAGATCTGGAAAGCGAACATAAAGCCAACACTATCCTGATCGATCAGTTCACCAAACATAAATACACTACCAACTTCAGTAAAGTTCAATACTTTAATAAATGCTTTCCCAACAAATTCGATAACTGCCTGAGCGGCTGAAACCTTAAGGACAAGAACGGCGATCACAACCTGTATCGATAATCCGCCTAAAATGGTTCTCCATGCGATCTTTTTACGATTAGCACTTAAAAGATATGCTAAACATAAAATGGTAAAGATCCCCAGAATCCCTCTTAAAAGTGATGTTAGTGAGAATCCAGCACCTTCCATTTGATTTTGTGTACTTACCTCTTCTTGTGGTAATTCGGCGATCGCTTCTGAAACTGGTTGACTAACCTCAGTAGTATCCTGACCAACTAATACCCCTGTGATCATAATAAAAACTGATATGATCACTGCCAGCATTACGGCTTTATTC
This sequence comes from Bacteroidota bacterium, assembly GCA_002711565.1. Taxonomy (GTDB): domain Bacteria; phylum Bacteroidota; class Bacteroidia; order Bacteroidales. Next base: position 14,738 of record PARP01000001.1, read on the forward strand.
TTAAATAGGTTAAAGTTCATACGTAATCTCTTTATAAAACAAATGCCACTACTTCCGTAATGACATTAAATATGATTTTAGGTTAATTTAACTCTTCTTTCTACGCTGAATCTCGTCTCGTATGATGGATGCTCTTTCATAATTCTCTGCTTCAACAGCTTTTTGAAGTAGTTCGTGCAGCTCATTCAAACTAACATCTTTCAGATCATCATCTTTCTTTTTAGGAGCCTCTTCCTGTTTGCCTTCTGTACTGAATGATGGAACATTTTCATCCATGAGGATCCCTGCTTCAGTCATGATCTTTTCATAGGTATAGATCGGACAATGGAAACGAATGGCTAATGCAACAGCATCAGATGTTCTAGCATCGATTTCCGTACTTTCACCATCATGTTCACATATTAATTTGACAAAGAAAATTCCTTCGTGAAATTTATCGATCACGACTTCACGGATATTGATCTTATAGTTTTCGGCAAAACTCTTGAATAAATCGTGTGTGAGTGGACGTGAAGGTTTCATTTTCTCTAATTCGATCGCAATCGACTGAGCTTCAAAACCTCCAATAATGATTGGCAAACGTCTCTTTCCTCCTACTTCACCCAAAATTAATGCATATGCCCCACTCTGTGATTGGCTGTAAGACATTCCAATAATTTCCAGTCGTAATCTCTTCATCTGTTAAATTTAGGCAAATTCAGTTTAGCGAGCAAAATTCGCTGCATAAATGTACTACTATTTTACGAATTAGAAGCCTTAAATATGTAAGATTCCAATCCAATTGAAAGGATAACATTATCATAGATCCATCCAAATCATAAGATACCAACATTTCCGCTCAACATTGTTAATTAATTTAAATAGAGTTATAAAGAAAACTTTGCTATTTTAGTCCTCCATTAAACCAAACTAAATTAATCACATGAAAAAATTCTTCACGTTTTTAACGTTATTATTGTTACCCGCAATCACATTTGCAAGTGAAGCGGACTTAAAACTTCCTGAAGGATTTGGGGGACTGGAACAAACTCAAATCTTGTATTATGGATTTATTATTACAATTTTAGGTATGCTCTTCGGGCTGTACCAATTTATGAAAGTTAAGAAACTTAGAGCCCATGCTTCTATGTTGGAAATTGCTGATGTAATTTACTCTACTTGTTCTGCATACTTAAAGCAACAAGGAAAATTCTTAGCGATTCTTTTCATTTTTATTGGTGCCGCAGTTGCAGGTTACTTTGGATTCCTTGCTAAAGACCATCATGGCGAAACATTATTTGGTGTTGGCGGTGTATTATTAATCTTAGCTTGGACAATCATTGGTATTCTTGGTTCTTATGCTGTTGCTGCCTTTGGTATTCGTATGAATACATTAGCAAATGCACGTATGGCATTCGCATCTTTAAAGAGAAAACCATTAGAGTTATTGAATATTCCTCTTAAAGCAGGTATGAGTATTGGTGTTGTATTGATTTGTGTTGAATTAATACTAATGCTTGTTATTTTAATGTTTATGCCTGAGCATTTAGCTGGTGCTTGTTTCATTGGATTTGCTATTGGTGAATCTTTAGGTGCATCTGCGTTAAGAATCGCAGGTGGTATCTTCACTAAGATCGCTGATGTTGGATCTGACCTTATGAAAGTTGTTTTCAAAATTGGGGAAGATGACCCACGTAACCCTGGTGTTATTGCTGATTGTACTGGTGATAATGCAGGTGATTCAGTTGGACCAACTGCAGATGGATTTGAAACTTATGGTGTAACTGGAGTTGCATTGATCGCTTTTATCTTATTAGCTATTACAGGTACTGCATCTGCTAAGGAATTACTTCAAATTGATTTATTAGTTTGGATTTTCGTGATGCGTATTTTAATGATTGCGACTTCTATTTTTGCTTATTGGATCAATAACGCTATTTCTACTGCTAAATATAAAAATGTTGATGTA
>PARP01000002.1 GCA_002711565.1 Bacteroidota bacterium
TGCATTAAGGGCAGAATAAGTGTTAATTAAAAATAAAGAGTTATGAAAGAAGTTGTAATCTTAATACCTGATGTTGATTTTGAACAAAATGTTGAAATTGATGTGAGGATCAACGGTAGAAAAAAAACATTACAATACCGTGTTGAATTATTAGACTGGGAAGGAAATGATGTACCTCCAAAAGACAAAGTCCAGGTTTTAAAGCATGTTATCGATAAGTACGATAAGGACTGGGAATTGGTTGAAATTGGAGCTCCAACAGATGAAAACATTCCATTAATGTTCAGAAAGAAATCCGAATAAAATCAAATAGAAACCAGAACCAAAGAAAATGAAAACCTTATTACTCCTCGTGATAACTGTACTTACATCAGTTATGCAAACTCAAGATGAAATGAAATCCGATAAAGCGGAGATCAAAGAAGTTATCCAGATCGCATATGTTGATGGGATCCAGAATTTAGGCGACATTGCTGAGATCGAAAAAGGCTTTCACCCTCGATTCAGCCTTCCTATTCTAAGGAATAATGAGATCAGAGAGCTGCCAATTAAAACCTGGATCGAAAGTGTAAAAAGAAGAAAAGCAGAGAATCCAAATGGATTAGCTAAAGATCAAATCACAACTGTTGAATTTCTGAATATCGATATAACGGGAGTAGCTGCAGTTGCAAAGATCAAGTTAATTAAAGGAGGTAAAGCAACGTATATCGATTATTTAAGCCTTTATAAGTTTGAAGAAGGTTGGAGAATCGTTGGAAAAATTTACCATACACTGCCTAGATAATTGAAACATGTAGATAAAACTGTCGTCTTTAGCCAGTGTAAATCTAGAAATAAAGTCGATTGAGTGGAGCAAATGCCCCACTCGTATAGAACTCAAAAGGGAACTAAAATTGGAACTGAATTAACGCGAAATTTGCATTCAAGATATATAGACCAGTGGGAGGTCTTGTCGAGAATGCTCGCAAATCTTTAGTAACGGAAAATTAGAAGAATTAGATGAATTTTACAGGAAAACTAGCAAAACTCGGGTTCGCTGCATTGATGATCCTATGCACTCAAAGTGCATTTTCTAGAAATAGTAAATCTACGCAATATCAGCCTCAAAGAACGGATCAAACCATTCGAATAGATGGTATCGGTGATGAAGAAGCATGGAAATCTGTTGAATGGGGATCAGATTTCGTCCAGACAGCACCTTATTCAGGTGAAGCTCCATCTCAACAAACCGCATTCAAGATCTTGTATGATGATAATAACTTATACATTCTGGTAAGGGCTTATGATGATCAACCTGAGTTGATCGAGAGAAGACTGACCAGGCGAGATCAGAATGAAGGTGATTGGATCTCGATCGGGATCGATAGTTATAATGATAACCTAACTGCATTCAACTTTGGAGTAAGTGCAGCAGGTGTTCAAAGAGACCTTGTTACAACAAATGATGATCGTCGTGATTTTAGCTGGAATGCTGTTTATTATACCAAAACCACCATTGATAAAGAAGGATGGTTGGCAGAATTCAAGATCCCTTTATCACAGATCAGATTCTCGGAACAGCATGAACAACACTGGGGATTCCAAATCACCCGATATATCTTCCGTAAGCAGGAAAGAGATCACTGGATCTATGTTCCTAAAGAAGTAAATGGCTGGGTTAGTCAATGGGGTGAGATAAATGGGATCTATGATGTTAAGCCAAAACTCGAAATTGAGTTGATCCCATACATTGTTACAAAGGCTGAGAACTTTGAAGCTGAAGAAGGTAACCCTTTCAGAGATGGAGCTACAGAAAGCTTATCCATGGGTCTTGATGGTAAGGTAAGTGTATCAAATGATTTTACTTTGAACTTTACGATCAATCCTGATTTCGGACAAGTAGAAGCTGATCCGTCAGAAGTGAATTTAAGTGCTTTTGAAACATTCTTTAGAGAGCAGAGACCATTCTTCGTGGAAGGTAAAGGCATTGTAGAATATGCTACTTCTGTAGGTGGGGGTCCAACCAGAAATGATGGGCTTTTCTATTCAAGACGTATTGGTAGAAGACCACATGGTTATCCTAGTCTAGCTTCCGGAGAATATGCAGATGTGCCACAGCAAACAAATATTCTGGCTGCATTCAAATTATCAGGAAAGACACGTAATGGATTGTCTATAGGTATTATGGAAAGCGTTACACCTGAAACAAAAGCTCAGATCAGTTCTCCAAGCGGAGATCGTAAAGAAACGGTAGAACCATTAACGAATTACTTCCTGACTCGAGTTCAACAGGATTTCAATGAAGGAAATACAACTGTTGGTGGAATGTTTACCGCAACTAATCGCGATATTAATACAAGTGAGTTGGCATTTCTTCCTACATCATCATATACGGGAGGACTAGATTTCAATCATTATATGAAGGATAGAAAATATGAGATCGCAGCTAAACTTTATGTCACAAATGTTTCTGGAAGTGCTGAAGCGATCACAAACCTTCAACAATCGAACTCAAGATTATATCAAAGACCTGATGTAACCCACGTAAATGTGGATACAAGTCTTACTAACCTTAATGGATTTGGAGGTGGAATTCGTTTCGGAAAAGTGAGTGGACATTTTACTTATGGGTCCATGTTGAATTTGAGATCTCCCGGATTACATGTGAATGATATGGGATATACGCGAAATGTAGATGAGATCATGTTCATCCAATGGGCAGGATATGAATGGTGGGATCCTTTCTTTATTTTCAACCGACTAAATATTAATTCTTCCATCTGGACTGGCTGGGATTATGCCGGTACAAACTTATACAAAGGTTTCGAGCTGAATTTCAATGGTGAGTTTAAGAATTTCTATGGATTTGGGCTCGGATATAATTGGGAAGGAAATTATCATAATCGCTTTGAACTAAGAGGTGGTCCTGCATTAGTAAGTCCGGGTGCCCATAATATTTGGATGCACTTCAGAACAGACCGAAGAAAGAAATGGCAAGTGTTCCTGAACTCATTCCAACATATGGGACTTAGCGGAAACTCAAGAGTTCAAAACTATAATATGACATTCAGATACAGAGCAACTGATGCATTGTCGTTAAGCTTGAATCCGAATTATCATATTCGCAGAGCAGAAATGCAATATGTAGGAACATTTGATGCAAACGGGGAAAGTCAGTATATGGTTGCTCAGATCAAGAGTAAGCAGTTTGGATTTTCATTAAGAGCTGACTTTAGCTTGAGTTCATACCTAACCGTACAGTATTATGGTTCTCCATTTATTTATGCGGGTAAATACGATCGATTTAAACGTATTACTAATGGTGTAGCTTCAGAATACACAGATAGATTCGATCTGCTTGAAGGAGATCAGATAACTTATAATTCTGTAGACGATAATTATACGGTTGATTATGATACGGATGGAACAGATGATTTCACGATGGGTAATCCGAATTTCAACTTCTTCCAGTTTAATTCAAATCTGGTTGTAAGATGGGAATATGCTCGAGGTGCAGCTCTATATTTAGTTTGGTCGCAAGGTAGAACAGGATATGGAAGCACAGGTGACTTTAATTTTGGGAATGATCTTGAAGCATTGTTTGATGTTACACCTCATAATGTATTCCTACTTAAGTTCTCATATCGCTTTGTTTTATAGGTAAATACAAGATATTTATAAAGCCGTCCCACGATTCGTGGGACGGCTTTTTTTAAATGTATTTTTTGATCAGATCGAAGAGTTTATTCTTTTGAATAGGCTTGGAGATGTATTCATCACAACCAGCTTTTTTAGCTTTAAGATCATCACCGGCAAGCGCGTAAGCTGTTTGAGCTATGATCGGGATTTTAGGGTTCAATTTTTTGATCTCAGTACTTGCCTGATAACCATCCAGACCAGGAAGCTTTAAATCCATCAAGATTAAATCAAAATCTTTCTCTTTACATGCTTCAATAGCCCCTTCACCATCAATTACATGTACAGATTCAGCATTTATCGCATTCATTAATTCTTTTAGATAANGGTAGTTACTCTCATCATCTTCCACTATAAGCACTACATTCTGCTTATTCGATGGCTTGTCAATTTTCTCATCTCTTTCAGTAGGCATAGGCGGTATGTTTTTTAATTTAAATGGCACTCTAAAGTAAAAATCGGAGCCCTTTCCGGGTTCGGATTTCAGCCAAACCTCTCCATCCATCAGGCTAACTAAATGGTGAATGATCGCTAGCCCTAATCCGGTTCCTTGGGTAAAGGTATCAAGTTTTGTGAATCTTCTAAATATATTTTCCTGCTGATCTTTTGGAATCCCAACTCCGGTATCCTTAACGAAGCAAATTACTTCATTATTCTCATTGAATTTAAACCCAAAACGAATGCTTCCTTGAGGCGTGAATTTTATAGCATTCGATAGAAGATTGGAAAATATTTGCTGAATTCGATGTTCGTCGGATGTAATATAAAATTCCGGATGCACAATTTCAGTCTCGAGTTTAACGGTCTGTGGACATTTATTCTTGAACTTCAAGTAAACATTATTGATCAGTGTTCCTAGGCAGAATTGATGTTCATTCAGATCAATACTTCCAGACTCAACCCTGGCAAACTCAATAATATCATCCACTAATTGCAGAAGAATATCATTTTGTTTATTGATCAGATCTGAAAATTTATTCAGCTCAGGATCTTCATTGCTATCAGCAATAATATTTGAGAAACCGATGATGGTATTCAATGGCGTTCTGATCTCATGACTCATAGATGCCAAAAATGCGGATTTCAATCGATCGGATTCTTCAGCTTTTTCTTTTGCTATTTGGAGGTCGAAAAGAATTTGTTTCTTCTCTGTTATGTCTTCTTTTACAGCAACATAATGGGTGATCTCACCCTGATCATTCATCAAAGCAGAGATGCTGGCATTTTCCCAATAGAGTTCTCCATTTTTCTTTTTATTATGAAATTCTCCCTGCCAGATCTTTCCGGATTCAATGGTTTTCCACATGGTTTGGTAGAAATCATCAGAATGCTCTCCTGATTGTAACATATCTGTGGTTTTACCAACTACTTCATTAAAAGTATAGCCAGTAAGTTTCTCAAATCTAGGATTTACATATTCAATTTTACCTTCCTTATCAGTAATGATAATTGACTCCGGACTTTGTTCAACTGCTTTTGAAAGTTTAAAGGCTTGTTCCTCAGCCTGAAGTCTTGCCGTGATATCTCTGAATGTAGCAACACGGACATCAAGACCATTATATACTAGATTTTTACCATCGGTTTCGATAAAGATATGTTTCCCATCTTTACAAATCCCTTCAACAATATAAACTCCTTCAAACTGGTCTTTGATCTTAGTCTGTGCCAGTTTCTGAGAGGCCGGTGTGAGAAGGATTGGTAATAAATTTTCATGAGCTTTTAATTCATGTTCTTCATAGCCAAAGAGTTCGCAAAATGCTTTATTGAGATTTATGAGTTTCCCATTCTGATGAATAACGATACCTTCCTTACTTAGATTTGAAAGCATTTTATACCTGGTCTCACTTTCAACCAATGCTTGCTCAATGATGGAGCGTTCCATTTCAACCCCTATTCTTACTGAGAAGATATCGAAAATGGTTTCTGTGATATGAGAATCTTTAAAAGGTTCGCTATATAGGGATACGATAATTCCGATTGCATTTCCCTTTTGATCGCGTATTGGAGCTCCGGCATACGCATTGATACCCATTTCTACAAGTAGATAATCTTCAGGAAATAATTCCTGAACTTTTCCTGGATATACACAGGCTGAATGTTCAACAACATTTTCACAAGGAGTTCCCTTAAGATCATAAACAATATTGTCCATGATCGAATTCTGGTGTGCAACTGAAATTGTTTTTACGCTGTTATTGGGTTGGATTTCACCAATAAATGAGAATGTTGCTTTTGTAACATCTTCCATTACCAATGCCATGGCATCAAAGAAGTCTTTACCTGTCTTTCCGGATGNCTGGGAAATAATCCTTCGTATGGATTCCTCGCGATAGGCTAACTCATCTTTTGCTTTTTCCCTTTCAGTTATNTTTCTTGAAGCATAGAGAATATTAACACACTCACCTTTTTCATTAAGTATGGGACTTAATACTGTTTCTGTAGACAAACGCTGTTCATTTATAATAACGTTTTCGTCGAATATTAGGATCTTTTTTGATTTTACGACTTCTCGATACCTTTTAAATGTTTCTTTTATTTGTTGTTCAGGCATCTTAGCCTTATCTCTTAAGAAATCCTCAAGATTATGACCAATTAAGTCTTTTTTTGTAATGTCTATTCCGAAGTATTGACATCCTTCAATATATGCGTTATTACATGACTCAATAATGAATTTCCTATTTTCTACTTTAAGGAGAGTCATAAACTCATTGGAAGAGTTATATATGGTCGACAACTGTTTTTCGTTGTCCTGAAGAAGTTTTAATGTCTTCTTTTGTTCGCTGATATCAATTGATGTAGTTGGATAGATCTCTTTTCCAAACTCGTCAAAATCCAATCTGGCATACATCAGCACATCAAACAAACTTCCATCTTTACGTTTTGCCTTAAACTCTACTCTGCATTCACCATTCTCTTTTAATGAATTAATGATGAATTCCGGTGTGCCAGGATCTTCACAATGATCAATGGGAGTAGACCCAATGATCTCTTCAGCAGAATCATAACCCCACATCTTCACATAGGCTTTGTTTACATAGCGGAACTTTAGGTTCTCATCAACAATATCAAAACCATTTATAGAGTTTTCTATAGCATCGGATATTAATTTTAACTCATTTAAGTTTTTCTGTTCATCGGTTATATTGCTTACAATAGCTAAGACCTGATCGTCATCACTACAAACCATCCTACAATTGAAGATTCTACTTCCATGTTCGAATTCTAGCTGATAATTAAAGGATTGAAGTGTTTTGGTTTTTAAACACTCATTGATCTTTTCTGTATATAAGTTAGCTTCTTCATTAGGAAGTAGATCTAGAACGTTTTTGCCAATTATGTCATTTGTTTTTGCAAATAATTCATTTGATTTCTGTGCATAGAAATCTATATGATTCCCTCTAGAATCAAGAACGAACATCAGGTCTGGTTGAGCTTCAAGGATCGATCGGTATTTGATCTCACTTTTATGAAGATCATTTTCAATTTTTTTTCTGTCTGAAATATCTCTTGTGGTTCCGAATATTTCCAATTTCCTGGTTTCAGGATTTTTTCTTAATCGCGATACCGTTTCTACCCAAATAGTACTTCCATCTTTGCAAGGTTGTTCAAATTCAAAAATAGAAGGCTCATCAGTTTTGTTTTCATCAAAGGATTCAATTCTTTTTTTAATTTGATCACTAACGACATCAACATATTCAGGGCATATCGAATCAAAGGCTTTTTTAGAAACAATCTCTTCTAATGTAAATCCTCTTTTTTTTATTAAGCCAGGACTTATATAAGTAAACTTCATGCTTTCAGCATCAATAACCCAGATCTCGTCCGAGATATTATCTGCAAGAAACTGAAAAAGATTTAAGTCAAATGATTGATGCTGTTGTTCTTTATTCTTACTCATTAGCAATAATTATGTGCAATACGCCTTTGGATTTTAAAGGTATGGTTTCAGTCCAAGATTTATAATGAAAAGTCCACCTATATCAAATATACGAAATTTGAAAGGCTAATGAAAGTCAGGATGTTGGCATAAAAAAAGCCCCGCAATTTCTTACGAGGCTTTTTATATGGCTCTTAGTTCATCTTAAAGCATATTTCCTACTTTGATCCCGAAATTAATCGTTCTTGGTTGTAAAGGACCATAAATGTATCCAGGGTCTCTGTCAATTCCATGATCAAAATCATTTTGATATGAGTTGAATATGTTCTTAACTCCTGTATAAAACTGTAAGCTGGCACCATTTAGTTTAATACTATATTGAAGTTTTAAACCAAAATCGAAAAATTTCTTAGAGCTTCTTAACTCACCAACTTCAGGATCAGCTAAACTTAATCCAAAATATGGAACAAGCATACTTCCTGTATAGTTAGCAGTTGAGGAGATCACAAATTTCTTAATCGGTTCGTAACTCAATGTGAAATACCCATAATTATTAGGAGTTCTTAAGAAGCTTTGTTCGTTGAATTCTTGAGGTTCATCGTATTTACTACTTTGAATGGTATATCCACCAACAAATGATATTTGCTCAGATGGAACAATGTTTAACTCTAGATTCACCCCCTTTACGATCGCTTTACCTTCAGCATTTACACGAGTATAGATTACTGTTCCATTAGCGTCTGGATCACTATATTCAGGAGCAAAAGGATCAACCAGCTTAGTATAGAAGCCTTCAATTAATAATCCGACATAGGTATTCCCGATCTTATCATTAAAGTCCATGGAAGCCATATATGAATGACTGGTTTCTTGTTTTAAATTCGGATCATTTTCATGTAATACCTTTCGGGATCCGGAAGTTTCGATATGTAAGTCTTCATCAAAGATTTGAGGTGCGCGATATCCTTGAGAATAACTGGTTCTGAACTGAAGATGATCACTAAGGTCGTACTTTAGAGTAATGCGTGGACTAAAAACATTACCAGTTTTTTTGCCATGTTCAGGGCGGGCAATATCTTCAACATTGTATTTGTCAAACCTTGCTCCAACAGACATATTGAACTTATCCCATTGATGTTCATATTGTACAAACATTCCAAACGTGTTCATTCTTTGATCCGCCACCATTACATCTTCAGTATGAGGTACAATTCCATTTACAATGTTTTCAAAATCAGGATAACCCAATTTTGTATCGGTTAAATTTTGTCCGATATTTTCGATTCCTGCAACAATTTTGGAATTTCCGAGCGTAGCATTATACTGTGCACCTACCGTATACGAAAAGTCTTTAGTAAATCCATAATCTTTTAATGATTGATTTGCACCATAGTATGAGTCTCTGTGAACTCGCTGACCTGAAGCGAAAATATTTAGTTTGCTTGTACTATTTATAAACTGATCATAAGAGATTGCCCCCGTAGTAATGTCATGTTCTACCGCTTCTGAAATATTTGCTTCATGATTTAAAGATTCATGCTTGTCGCCGCCTCGTCGATCTTCTTTTATATTGAAAAAATCTAACGCGATCTTACTTTTTGCGTTAAATCTGTGGAATACACGCGTTCCTACAGTAGTGTTCTTAAGGCTTGAGATTTCAGAGAATGTATCATCATTGGCATCAAATGGCTCACGATCTCTATAGAACCCATATACAGCCATTCCGGTTTTATAATCTGAAGATACTACCGAAGCATTAAAGTTAACTGTATAATCTTCAGCAACTCCACCAGAACCATTTTGTCCGACCCCAATCAAGCCTGTATTTATCCCAAACTCATAAGAATCATTTATTGGGTCTTTAAGAATTAAATTGATCGTACCTGCAATTGCATTGCTACCATATAAAGCTGAGCCACCACCTCGGATAACCTCTACCTTTTCGATCATATTTGAAGGAATTAATTCCAATCCGTAAACCCCTGCCAAACCGCTAAAAATAGGACGACTATTGATCAGGATCTGTGAATACGGACCTTCCATACCATTCATTCGAACTTGAGTGAACCCACAATTCTGACAATTATTTTCCATACGTAATCCGGGACTGAAGTTTAAACCTTCACTCAATGTAACCGATTGTGTTCTGGCAAAGATCTTTGAATTAATTGTATTAACAATAGTTGAAGATTCTTTACGATTGGTCTCAGATCTATTTCCTGTCACCACAACTTCTTCCAGACCTAAAACATCTTCAATTAGGTTAAAATGGACTTCTTTCGTTTTCTTTGATTCCAACTTTACGGTTATTTCCAGAGGTTTATAACCTAATGATTGTGCTATAAATATGTATTCACCAACAGGTAGGTTCACTAAGTTATAATGTCCCGTTTCATCTGTTGTTGTTCCAATAGTTGTTCCTTTAATTTGAATTGTTGCAAATGGGATGTGTTCACCATTACTAACCACATGTCCAGTAACATTGGCATCTGTTCTTTTCTTCTTGCTAGTTTCAGCATAAGAGTATTGACTAACCATGATCAATACTGCTAAAACAATACTTAATCGTTTCATTATGTATAAATTGAAAATATGTAATTGGATATCAAAAATGATATCAGAATAAATAATCTTAATTGACTGATTTATTCTTACATAGGAGGGGCTCTGTCTCGATCGATTCGGATAAGGCTTACAGCGAGCCTTTGAGATTTCAATTCAAAAACAATTGTATGACCTAATGTGATCACACATGCAAGCGCACTGAAAATGATTATGAAAAGGATATCAACATTACCTAATACAGTAAGATCCCCTTCTCCGTGACTATGACTTTTTACCGGATCAGTTTCTGAACTTTGACTGAATGGATGTGCATGATAAACAACGTCACCATTTGATGATGGGTGCGTATGCATAAAGATGGCCTTATTTGCGATCATCATTCCTATGATGGTGATCATTAAATAAGTGAAGATCTTCTTTAGTATATGCTTATAGTTGTTACCCATAACAATGCAAATGTAACAACATTTTTTCGGATAAAGCGCTCTAAATTGTTGATATGTAGTAGCTTAGAACAAGTATTCGTTTTACCTAAATAGGCAGCTGAATAATCTTGAATTTCAGTACTTTAATTACTGGAATGGTTCTAAATAAGCTTTTCTTAGTATGAGGTTTCATCCATTTTAACCTTTCCCCAGAAAGTTTTATAGATGATAATAGTATATGAAAGTACCAGAGGAACACCAATTGCAACAAACAACAACATTATTCCTAAAGATTTGTCTGAAGCTACGGCATTATATACTGTTAATGTGTTTGCAGGATCGCTAGTTGATAATAATAATGCCGGATAAAGTTCTATTGCAACTAATACTAAAAGCACACTGAATGTTAATGCTGAGAATACAAAGGCCATTTTGAATCGCCTTTTTGTGGCAAGCCTTGGAATGTTGGCAATACTTAAAATTGCTATTACCGGTACAGCATACAACCAGATGTTGCTTCTGAAATCATCAGAAAGGTGTGGGATATATGCTAAAGAATATATACTTACTAGAATAAAGAAAACCACAAATCCGATGATTGCTCTTAATAATAGCTTCTCAACTTTTTCGAATAGTTTACCTTCTGTTTTTAGGCATAGATAAATCGCTCCATGAACAGTCATTAGCAATACTGTTGTAATCCCAACTAATAATGCATAAGGATTCAGGAACATTAACCAACTGCCTTCAAATTCAAAATTGGAATCAATTGGCATGCCTTGTAGAACATTCCCAAGTACAACACCTAATAAAAATGCGATCAAAATGCTTGAAACACTATATCCTATATCCCAGGTATTCCTCCACCATTTCATGGGTTCTTTAGATCGAAATTCTATAGATACCGCTCTAAAAATGATCGCTAATAAGAATAGCATGAACGGAATATACATTGCAGAGAAAAGCGTTGCATAAAGAATAGGGAAGCCAGCGAATAGTGTACCACCTCCAATGATCAGCCAAACTTCATTTCCATCCCAAACCGGTCCTACCGCATTTAATGCAATTCTTCTGCTTTCATCTTTCTTAAAGAATAAATGTAAAGCTCCTGCTCCCAAGTCAAAACCATCAAGGATCGCATATCCTGAGAAAACAGCACCTACAACTAAAAACCACCAGGTAGGGTAATCAATTCCTAAAAATGTTGCCATAATATTTATTCTTTATTTGAAACTATCTTACTAATATCTTGTTGGGTCGGTCGGTGTTCTATCGTATCGTAGCTATAAGGTCCGGCTTTGATCTTCTTATTCAATAAATAAATAAACAAGAAGAATAAAAGGGTATAAATCAAACTGAACATGATCAGAGAGAATAATACCTGATTTGCGGTAACAACTGCTGATAAAGCATCTGAAGTCTTTAATAAACCATAAACAACCCATGGTTGACGTCCCATCTCTGCAGCAAACCATCCGAACTGATTAGCCAACTGGGGCAGGAAAACAGCAAATACAAAGATCCATAGCAGCCATTTCTTGTCCCATAGTTTCTTTCGATACCATAAAAATCCGGCATACAGAGTTAATGCGATCAATAACAGACCAATCGCTACCATTAAATGGTAAAACTGTAAAACAGCATTAACAGCCGTTGGTCGTTCATCTTCAGGAAATGCATTCAGTCCTTTAACAGGTGTGTTAAAATCATAATGGATCAAGAAGCTTAAGCCTCCTGGGATCGATACTCCATAAACTTTTTGTGTTTTTTGATTTACCCATCCGAATAAATACAGATCCCCTGGAGCTGACTCATCATAGTGACCTTCAAGTGCAGCAAGCTTTGCAGGTTGATGATGTGCAACGATTTCTGCAGATCTATGTCCTGTATACAATTGTAATAAAGAAACTGCAACTGCAACTATCAATGCATATTTAAAACCGATCTTTGAGATCTCAACATGTTTATTTTTTACTATATAATAAGCATGAACACTCATTACTAAGAATGCACCTGCAAGGAAAGCTCCAAGCCAAACATGTAAAATTCTATCAACACTTGATGGATTGAAAACCATGGCCCAGAAATCGGTGATCTCAGCTCTGGCTTGCATCCCTTCACCAACAATATGATATCCATCCGGGGTTTGCATCCATGAATTTGCAACTACGATCCAGATCGCTGAGAACATTGAGCCAAAGAAAACACCAATTGTAGAAATAAAGTGCATGGTGGGTTTTACCCTGTTCCATCCAAATAATAGAATACCAAGAAAACCACTTTCAAGCGCAAATGCAAACAAGCCTTCAGCGGCCAGAGCACTGCCAAATACGTCACCAACATATCTTGAGAATGTCGCCCAATTGGTTCCAAATTCAAATTCCATAACGATACCGGTTGCCACACCGATACCAAAAGTTAGAGCAAAGATCTTAATCCAGAATCTGGTTAATCTTTCATATTCTTTGTTCTTTGTCTTCAGATACAATCCTTCGAAGATCACCAATAATAATCCTAGTCCAATACTTAATGGAGGATAGATATAGTGAAAGGCAATTGTTAATCCGAATTGTATTCTGGATAAGATCTCAACGTCCATACTTTTATTTATTTAATTGCTTTTTTTACAAGTTTTAAAAATTCGTTCGCCTTTGATGGTTCCAGCCAACGTGTAACGATAACTAGGTCCAGTTCAGGTTCAATAATAATATAATTACCACCAAATCCGGCAGCATAAAAGCCTTCTCTTGAAAGATTACTCATCCTTCCATCAGTTTCATTCAACCACCACATATATGCATAATCCGGATAAGCTTGAGATGGAGTTGTTGCCATTTCGATCCATTCTTTGCTGATCAATTGCTTTCCATCCCAGTTTCCTTCACTTAAGAAAAGTAATCCAAAACGAGCATGATCCTCTGCACTGATAAAGATCCCACCACCGGAGTGTCCGCCACCACTTACCGATTGCATTTGAATACCATCAACAAGGGTAAATGAATTTTCATATCCGAACCATCTCCAGGTTGTGGATGCACCTATCGGATCCATAATATGTTTTTTAAGAATTACGGGAAGTGGCTTTCTCCAGACCTGAAGTAAGCTGTATGCCAGAAGATTGACCCTTACATCATTATATTCATATTTAGTACCTGCTTGGTGCAGTTTTCTGAATTTCCAATCATCTATAGTTCCTTCTTTTGGAGGACGATCCGCCCAGTCGTACCCACCCCAAAGTTGGCCATACCAATCAGAAGATTGATTTAACAAATGTTGCCATTCAATTTGAGAATTATGTGGACCTTCGAAAGTTCTATCCCAAACATAGTCTTCAACTTTGTCGTTAACACTTCTGATTAGTCCTTTATCGTATGCCAGACCTGCAATAGTAGAAAGATATGATTTTGTGACACTGAATGTCATATCTACTCTTTTGATATCGCCCCATTGAGCAATGATATATCCATTTTTTAGGATCATGCCTGCCGGGCCACCTCTTTTCTTGGTTTTCCCAAGAATCTTATGATAAGGTTCATGTGCAAATCCCTTTAGAATTGCAATTCGTAGATCCTTTGAGCCGGAATATTCATTTTCTAAGGCAAAATCTACTGCTTTTGTTAGTTTTTGTTCATTGAATCCTGCATCATAAGCAGATTTCGTTTTCCATATTTCTCCACGTTCAGGATAATAATAAGTTTGTGCTTGCAAGATTGAGCTAAGCAGCAAAAGCGTAAGTAAAAGTCGGAATTTCATAAGGTGTATTTTAGGTTATAATAGTCAGCGAATCGCAAATTCAATGTAAAATTATAACAAATACTTATTGAAATATCTATATAAAGTCGATAATTATGCTAGGTTGCTCTATTTAGAATGTAAGTCTTAGCTTTTATTTAGTGTTTCCAGAATTTTACTTTCTGTGTATGAATGGCTGGTATTCAGCTGGGTAGATGGAATATTTATATTTATCTAAAAACTGCTTTATATCATGTTTTTTGCAAAGCGAATTTTGTAAATTGCGTTTGCAAATTGTGAACTAAGAATATTTTTTTGCGTAAATTATACGCATGTTTTATATTAAATCCTTTGAAAAATGGGACAGATAGATATCACTGTAAATAAGGAGTTTATAGAGGTGGAGTCTTATGGAAAGAAAGATTATCAGCATGCCGTTGATAAGTGGTCTGAAATTAAGAACGTAGGAGAAAGAGAGCAGATCTTTAAGATATTGGGTGTATCTATATCGGATGAACCAATTAGTATAAACGATTCGTTTGAACATACAAACATTGTTCGTGAGGTTGGATTAAATGACACATATAAGATCGCATGGGTTGAATTAAATAAAGCTCATTTTGAGAGGTATCGTTTTACCGAGCAAACCATGCACCAGAATGGAATAAACTTCATACAGTTGTTCGAAACAAGAGAAGAAGCTATGCAGTGGTTGTTGAATGACTAATTGGCCAATCTGTATTCAGCCGGACTTTTACCCACTTTATTTTTAAACATTTTACTGAAGTACTGCGGATATTCAAATCCCAGATCATAGGCTATTTCACTAACGGAATTATTGGTGATCAATAATTGTGTTTTTGCTAATTCTATGATATGGGAATGAATGTGTTCCTGAGTGTTTTTTCCAGTCTCCTTTTTCAACAGATCACTAAGATAGTTAGGAGAGAAATTCATCTTCTCGGCACAAAGCTTAACGCTTGGTAAACCTGTTAATCTTGGTTGGTCAGAATCAAAGTATTCTTTTAAGAAATCATTGAACCTAGCAATCACATCTTTGTTTTGATTTACCCTGGTAATGAATTGTCTTTGATAATACCTTGTACAATAATTCAAGAGTAACTCAATGTTTGAAATGATCAGAGTTTGAGTATGATTATCAATGTGTTGATTCAATTCGTTTTGGATCTTTTCGATGCAATNATGGAGATTCTTTTTCTCCAGATCCGATAAATGTAATGCCTCATCAGCCTCATAAGAAAAGAAACTGTAGTCTTTCATTTGTTTAGAAAGATTAGATCTCCTAATGAAATCGGGATGGAAGAATAAGCCCCAACCTCTTACATCTTCATCAGTCTCATCTTCTTCAACACCACCTACAGTAATAACTTGTTCAGGAGCCATAAAGAACAGACTTCCTTCCTGAAAATCATAAGCCTTTCTACCATATTTCATGCCTCCCGGACATTGATTCTTGAACATAACAGAATAAAAGCCCGTTGTAAATCTGATCTCTTCTTCGTATTTCTCGAATTCCATCTCAGAAAAGTCAACGATAGCGATAAGTGGATGCTTTGGTTTCTCATTGCACATATGACCTAGTAATTCTGAAATTGTATCTATTCTTATGATCTCATTCATAGTATAAAGTTAATGTTTATTCAATTTGTGTTGAATAGGTTTTCGATTGATGTTCAATAGAACTTGCTATTAATTCAAGGATTTCCACCAATAATTATTATGATAGAATTGGGAGTTTAGTGAAACTACTTCACCGATCTTAGGTGTAATGATTTCCTGATTAAGTTTCTCTGCTGCTGTAATAGATCTTTTGATCGGATCTTTCCAATGATGCAAGGCCAACTTAAATGAACCCCAATGAATTGGAATAAATCGTTTGCCTTGCAGATCTTTGTTTGCTTGAACAGTTTCTTCAGGCATCATGTGTATATGGGCCCATTGTGAATTGTATTGTCCGCATTCGAGTAGGCAAAGGTCAAAGGGTCCGTATTTCTCACCGATCTTTTTAAAATGATCTCCATATCCAGTATCACCACTGAAAAAGATCTTTTCTCTATCAGATTTAACGACCCATGAACACCATTGTGTTGTATTTCGATCGTTCAATCCTCTTCCTGAGAAGTGCCTTGCAGGAGTTGCAATGAAATCTAATCCTAAATGATTTTCCGATTCCCACCAATCCAATACACGAATTTTCTCTTTAGCTACTCCCCAACTGATCAAATGCGCATCCACACCCGGCGGAACAAAAAATAGTTCTGTTCGTTCTTGCAAGTGCTTAATAGTTCGATAGTCTAAGTGATCATAATGATCGTGTGAAAGTACAATCGCATCCAGGTGTGTGATGGCATTTATTTCAACAGCTAATTCTGTGTTAAATCGTTCAAATCCTAGCAATGGATGTGGTGAAGGTTTTTCACCAAGCATTGGATCAAAGAAGATCCGCTTGCCTTCAATCTCTAGTAAAACAGCCGAATGGCCAAACCAGATAACTCGACTCGCTCCCTCATGCGGCTTTTTGAAATACTGGTTCGGCAACTTTTCGACCGGGATAATATCTTGTGGTACTTTATCGCCCTTGCGAAAGAACTCTATAAAACTGCTCCACTTGAATTCTGTCATTTGTATCGTTTGCTGTGTATTATGAAATACACCATCCTGATAGTTCTGAGAAGCAAAGACTTTGATCGTTTGCTTCTCTTTNTNGGATGCTCCAAACTGTGGACTGAACCAAACAAAACTCCATGCACCCAAAACAAATATTAGTATGATAGATAAAACCATATATCTTTTCTTCATTATATTATTGGATCTTTTGCATTTTATGTACTTGCTTAAGTAACATCTTCTTAGGTGTAAAAGGAATCCCGCTTATCATGAGTTTCTGACTGAATGTTAATCCTGATACTACATCCATTTTCCCTTTTAACATTCCCTCATAGCCATCGTTTGCTACGCTTAATGCACTAAATGTATTCTCAAACAAATTGGATTTATCCATACCTGCGGCTTTAGCAAATTCAGTTTCAGTTGCACCCGGCATTAAGTTGGTTACCGTAATATTTGTATTTGAAAGTTCTTCTGAAATTGCATTGCTTAAGAATGTTACGAATGCTTTAGTTGCGAAATATACTGCTTGTAATGGGCCCGGCATAAAGCTGGCAGTTGATGATACGTTTAGGATCTTACCCGAATTTCGCTTCGTAAAGTCCGGGAGAAATAGCTTAGTAAGAGATGTTAATGCAATGATATTCAGATTGATCATCGCCATATCTTCTTCCATCGTACGTTCATGGAAATATCCATGTCCGCCAAAACCTGCATTATTAAGAAGATACTCCACTTGAATACCTTCAGCCTTTACTTCATCATAGATCTCCTGAGTAGATTCAAACTTTGTTAAGTCCTTTGCAATGACTTTAACTTCTACTTTATATTCTTTTTCAAGTTCAGCTTTTAACTGATTTAATTTGTCTTCACTTCTTGCAACGATGATCATATCGCCACCTTATTGTGCGTGAATTCTTGCAAACTCTTTCCCGATTCCGGTACTTGCTCCTGTGATTAATGCTACTTTTTTCATTTCAATTGTACTTTAATTTATTAGACTATTCGTTTGTGTTAGTATGATGAAGCAAAAGTACAGTGGCAAGTCAGGGTGGATGTATACTAATTACGGATTGATGTATACGAAATACAGATTCAGGATGACTTCCGCCTTTTGGCGGATGTCATCCTGATAGATTTTTAGATAATAGACGTTAGATGATAGATGGAAATTAGGAAATTGAACAGGGACTGTTCAAAAAAGTGTGTCATGATTAACTTTATAAATTAATTATGAATAATTATGACAGACTCAGAAGAAACCAGAAAAGAGCTCGAGGATTTATTCAACGAGGCCTTAGCATCCTTAAAACAAGGGAAGCAATTAGAAGGCGCAGATTGTGCAGTGACCCCATTAATCAAACGTTTACTAGAAGCTAGTTTAGAAGGTGAAATAGATGCCCATATTAATCAAAGTCGTCCCAACCGGCGTAATGGACATGGAAAAAAGAATCTAAAAACAAGTTTTGGGAATGTTGATTTAGAGACACCACGTGATCGAGACAGTAGTTTTAAACCTGAATTAGTTCCAAAACGACAACGAAGTTTAGGTCCAAGTCTTGAGAACAAGATTCTTAGTTTATATTCCTTAGGGATGAGTTATAGAGATATTGCTTCTCATATCATGGAGATGTATGGGATGGAGCTATCTCCAGCTCAATTAACTGCAATAACAGATAAAATATGGCCAGAGATAGAAGAATGGAAGTCTCGACCATTAGACAGCGTATATCCTTTTATATGGTTCGATGCTTTATTTTATAAA
>PARP01000003.1 GCA_002711565.1 Bacteroidota bacterium
TATAAAAAAACCTGTCACTTTTATTATGACAGGCTTTTATTTAATTTTAGTTGATTAAAATAATTGCAATGTCAGAATTTTCAGAACATAATAAAGAAAGAATTGCAACATTAATAATAGTCACACAGGGACTGATCGAGGGAGGCAAAGGAAAGGATTTAATTGATGCCTATGATCATATACTGCAAAAATCAACACCAAAAGATGTGATCACTGCCGTAGATGAACTGGTAAAACTTGAAATTCCAATGAAAGACCTGAAGGTCGGAATTAACAAACTATTGAATCAATTATTTAAAGCGATCAACTCCTATAAGGCCAGGTCATTTAATTCTGATGGACTTATTGCTGCTTTTGTGGCAAATAATAGTCTAATGGATGAGAAGCTGAAAGCGATAAGACCATTATTTAAAGCTTTTAACAAAGATCCTAACGACAAGAACAATAGAGAGGAGTTACTAAATGCTTTTAAAGCATTATTAGCATTTGAAAAGCAATATATAATCAAGGAGAATATTTTATTTCCGATCCTTGAGGATCTCTGGGAAGATTTCAGATGTGTGCAGGTGATGTGGTCGATACATGACGATATCAGAAAGCTTCTGAAGCAAATAATTCATTCTTTAGAAACAGATCGAATTGAGGTAAAATCCTTCAATCGTAATGTAGGCGACCTCTTCTTTAATATGTATGCAATAAAGTTCAGAGAAGAGAAGATCTTATATCCAATACTACTTGAGAGCGTAGAAGAATCTGCTCTGGATGCAAAACTAAATGAAGCCATTGAACTTGGCTTTCCATATCATCAACCAAAAGAAACACTTATTACAACGAAGATCACAACGGATACAGACATGATAAACTTAGGCACAGGAGCAATAAGCATAGATCAAATCAAGCTAATATTTAACCATTTACCTGTTGATATTACTTATGTGGACGAACATGATAAAGTATGCTATTTTTCAACACCTAAAAAGCGGATCTTCCCGAGAACAATATCAGTGATAGGCCGTGATGTTAAGAACTGCCATCCGAAAGAAAGCGTACATGTTGTAGAGCAAATTGTAGCTGCCTTCAAAAATGGGGAAAGAGATCACGCAGATTTCTGGATCCGTATGAATGGAGAGTTTATTTTGATTCAATATTTTGCTGTACGGAATGATGATGGTGAATATAAAGGTGTAATTGAGGTTTCACAGGAGATCACAGAGATCAGTGAATTAGAAGGTGAACGAAGATTACTGAACTGGGATTAATTCAAACTGTGAATTTGCGCGAATTCCTTGTATTTAACAACCACGCTTGTGTACAATTCTAACTCATCAACAGCGATCAGGTATTCTTGAGTATAGCTACACCATTTCATGAATTTCTTGATCATTTCATCATCTTGTAAACCGGTAAGAGTTTCTACGACTTGAGGATTATATTTTCTTAACACAATAGCATCTTTGCTATCCTGTTTTTTCATCTTACGAAGCTTGCGTTGCGTTTTTGCATGTTTACTGAAAGCGCTATACAGAAGTGAAACAGGACCTCCGATCCGTAGACCACCTTCTCCGGTAGGTTCTTTAAAATCCAGAATTCCCTGCAAGTTATTTCTCACTCTGATATAAGTTAGATCATCATCACTAAGTTCGAAATTCACGATGGCTCTTCTTAATTCGGCATACGTTAAATACGGGGAGATCTCAACTTCGGGTAATTCATATACTGTTGGTATCATTTCCAAAAGTTGAACATTATCGAGATCATAATATTCATCCAGAACGATGGTTGTATCTTCATAACCAACAGCAGTGATCTTTATCGTATCGTTTAAGCTGGCTAATAAACTAAAATCACCCTCAAAGGTACTAGAGATCCCTAGATTCTTATTCTCAATGATCACATGGGCATAAGAAACCGCTTCTCCGGAAACAGCATTAACCAAACGCGCGCGGAAAATTATCGAGTTTTCCTGTGCATTAACAATTGTGCCACAAAATAAGAATAGTATAATCAGTAGTCGAGGGATCATAATACAAAATTAATACTCAAATGAACGGTACACAAACAATGCCGCTTTCGAAATTTAACGTTTGTTAGGATTTTTAATATAATTTAAGAATTGACTTTCATTTTGTGGTCACATCTTAGTTATGTATTTTTGTTGTATATAAACTTATCACCATGGAAATCTACAAACTGGTAATCGTTGATGATCATATTATTTTCCGTAAAGGATTACATACTATTCTTAATGAGATCGGTATCATTAAAGTAGTGGCTGAAGCTTCCAATGCGGTAGAACTCTTCGACATTTTGAAAAAACAGGATGTAGATGTAATATTGATGGATATAAATATGCCTGGAATGGATGGCATTGAGGCTACAAAAAAAGTTCTTTCTAAATATCCTGATATTAAAGTGATCGCACTTACAATGCATGAAGAAATCGGCTACTTCAATAAAATGATGGAAGCAGGAGCTGAAGGATTTTTATTGAAAAAAACCACTAAAGATGAGCTTGAAGAGGCCATTCAAACGGTGATGAATGATGAAAATTATTTCTCCTCGGAATTTGCAGGAGCAGCTCAAATCAATAAAAAGCCAAAAACTGCTACAGATATAAAACTGAGCGAACGCGAAGTTGAAGTTCTGGAAATGATCTGTAAAGGATTCTCTAATGCTGACATTTCTCGTGAACTTGGATTAAGCCAACGAACAATAGATGGACATCGTGCTCGCCTTTTCGAGAAAACCGGAGCTAAAAATGCACCTAATTTGGTGATGTTTGCCATTAAACATGGGTTGGTGAAAGCTTAAATCACCTTGGGCCTTAGGCCCTTTTGAAAAGGGCCTAAGGCCCACATTGCGCAAACTACGCAAACCACACCCGTAAAAACACCCCATTTGCTTTTTTATGCATTTTCACTTAAAACAACCCCCTGGTTAAAAGCCTGATTTCCTGCTATTTATTATTTATAATCACTCTATTTAACGACTAGTGTTAATTAATTCACAAAGATTTGATTAGCTATAATACTGTTTCTCTGATACTTACATTTTTGACTTAGGTATTTTCACCTAATCCTTCCTTGGTGCTTTATGCTCTTGTAGCGCCTTTATATACAATATAATTTTGCTTGTGAAAGATATAACAATGAATATTTCAAAACACATATTAATCGTAGACGGAAGTAAGCACTTCAGAAATGCATTTGAAGCATTGATCAAGGAGATCGATCCGGAATGTAAAATAACACATGCCTCTTCAGGAAAAGAGATGCTAAAATTACTAAAAACTGCGGAATTCGACCTTGCTTTCGTAGATGTACAAATTCAAAAAGAAGAATGCATCAGCACTATTAGTCTTGCTCACAAAGAACAACCATGGATGAGTATTATAGGAATGTCAACTCTAGAAGGTTGTAATTACATTTCAGCATTCCTGAAAGCTGGAGCAAGAGGATATCTTTCTAAAAACAGAAACAACTTACATCATATAAAGGAATTAATAACCAATACATATGTGGATTTTGTGATCTCTGAAGGTCTGGATACAGACTGCTTGATCCAAAATACCACTCAAAATATTCAAGTAAACATTAAATAATACAGCCATGAAAAAAGACAAAATTTTAATCGTAGACGATGACATTGATGTGATCAATGTATTACAAACAATTTTAGAACATGAAGGTTACGAGGTAGTAACTGCAAATGACAAAACACAAGGTTTAGCAGCAGCTAAAGAAGAAAANCCAGATCTAGCGATCTGCGACGTGATGATGACTACTCAATATGAAGGTTTCGAATTGGCAAAAGAATTAACTGAGGGCGAAGAATTTAAAGGGATGCCAGTTGTGATGCAAACTTCAATTGATGTGTTAACAACTTCTAAATCAAGTGTACAAGAAATGGCACGCGAGTTCCGCGTGGATCCTGCATACCAAGAGCTTCAAGTTCTTCTTGTTAAAGATGCTAAATCCGGAAATGCGGGTGTTGACTACAAAGCAGAAGATGGAACTTCTAAGTGGTTAAGCGTAAACGGATTTTTAAGAAAACCTGTTGATTCAAGTAAATTACTTCCTGAAATCAGCAGACTATTAGGTAATTAGATTAATAAGTTTGGGTTAGCAGGCGGTAGGGGTACCGCCTGCTTTTTATGAATTTAATCACACACAAAAAAACGGGTAATGAAAACGAGGATAGACGAGTATTTAGCAGAATTCCCAAAAAACAAACAAGAAAGCCTGATCCCTATCTTACAAGGGATTCAAGAACAGGAAGGTTATCTTCCTGAAGAGGCATTTGTTAAGGTTGGACAACATCTTAGCATCCCTACTTCAAAGATCTTTGGAGTAGCAACATTTTATAACCAATTCCGCCTTGAGCCAAACGGCAAATACCATGTTCAGGTATGCCGCGGTACTGCTTGCCATGTTTTAGGTTCAGCAACTGTTCTTGAGGAAATGGAAAAACAATTAAAGATCAAAGCCGGTTCAACTACCAAAGATGGATTATTCAGTATTGAAGTAGTTGCTTGTATCGGTGCTTGTGGATTAGCGCCTGTAATCTGTATCAATGGTGACTTCCACGCGAAAGTAACCCCAGAATCAATCGAAGAGATTTTTAACCAATATCGTAATCAGGAGGAGAGCAATGACTAAATATACAGATATCGAAAACAAAGAATTCCTGATTAAAAATGTATTGAAGGAATTTAATACTGAAGATAAGAATGTTAAGGGCATTTTATCTTTCATTAAAAAAGAAAACATAGAAACACCTACTATATATATTGGTGCAGGTACTTGTGGATTAGGTGCCGGTGCTGATAAAACTTTAGCAGCCGTTAAAAGCTACTTAAACAAAAACGAAATTAAAGCTGAGGTGATCGAAACCGGATGTATCGGTCTTTGTTCATCTGAGCCACTTATGGATGTTCAACTTCCGGGTAAAAACAGAGTTTCTTTCGAGAAAGTTACTTCAGAAAAAGTTGACACCATTCTTGAGGACATCTTCACAAATACTATCAATAAAGAACATGCAATGATGCAGTTCGCTTCTGAAGACAATGAAGCATGGGAAGATCTTCAATTTATCACTGATCACTTCTTCTTCGCTCCACAAAAGCGTATCGTTCTTCAAAACTGTGGTATTGTTGATCCAATCAGCATCGAAGAGTATGTAGCAAGAGGTGGTTATCAAAGCTTTATCAAAACGATCGGCAATTATAAAGGTGCTGAAGTTTGCGATATCGTTGAGAAATCAGGATTACGCGGCCGTGGTGGCGGTGGATTCCCAACAGGTAGAAAATGGAAATTCGCATTAAACCAGGAGGCTGAACAAAAATATTTGATCTGTAATGCAGATGAGGGTGATCCAGGTGCATTTATGGATAGAGCCGTTATCGAAGGTGATCCTCACAGACTTATCGAAGGTATGGCTATCGCAGCATACGGTATCGGGGCTACCAAAGCTTACGTTTATATCCGTGCTGAATATCCACTAGCGATCGAAAGACTTAAAATCGCACTTGAGCAAGCTCGTGATTATGGTATCCTTGGAGAAAACATCTTCGGTTCAGGATTTGATCTTGACTTGATCATCAAAATGGGTGCCGGTGCATTCGTTTGTGGTGAGGAAACAGCACTTATCCACTCTATCGAAGGTAAACGCGGTATGCCAAGACCACGTCCACCATTCCCAGCAGTAAGCGGTCTTTTCGGAAAGCCAACTATCATTAATAATGTTGAGTCTTTCTCAAACGTACCAACGATTCTTGAAAAAGGACATGAGTGGTTTGCTAGTATCGGAACTGAGACTTCAAAAGGAACTAAAGTTTTCGCCCTTTCAGGAAAAGTTGCTTTAACAGGTCTTGTTGAGATCCCAATGGGAACAACAGTTAGAGATATTATTTATACTATCTCAGGTGGTGTACCAAATAATAAGAAATTCAAATCTGTACAGATCGGAGGACCTTCAGGTGGTTGTATCACTGAAGAAAACCTTGACATCCAGGTTGATTACGAATCACTACTCGAAGTAGGTGCAATGATGGGATCAGGTGGTCTTGTTGTTATGGACGAAGACACGTGTATGGTTGATGTTGCGAAATTCTTCATGGATTTCATCCAACGCGAAAGCTGTGGTAAATGTATCCCATGTAGAGAAGGAACTAAGAAAATGCTTGAGATTCTTGAAAGCATCACAAGTAAGCCGGTTGATAATAGCAGTCATGCCGCTCTTACAAGATTCAAAGGTGTTACTCAACTTGAGAAATTAGGAAAAGTTATTTGCGAAACTTCATTATGTGGACTAGGACAAACGGCTCCAAACCCGGTAATGAGTACGATCAAATGGTTCCGCGAGGAATATGAAGAACACATCTTCGAGAGAACTTGTTCTGCAGGAGTTTGTACAGAACTAAGAACTTTCAAAATTGATGTTGATAAATGTATCGGTTGTACAGTTTGTAGCAAAAAATGTCCAACAAATGCGATCCTTGGAAGTAAGAAACAAGCACATTACGTTATCGAAGAAAAATGTATTGGATGTTCTACTTGTCAGGAGGTATGTAAGTTTGACGCAGTTTATATTAACTAAAAATCCCAGTCTGAATTATATATAAGTTTTTAGTCATGAGAAATCAGAATGCAAAGAATAAAGGAAAGCGCAGAATTGAGCATCGCAGGAATAGCCTTAGCTATTTTGAGAAGCGAAATTTGAGCATTTGCTTTATTCAAAGCAGTATGATTTCGTAATAGAAAAACTTGTAGATACTTCAGACAAAATTGAAAAACAGATAATTATGAGCTTAAATATAGAAGTAAATAATAAACAAGTAGAAGCACAACAGGGCGAAATGATCCTGGACGTATTGGAAAGAAATGGGATTAAAGTACCAACACTTTGTCACATTAAAGACTTCTTCCCATCAGGAGCTTGCCGCATGTGCGTTGTTGAAGACGAAAGATCTGGCAGAATGATCACTGCTTGTTCATACCCGATCGAAGAAGGTATGAAGATCAAGACTCACTCTCCAAAAGTTGTTGAGTCTCGTAAAACGATCGTTGAGCTATTATTAGCGAACCACCCGGACGACTGTCTGTACTGTGTAAGAAACGGTCATTGTGATCTTCAGGATCTTTCAAAAGATTTAAATGTAACTGAAAGAAGAATCGCAGGTAAGCCAAATGGTACGCCTCAGGATTTCTCAAGCTCAGCGATCAGCCGTGATCCGGATAAATGTATCCTTTGTGGCCGTTGTGTGAGAATTTGTGAGCAAACTATGGGCGTTAGCGCGATCGACTTCATTAATAGAGGTAGTGAAACAGTTATTGGAACTACATTCGACAAAGGACTTAACACTTCATCTTGTGTGAACTGTGGTCAGTGTATCAATGTTTGTCCAACAGGTGCTCTTCACGAAAAACCTCACTATAACGAGATCAGAGATGCGATCAATGATCCTGAGAAAACAGTTGTTGTACAATATGCACCTGCGATCTCAATTTCATTGGCAGAAGAGTTTGGTTTGGAACCAGGTAAAGACCTTAATGGTGTATTGAATGCAGCATTGAGAAAATTAGGATTCAACTTCGTATTCGATACCACATTCTCAGCAGATTTAACGATCATGGAAGAAGCTTCAGAGCTAATCGAAAGAGTTAGCACAGGAGGAACATTACCAATGATCACTAGCTGCTGCCCGGGATGGATCAAATATGCAGAAGAGTTTGCTCCTGACTTCCTAGGTAACCTTTCATCTTGTAAATCGCCGATGCAAATGCTTGGTGCTGTTATCAAAACACACTTTGCTGAGCAATCAAATATTAAAAAAGAAGAATTGTATTCTGTAGCGATCATGCCATGTACTGCTAAGAAATTCGAAGCACAACGTGACGAAATGACTCGCAACGGTATCACAGATATCGATGTAGTATTGACAACTCGTGAGTTGATCAACTACATCAAACTAAGCGGATTGGATCTTAGTAAGATCGAACCTGAAATGGTAGATTCTCCATTAGGCGTAAGAAGTACTGCCGGTAAACTTTTCGGAGTGAGTGGTGGTGTTATGGAAGCAGCTGTAAGAACTGCTTACTACAAACTTACTGGTGAAGAATTATTGAACTTTCAGGTTCCAGAGATCCGCGGATTAAACGGAAGAAAAGAAACAAAGATCAAAATTAATGATTTAGAGGTTGGTGTTGCAGTAGTTAATAGCCTTGCGAAAGCGAAAGAATTGTTAGACGAAATACGCGAAGGTAGAAACGATCTCCATTTCATTGAAGTCATGGCTTGTCCTGGTGGTTGTATTGGTGGTGGTGGCCAACCGTTCAATACCGATGAAGATGCGCTGAAAGCACGTGCTAAGACTTTATACTCGATTGATGACAGGGATTCGCTCAAAGTATCTCATAAAAACCCTGAAATCATTGAGCTATATAAAGACTTCCTCGGTGAGCCGTTGAGCCACAAAAGCCATGACTTATTACATACAAAATATTGTAAACGAGACGTATTGCTTTAAGATTTGATTGATGACACTTTAACAAACGACAACAACATGGGCACTAACGAACGAAATAAGCTTGTATTTACAGTGAAAGACAGATGTAGAGTATGCTACACCTGCGTTCGTGAGTGCCCTGTTAAAGCGATCAAGATAATTAACGGACAAGCGGAAGTGCTTAGCGAGCGATGCATTGGCTGTGGGAATTGTGTGAAGGTTTGTAGTCAGGATGCAAAGATGTATGTTGACACAAAAGCGAAGGTGAAGGCCATGCTAGCTTCAAAGTCGAAAGTAGCGCTCTGTGTAGCACCCAGCTTTCCTGCCGAATTTACGGAGAT
Organism: Bacteroidota bacterium; assembly: GCA_002711565.1. Classification (GTDB taxonomy): domain Bacteria; phylum Bacteroidota; class Bacteroidia; order Bacteroidales. The sequence continues at coordinate 8,848 of PARP01000003.1, forward strand.
CAAAGATCATCGTGAATTTGTAGGGATGCTAAAAGAATTAGGGTTTAATTTGGTAGTAGAAGTAAGTTTCGGGGCTGACATCGTTGCGATGCAATATGCGCAACATTTCGACGATCCGAAAGCGAAAGCTTGCATCTCTTCCGACTGTCCGGCAATCGTTTATTATATCGAACACTATCATCCGGAACTGGTAAAAGACCTTGCTCCTATCGCCTCTCCAATGGTTGCCATGGCGCGAATCATGCGAGAAAAATATGGCGAGGATACCAAGATCGTTTTTGCCGGTCCTTGTATAGCGAAAAAAGCAGAATCCAACGAAGTTGATGAAGCCATCACCTTCAAAGAGCTACGTTCTTTGATAGAAGAATACGGTATCCGAAATAAAGATATCGAATGGATGGATTTCGATCCTCCACGTGCAGGTAAAGGTGCTATTTTCCCTGTTAGTCACGGTTTATTGCAAACAGCAAATAAATCCGAAGACATTGCAGAAGGAAATATCATCGTTGCAGATGGAAAGCAAAGCTTCCCTGAAGCAATTCGTGAGTTTGAATGCGGACAACTGAAAGATCATCATCTGGAACTACTATGCTGCGAAGGCTGCATCATGGGTCCGGGAATGACTGATACCAATAGCAAATACGCTAAGCGTAAAAACATCTCTGATTATGTGAAAGAAAAATTACATAATATGGATGAAAAGCAATGGAAATCAGACATCAAAGCATTCAAAAATTTGGATTATAGTCAGGAATTCAAAGCAGCTTCACGCGTACTTCAAACTCCTACGGGGGCAGAAATTGATGCAGTACTTGAATCCATCGGAAAATCAAAACCTAGCGATCACCTGAATTGCGGAGCTTGTGGATATGACACCTGTGTTGAACATGCAATGGCAATCATTGATGGACTAGCAGAAGACGAAATGTGTCTGCCTTATACTATCGAGAAATTGCACGATTCGATCGACGAGTTGAACTATTCGAATGAGAAGCTTTCAAAAGCTCAACAAGCACTGAAGCAATCGGAGAAATTGGCGAGTATGGGACAGCTATCAGCAGGTATTGCTCATGAATTGAACAATCCATTGGGAGTAATCACCATGTATTCTAATATTCTGAAAGAGGAAGTTATGGAAGATGATCCAATGCGTCAGGATCTGGATCTGATCGTAGATCAGGCCGAGCGTTGCCGTAAGATCGTTGGTGGATTACTGAATTTCGCACGTAAAAATCAGGTGAACCAATCGGAAACCAATATCAACAATTTTGTAAAAGCTAGTATTGATTCCATTATCAAGCCTGAGAATGTAGAAGTGAGCTTCAAAAGCAATCTGAAAGATCCTATCGTACACATCGATACAGATCAGATGATGCAGGTGCTTACAAATCTTGAAAAGAATGCGGTTGATGCTATGCCAAATGGCGGTCAGCTGAACATTTCACTCGCAGGATCGGATGAACAAATAGAGATCAGAGTTAGTGATACCGGAATCGGTATTGCAAAAGAAAATATGGAAAAGATCTTCACTCCATTCTTTACAACCAAAGAATTGGGTAAGGGAACCGGACTTGGATTACCATTGATCTACGGCATCGTAAAGATGCACAAAGGTAAGATCGATATACAATCCAATGCCGATAAAACACAAGGTCCAACGGGTACGACCTTTATAATAAAAATACCACGAAGCTAAGAATTGCTCGATTGTTCAATTGCTCAATTGTTAAAGCAATAGATCAACAGAAGGGTGAAGCCAACAATCGAACAATGAAACAATAGAACAATAGAACAATTAATAATTAAAGATTAATAATTAAAATAGCAACCAACGGCCAATAGCCAAAAGCTAATTGCCAGCAAACAATACAACCATGGAAGAGAAAAGAACGATTTTTTTAGTAGATGATGACATGGACCAGCTAACACAACTTCAAATTCAGGTTCAAGCCTTAGGATTTGATACAGTAACAGCTGAAAGTCAGAAAGAAGCAGAAGAGAAATTAGAAACTTTCAGGCCGGACCTTGCAATTCTTGACTTGATGATGGAAAATCAGGATAGCGGTTTCATTCTGTCTTATAAAATGAAGAAAAAATATCCGGACGTACCAGTAATTATTGCAACTGCAGTACGCGCGGAAACAAATATGAGCTTTGGAATTGAAAGTGATACAGATCGTAACTGGATCAAAGCAGACGCTTACCTTGAGAAAAGCATTCGTGGCGACCAATTACAACGCGAGATCAATAAACTTTTAAAGCTGTAAGTATAAACCTTTAAAAAGCTTGTGAAATGGAAAAATTAAAAGTATTAGTCGTAGATGATGAACCGGGCATCCGCTCAGGGATCGTAAGGATTCTAAAGAATTACACTGTTGGCTATCCTTTTATGGACGAAGATTTCCATTTTGAAATCATCGAAGCCGAAAGTGGTGAAAAAGCTTTAGACATTTTAAAGGCAGGGCCGATCGATATCGCCCTGCTAGATAACAAACTTCCGGGCATAGATGGCATCGAGGTATTGGAATATATCAACAGTAACAATATTCCTGTACAAGTAATGATGATCACATCTTATGCTTCAATGGACTTAGCTGTAAAGGCAACCAATAATGGTGCATACAACTTCATGCCTAAGCCTTTCACTCCTCAGGAATTGAAAGCCAGCATCGAAAGTATCACCAAGCACCTCATTCTGAAGCGCATGACGCAGAAGATGAACACCGAAGGTAAATCGATCAGATTCCAGTTCTTAACAGTATTATCACATGAGTTGAAATCTCCATTGAATGCCATCGAAGGTTATCTGAAGATCATGGATGAGAGACAGGCAGGTGCGAATATTGAGGACTATCAAGTGATGATCAGTCGTTCCATGGAGCGAATCAAAGGGATGAGAACTTTGATCATGGATTTACTTGATCTTACAAAGCTGGAATCAGGCAGTAAAGTAAGAGAGATGAAGAAGATCGATCTTGCTGAACTAGCAAAAGTGAGTGTTCATACCATTGAACCACTGGCTATTCAACGCAATGTAAAGATCCACCTGAATCTTGAAGAAGACCTTTATTATAATTCTGATGCAATGGATATGGAGATCATTCTTAACAATCTGATCTCTAATGCCGTGAAATACAATAAAGAGAATGGTGAAGTATTCATTACGATACAACAGAGAGCGAATTATATGAATATCGTAGTTGAAGACACCGGAATCGGAATGGATGCAGCAGATGTTGGAAAATTATTCCAGGAGTTTGTACGTATCAAGAATGTGAAAACTAAAGCAATTACAGGTAGCGGACTTGGACTATCGATTGTGAAGAAACTCACACAGATGTACGATGGTAAGATCGATGTTCAAAGTGAAGAAGATAAGGGTACGAAGTTTACCGTAATGTTACCCATTAATTAATGCATTGCTTAATTGCTCGATTGTTCAATTGCTAAAATCCTAGCAAATGTAGAAGGGCGAAGCTAACAATCGAACAATGAAACAATAGAACAATAGAAACGATGAAATTTACTCCCGAAAAATATAAAATTGAGGATAAGCCAATGACTCCTTTCATTGATGAGCAGGAGATCTGGGATTACCTCAATACCGGTGAATCAACCACCTCACAGGTCCGGGGAGTGATCAAAAAGGCAATGAACAAGCAACGCTTAAACCTTGAAGAGGTTGCGATCTTGGTCAATGCTCAACAACCGGAACTGGTAGAAGAGATCAAAGAAGCGGCACGCGAATTAAAACGTCGTGTTTATGGAAACCGCATCGTATTATTTGCCCCATTATATGTGGGTAATTTATGCATGAACAATTGCGAATACTGCGGATTCAAAGCTTCAAATACAAAACAGAAAAGAAAAACGCTTACGAAATCAGAATTGATCCAGAGTGTAGAAGCACTTGAGGAAAACGGACAAAAACGTTTGATTTTGGTTTATGGTGAGCATAAAAAATACTCTCCTGAATTCATAGCTGAGACTGTTAGAACTGTGTACGATGTGAAAGTGGGTAACGGTGAGATCAGAAGGGTGAATATCAACGCAGCTCCCCTCGAAATCGAAGGATACCGCACCGTTAAGGAAGCTGGTATCGGTACATATCAGGTATTTCAGGAGACATACCATAGAGAGAGTTATGCCAATGTGCACTTATCAGGAAAGAAAGCAGATTATGACTATCGTCTGACTTCTTTGGACCGTGCACAAGAGGCAGGACTCGATGATGTTGGAATCGGTGCTTTATTTGGACTCTACGACTGGAGATTTGATATGATGGCATTGGTAAGACATACCAACCATCTTGAAGCTTGTTATAATGTTGGACCACACACCATTTCATTTCCAAGACTTCAGGATGCTTTGGAATACAAGGTAGATGATCGCTACAGGGTAAGTGATGAGGATTTTGTGAAGATGGTAGCGATCCTCCGCCTTGCTGTACCTTATACGGGAATGATCTTGACGGCTCGTGAGCCACATCATATCCGCAAGCAGGTATTGGAATTTGGCGTTTCCCAGATCGATGCAGGCACCAAGATCGAAATGGGAGCCTACGCCAAAAAAGAAGGAGAAAAACAGAATCTTGAGGAAGAGCAATTCTTCATCAATGATGATCGTTCTTTAGGTGATGTGATCGATGAGTTGATCGCTCAAGACTACTTGCCTTCCTTCTGCACCGCATGTTACAGAAGAGGAAGAACCGGAGAGCATTTTATGGAATTCTCAGTTCCGGGATTCATCAAACGCTTTTGCACACCGAATGCGATATTAACTTTGGCTGAATACATCATGGATTATGCGAAAGAAGATACGGCAGAAAAAGGCTGGAAGCTGATCAATAGAGAGCTTGCACGTTTCGAAGATGAAAAAACGAAACAAAGAGTGCTGGATCGAATTGAGGCGATCAAAGGTGGAGAGAGGGATCAGTATTTTTAAGGTTGGGCGTTAATTAAACGGCCCTTCGACTTCTGTTTCGCAAGCGAAGCATTCGCTCAGGGACCGCTTACTTATATATCAACTAAGTATCAGATAAGCACCGGTCCCTGAGCGAGCGTAGCGAGTCGAAGGGCGACAGACAAAAAGAGATACGACATGAAAAAAGGCAAAGACATCAAACCCCACATCGGCATTTTCGGACGCAGAAATGTTGGAAAAAGCTCCTTCATCAATGCGTTGGTGGAGCAGGAAGTGGCTATTGTTTCTAATATAGCAGGGACGACCACAGATCCAGTGAAGAAGAGTATTGAGATCTTTGGTATTGGTCCAGCCATAATGGTAGACACTGCAGGTATCGATGACCTTGGGGAATTAGGTGAAAAGCGCATTCATAAGACTTTTGAAGCCTTAAAAACGGTTGATTGCGCCATACTGATGATCAATAATAAATTTGGACAAGAAGAGGATAAATTGGTTCTAAAGTTCAAACAATTCAATATACCATTCATTATTGTAAATAATAAGTCGGATCTCGCGGAGGTTGCAGACTCGCTGAGATCCGATCTATCTAGGAAATACGATAAAGAAGTGATCAACTTCTCTGCCACTGCAGGCACGAATAAAGAAGATCTGATCAAAGAACTGAAGGCGACCATCCCTTCTACCCTATTTGTAAAGCCAAGTTTATTTAAAGGATTAGTTAAGAAAAATGATATAGTACTCCTCATCACACCAATCGACAGCGAGGCCCCTGAAGGAAGAATGATCCTGCCTCAGGTAATGGCGATCCGTGACGCACTTGACAAACATTGCATTTTAATAGTTTTAAGGGAAACGGAATTAGAGCAGTACCTGGCTATGATTGGCTCAGGCGCAGGCACAAACTCAGGTTTTAAGCCGGCTTTAGTTGTAACTGACTCTCAAGTCTTCGGCTATGTAAATTCTGTATTACCTCAAGATATTCCTCTTACAAGCTTTAGCATTTTATTTGCAAGAATAAAAGGAAACTTTGATGCATTTATTGAAGGCACACCTGCATTGGAAAACTTGGAAGAATGTGATAAAGTATTGATCTTGGAATCATGCACGCATCAGGTAAGTTGTGAGGATATTGGAAGATATAAGATTCCAAACTGGATTGAGGAACACACTGGCAAGTCCTTCGACTACACAGTAGTCTCAGGACTGAATGAAATCAAGAACTTAGAAGAATACAAATATGTGATCCAATGCGGAGGATGTGTAAGTACTGCTAAGCAAGTCCAGAATCGTTTACTTCCGGCCATAGAAGCGGGGATTCCAGTGACTAACTACGGAATGTTAATCGGTTACCTCAACGGAATCTTCAACCGTTGCTTAGCACCAATATTAGCAGCAAAATAAACTTTTGATACGAAGCACAGCTGTTTACGTGAGGCCAACGGAGGTTTATTCGTCTATCAAAGAAGTTGAGATATTAAATCATTTCATTTCTTCATTGAGAAGCTAACCTTTCCATTTCGATAAATTACAGAATCTCCCTTTTGAACAACTCCTTGTTTCACACCATCCATAAAGATTTAGTAGTTAAACTCTTTTATATGATGTTTCTCAACAATTAGATTCTCAGTATCTATTTGTACATACATATTGTCTATTGGAACATTGTTTGGAAAAAAATAATGTATTTCCTGTCCATACGAAGAAGTAAATTTCCAATATGCAGATAATAATTTAATTTCTCCATTCTGATATTTGACAGTATCATAATCCATCACCTTTCCAACAAACTTTTTATTAAAGAATATTTCATTCTCAAATTCTTGTAGTAAATCACCATTAATTCTATAGTCCGCAGTATCCTTTACATTGTTTAAAATAACAGGTACTCCCCTGGGTAATAAATACATAATTTCTCTACTGCAACTAATAATATAATTTTTCTTGTCATTTGCAAAGGATGTTTTGGTAAAGCTGAAGAATGCAATTCCCAAAATGCTCATTGTTAATGTTAAAATTGATAGTTTTTTCATGGTATGTGTTTTTAAGTTAAATAATTCAATGCTGCCTACAAGTAGTTTTTTAATCTTACTTGTAATTTGCTTGGATTCTTCATCAGGTGAAGAATCCAATTCATGAAAATCACAACCTAATACCTCAAAAATGACTTTGATGGAATATCCTCTGGGCTCTACACTACCAGATTCAATTCTCTGAATAGTTCTGATATTCAGATTACACTTTTCAGCCAATTCTACTTGCGTTAGTTGCTCACGCTTGCGCAATTCTGAAATTCTTTTTCCTAATTCAGGTTGATTCATGAATGATTTTTTGACAAGATTATAAATAACTTAAAAGCACTCCAATCATATTAATGGTCTTTGTTACGGCTTTATTACGGCATTTTTGGAACGCACAGTATTAGCTTCAAAGGGGAGACTGAAACCATTTGATTATTTGGAAAGGTAATGAGAAATCAGCTAATTACAAAAGGATCTTAAGCGAGCTTGAGCCTTCTTGCCGGCCGGCCAGCAGGTTCCTTCGCCTTTCTGTAAATGGTAATCAGACTTGAAATAGCCCTTCGACTGTACATCACTTTGTGATGCTTCGCTCAGGGACCTTTTACTAGTCTATTTACTAAGTTAACAGATTAGTAAAAGGTCCCTGAGCAAGCGTAGCGCGTCGAAGGGCCGCTGGAATACAGTCGAACAACTTTGCAAACGATGTTTATATAACGTACCTTCTAAGACCCAACGCATCATCTAGGCAGAATGTTTCAGTTTCCGACTAAACAATCCTTTCTTCCTAAACGAACCTTTACCCGTAGCATCACCTTTCTTAATGAATATCACTCCTATAAGGATCAATGCACTAGCAAAGATTATTTGGATATTGATCTCTTCATTTAATAGGATCCAGCCTAGGAACAAAGCCACAACCGGATTTACATAACTATAAGTTGCAACCATACTTGGATTAACATTCTCGATCAGATAGTTATATGCATAGAGTACTAAAACAGATCCGAATGTGATCAGATATATAAATGCAATGAGTGAATGTGATCCCATATCAGTTACCAAGTCAGTTGCTGATTCTCCTCTAATGAATCCAACTGCAATATTTGCCATTCCACCGGCAAATAGCTGAACACATAGATTCATGAATCCATTCTTATTTCTAGGGAGTTTCAAACTCAATAGAGAAGCAAAAGCCCAGCACATACTTGAAACCACCATAATGATCATTGGGAAGTATGCAATATGCTTTAGGTTTGCTTGATCTTTGAAACCTACTAATAATACGATCCCCAGAAATCCAATTACAATTCCAAGCCATGAGAGTAATTTAGGAGCAGCTTTCTTATTTAAGATCATATCGAAAATGATGAACCAAAGTGGCAATAAGGCTACTAATACGGAAGTAATCCCTGATGGAACAAATTGCTCTGCCCAGGCAACTACTCCAACACCCATAGTAAACATCATAACACCAACCAATGAAGCGCTCCAGAATTCCTTCTTAGTTATCTTTGGTTTTCCTTTAAACAGTACAATACAAAAGATAATAGCCGCAGATATTAAAAAGCGTGATCCCATAGAGAGAAAAGGAGGCACATCAGTCACGATCACGCGTATGGCCAGATATGTAGATCCCCAGATGAAATAAACAGCGAGGAAAGAAAGTAATATTTTAATCGATTTAGTCTTCATAGAATACATCCTCCAAATCCAATCCCGCACATTCTTTGCTGGTATCCATCACAATTACAGAACGGGAATCCAAAACTCCGTCAATTTTCAAAATATCATTATGTAAAAACTTTGAATAGCGAGGTACATTAGCTGCCCTTATTTTAAGTAAATAACAGTCATCACCAGCTACGTGGTGGATTTCCTGCACCTGATCATACTTCTTAAGTTCTTTCACAATCCTACTTACACATGCAGTTGTATCTGTTTTAATATTTACGAATGCCAATAGATTATAATCCAATAATGATGTATCAATAGTAGCATGATAGCCTTTGATCACACCTAATTTCTCAAGGCGTTTTACTCTTTCTAAAGTTGCAGAAGGGACTAGATGAACTTGTCTGGCTATATCCGCATTACTGGTTCGGGCATCCTCTTGTAAGATTTTTAGGATCTTCTGATCTGTTTCGTCAATTTTAATTTTACTCATGATGTTCGAGAATTAAATAATTAAACCGACAAAAGTACAGACGAAACCAAATATTTCAATGCTTTATTCTGTTTTATTTTGTTTTTTGTGCGATAATTCGTTTTTAATTGACATTAATCAAACATTGTTCGTTTATAGTACAACCAATTTAGGGCTGAAATGAATTTTATTCGGCAACAGAAATGAGTACTTCGAATACTTAAAGTACTTCAAGTACTTAGAGTTGTCCTTCGGTCGTATGCACGCCCGAAGGATATTTATACCTATTATTCGAAATTTTAAATTTATATGCTGAATCCCGATTTATAAGGATGATGCAAAAAAAGCCCTGATCTTTCGAACAGGGCTCCATATTTAATTAGAAGTATATTCTAATATTCTTCAACATCTTCTTCACCATCAACATCCGCGGATTCTGCACCAACTTCTTCATAGTCTTTCTCCAATGCAGTTAAAATTGATTCGTATTCAGACGCAGTGATCCATTGTCCTTCGTGAAGAACCATCAATTCATCTCCATGTTTAAGGTGGGCTTTAAGCGCTTTTGAAGAGATCGATTTCACTTTACCTTTATGCATGATCAATACCTTGGCAACACCTGAATAAACAAATAGGGTAAATACAAAAAAAACAGCAGTCAATATTAACTTTTTCATCTTATCTAGTTTTGGTTAGTGATGCGCTAATATAAAAACTGAAACCGCAAAAAGCAAGCTTATTTTTATTTATTCTAAATACATATAAGGTAATTATATATTTGAATATCAATTAGTATCAACACTCGTTTTTACAAACCTTTTGTTATAATGGTATTTAGAGATTAATATGATTGATAACATTTATGAGTACTTCAAGTACTTGGAATACTTAAAGTACTTAGAGTAACAAATCAACTGCAGGATTAAAGAAAACATTAACAATTGAACAACGACAATTGACAATCGTCCAATTAAAAAAGGACAGCCTTTTGAGCTGTCTCTTCTATTTCTTTTACACGATGAAGAATTTGATAAAAAAATAAATGACTTTAAATAATTTTAAGGTTCATCTCCTTCAAAATGATTTTCTTCGAAATAAGCTATTGACTCATATCCAAAATACTTTCTTAGATCAAGTGCATATAGTTTATCACCAATAATATCATAAAGCATTCCTTCAATGATAAAAGCGTTGCTTGAGAAGCTTAATTCTCCAACAATCTTTCCATCCGCGTTTGCAATGTATGTTCTTTCGTTTCCATAGAACAAGTTTAAGCTTTCATAATCTCCTATACGAATAAAGTTTCTCTTACTAGAAATAGTATCAGTTATCTCTAGCGAATCATTTAAAACTAAAAACTTAGCGTTCTTAGACAGAACAACCATTGATCCATTGATCACTTCAAAAATTGGCTTTAATAAATCAGAACTATCTTTTAAATAGTTTTGACTTCCTACAATAAA
>PARP01000004.1 GCA_002711565.1 Bacteroidota bacterium
TATATTTTATATTTTTGTTTTCTCTAAACAAACTACTTAGAATTATGAAGAAAATTATAGACTTTTTATTTTCCATGCAATTCAACGGAACACTAATGTTGGTATTTGCGGCAGCTATAGGTGCTGCGACATTTGTGGAGAACGACTTGGGAACATTAGCTGCACGTTTGATTGTGTATGAAGCCACATGGTTTGAGGCTTTAATGGTGATCATGGCCTTCTGTATGACAGGAAGTATATTTAAATACAAACTTTATGAGCGCAAGAAACATACAGTATTGTTATTCCATGTTTCATTTGTTGTAATCCTTTTAGGATCTGGTATTACCAGATACTTTGGATATGAAGGAACAATGAGAATTCGTGAAGGGCAAACTACGAATCAAATTATTTCTGAACATACATATATTCAACTAAACATTGAAGATCAAGGGAAGCAATATTTCTTTGAAGAAAAGAGATTGTTCAATCCTTATCAGAGTACAAAGTATGATGAGAATATCGATTTTGGTGATAAAGAACTTGATCTTACACTATTCGAATATATTCCGAATGCAACGCAAACCATTGCGGAGGATCCTAATGGGAAACCGATCTTATCAATGGTTTTTATTAATGATCAAGGAAGACAATCGGCAATCTTAGCACAAAATGATGAAGTAAATCTAAATGGTTATAATTTCAGTTTTGGGACAAATACACCAAACAGTGTTCAGGTTAAGTTGACACCTGAAGGATTGAAATTCAATTCGCCATACCCAATTGAGTTAACGAATATGGGTGATGGAAATAGTTCAGTGTTGGAAGTTGGCCAAGATCACATATTCAATCCAATGCAGTTATATTCAATTGGTGAATTTAGATTCGTCTTGAGAACTTATTATCCAGCAGCTAAGATTAAATATGTGACTGCAACAGATACTGAAGGATTGAGAGATGTGATCGTATTCAATATCAATCATGCCGGACAAGCACGTCAGATTGCAGCAATTGGCGGTAAAGGATATTATGCTACTCCAATTAATACTGTAATTGATGGTGTTTTGTTTGAAATTTCATACGGACCAAAGATCATCGAACTTCCATTTAGCTTGAAGTTAAGAGATTTCCAACTTGAAAGATATCCTGGTTCTATGAGTCCTTCATCTTTCGCTAGTGAGGTAGATCTTATTGATGAAAGAAAAGGAATTAATGAACCTCGTAGAATTTTCATGAATAACATCTTGAATTATGGCGGTTATAGATTCTTCCAGTCATCTTATGATAAAGATGAATTAGGTACCGTGCTTTCCGTAAATCATGATTATTGGGGAACTCTAGTAACATATTTTGGCTATTTCCTAATGGCTGTAGGTATGATCTTAAACTTCTTCCATAAAGAAAGCAGATTTAGAAAACTGATGAGAGAAACATCTAAGATCAGAGCTTCATCAATCGTATTATTGATCGGTTTTGCTACCTTATCTGTAAATGCACAAGCTCAACATCAGGGATATACAACAATTAATCCTGATCGATATATTACTAAAGATCATGCTGAATCATTTGGTGATCTCCTTGTGATCGACCAAAAAGGACGTATTAAGCCTATCAATACATTAGCTTCTGAGATCTTACGTAAAGTAACACGTAAAACAGAGTTCAATGGATTGGATGCAAATCAGGTGTTCCTTGGAATGCAAGCTGATGCAGCAACCTGGCAAAATGTTCCGATGATCAAGATCAAAGACACACAGTTAAAACGTATTCTGAATATTCGTGGTGATCTTGCTTCTTTCAATGATTTTATCGATTATGGTCAGAATGGTGGCTATAAGTTAGGTGAATACATCAATACGGCATACAACAAAAAGCCTGTAAACAGAACCAGCTTCGATAAAGACGTTATCACAGTAGATGAAAGAGTGAACATCTGTTATATGGTTTATACGGGAGGATTTATGCAAATATTCCCACTTAAAGATGATCCTAATAACTCATGGTTATTACAAGAAGAATTTGCAAAATTCGATTCATTGGATGCTACCTTCGTTAAAAGCATTTTACCAATGTATTATGGTTCTGTAAAAGAAGCCATGAGCAATGGTAAATGGATGGAAGCAAGTACGAACCTTAGCTACATCAAAACTTTCCAACAGAAATTTGGAAGTAATATTATCCCATCTGAAAGGAAACAATCCTACGAGAAGCTTTATAATAAGGTAAATATCTTTGAAAGATTATTCCCATTCTATGGAACCTTAGGATTTGTAATGTTAATTCTATTATTTGTTGGATTAATTCGTGGGAAAGAAAGCTTTAATATGCTGATCAAGATCTGTATCGGATTATTTCTGATCGCATTTGTATTTATGACGCTGGGACTCGCAGTAAGATGGTATATCTCAGGCCATGCTCCATGGAGTAATGGTTTCGAATCGATGATCTATATTGCCTGGGCAACAATACTAGCAGGTGCATTCTTCATTAAGAAATCTAAGATCACTGTAGCAGTTACAGCTATTCTATGTTCATTAACATTAATGGTTGCTCACTTAAGTTGGATGGATCCTGAGATCACAAACCTAGTTCCTGTTCTTAAGTCGTATTGGTTGGTAATCCACGTTGCTGTAATTACAGCTAGCTACAGTTTCCTTGCAATTGGAGCATTATTAGGCTTCCTGAATTTGATCCTGATCATTTTCAGAAACGTGAAAAATATGAAGCGTATCAATCCAACTATTGAAGAGCTCACTAAGATCAATGAGATGAATCTTATAGTAGGTGGATTCTTACTTACAATAGGTACTTTCCTTGGTGCCGTGTGGGCAAATGAAAGCTGGGGAAGATACTGGGGCTGGGATCCTAAAGAAACCTGGGCTCTTATAACAGTTGTTGTTTATGCATTTGTTGTTCATATGAGATTTACTCCTGGATTAAGGGGAACTTATGCCTTCAACTTCGTATCATTGATCAGCTTCAGTTCTGTTTTAATGACTTATTTCGGAGTGAATTATTACTTATCAGGAATGCATTCATATGCAAGTGGTGATCCTTTACCGATCCCAACATTTGTATACTATTCAATTGTGATCATTGCTGTTGTTAGTATTTACGCATATATCAAGGATAATAAAATGAATCAACTCCCTCAGAAAAAGTGAGGATAATCATAATCAGGAAACCCGGCACAATTAAGTACCGGGTTTTTTAATGCTTATTTATACTATTTTTATTTGGACTAATTCCTAATTATTGTTTATTTTGTATTAATTTTGCATCTATTCCTAAAAGTTTACGACAATGATTATTGATAAATATACAGTTGCCAGTTTGGCTTATACCTTAACGACTGACAACAACAGAAAGATAGTTGAGATCATCAGAGGAAATCATCCTAAAGCATTTCTGTTTGGAGCAGGGATACTTTTACCGGGCTTCGAAGACAATCTAAATGGTCTGAAAGCCGGTGACACTTTTGATTTTGAGCTTGAAGCTGAAGAAGCTTATGGGCCTAAAGATCCGTTTGCCGTTTTAGATATTCCCAAAGACACCTTTAAAGTTGATGGTAAAGTTGATGAGAGTTTATTCATTCTAGGGAATGAGATCCCAATGATGGATAACTATGGCAACAAGCACATGGGTATTGTGCTTGAAGTTGATGATGAGAATGTAGTTATGGACTTTAATCATCCTTTAGCTGGTAAAAAGATCCATTTCAAAGGAGAAGTAAAGGGCGTAAGAGAAGCTAACCAAGATGAACTTGATGCATTGAATGGTTCATGTGGAAGTGGTTGTGGATGTAGCTCAACTAAAAAAGAGAAAGAACATCAATGTGATCCCGAACGCGAAGCAGCCGGAGAATGTTGCCATGGTGACGACAGCAATTGTGGCTGTAAAACCGAAAAAGAAACGGTAGCCCAAGGAGAAGATTGTGCGGTATGTGGGAACCCACCTGAAGATCAGGGTAAGGGTATTGGTGACTGCAGATGTATCTAAAAATTGTTTTAGTATAATTCTTGAATTGTGTCAATTCTAAGAATTTTCATTGATTGTATTATTCAATGTTTTAATTCCGAAAGCCATCCTCTGAAAAGGGGGTGGTTTTTTGTTATGGATTTATTTGATTCTTTTATTTCTACCAATTGTAAAATACAATATTGATCCTAAAAATGGGATAAACAATATGATGAGCACCCATATTAACTTGTCATTTCCATTAAACTCATTCTTTAGAACGCTAATTAAGGCAAAAAGAGGTAAAAGAAGAAAGGCCATAATTATAATTAATTGCCATGGACCTACCATTCCTAATAAAGTCATAGTTTTAAATATTGGTTAATAATTATTGGGGAGGAATAATCTTCATAACAAGTTACAATCTAATTCACCAATTTCCTAATTCATCGATATTCTTTAAGAAAATATTAAATGACAGATTACCTAAATTAGGCATTATAATACCGATATAATCCTTAACTTTGATACTCTACCAGAAATAAATATTTACTTGGCAAAATCAGATAAAATAGCTTGTTATCATTGTGGTGAAGATTGTGGTCGCCACCCCATCGAATATGATGATAAACACTTCTGTTGTTCAGGCTGTAAAGCAGTTTATGAAATCCTGAGCGACAATGCTGCCTGTGAGTATTATTCGATCGAGAATAATCCTGGAATAAAGAATATCCAAACTGAGATAGGTAACAAATTTGCCTATCTGGATAATGAAGAGATCTTATCAGAAATCTTGGATTTTTCTGACGGCGGGATCAATAAAGTAAAATTCTTTATCCCAAACATTCATTGTTCTAGCTGTATCTGGTTATTGGAAAACCTACATCGCTTTAATAAAGGGATTCTTGTCTCAAATGTGAATTTCGTAAAAAAGGAAGTGCAATTCACTTATAAATCTGAATTTATTTCGTTAAGACAATTAGTTGAGCTTCTTGCCTCAATTAACTACACACCACAAATCACATTGGATGATCTGAAAGCCGGTGATCAACCTAAGACCGATAAAAAGATCTATTACAAACTAGGTGTTGCCGGATTTTGTTTTGGAAATATTATGCTATTAAGCTTTCCTGAATACTTGAACTTCAACAAAACACTCGAAGAAGAATACCGAACAGCTTTTGCATATATAAATCTTGTGTTGATCTTACCGGTTGTATTTTATGCAGCCACCGACTACTTCTTATCAGCCTTTGCCAGTCTAAGAAAGAAGGTGATAAATATTGATCTTCCTATTTCAATTGGTATAGTCGTATTGTTTATCAGAAGTTTGGTTGAAGTTGTTACAGCTGCTGATGTAGGATATCTTGATTCATTGGCAGGTTTGGTCTTCTTCCTTCTAATCGGAAAATGGTATCAGAATAAAACCTATCAGGCCTTATCATTCGAAAGAAATTATAAATCATATTTTCCGGTTGCCGTTAATACAATTGATGATGATGGAATTGAAAGTGCGATTCCTCTTAAACAATTGAAGACAGGACAAAGAATCATTGTTAGGAACCAGGAGCTTATTCCAGCTGATGCCTATTTAATGAAAGGTCAGGCAAGTATTGATTATAGTTTTGTGAGTGGTGAATCCACACCTGTTGCAAAAAAAGAAAAAGATCTGATCTACGCCGGCGGGAGGCAAATGGGAAGCGCAATCGAATTGGTTGTTGCAAAAGAAGTTGCTCAAAGTTACTTAACGGAGCTATGGAATCAGGATATCAATACTGAAAAGAAAGAATCCAGGCTAAATTCAATTGTAAATACTGTTAGTCATTATTTCACTGCTACGATCATTTTGATCAGTATTCTTTCAGCGGCATACTGGTTTATTTTTAATCCGGATAATGTGATGAATGCTTTTACATCGGGCTTGATCATCGCATGTCCATGTGCTTTAGCTTTAACCTTGCCTTTTGCTTTTGGAAGTGCTGTTCGGATCTATGGAAGAGCGGGCTTCTATCTTAAAAAACCAGATATTGTAGAAAGGCTTTCCAAAATAGATACAATCGTATTTGATAAAACAGGAACACTTACAAAAAATGATGAATTCCAAATAGATGATTCTGAGTTAATTCTTAATTCGAATGAATTAGTTCTAGTAAAGTCTGCTGTAAAACATTCTACGCATCCACTAAGTGTTGCTATTTATCAGTTCATTAAGTCAGAACTAGAGGAATTGGACTCTTTTGAGGAAATACCTGCTGCAGGGATCTCAGCATTCATTGATGATCAAAAGATCAAGATTGGATCTCAGTCATTCGTTACTGGTGAAAGTAAAGAATCCGGAGTTTATTCAAGCAGAGTTTACATTTCTATTAATGATGATTTTAAAGGTTATTACATCATAAAGAATGCATATAGAGAAGGTGTTGAAGAAATAATTGGTTCATTAAATAAGAACTATGATCTGCATTTACTTTCTGGGGATAATGAGTCTGAGCGACAATACTTTAATCAGCTCCTAGCGAAGAATGACCAAATCCGTTTCAATCAGTCACCTAAAGATAAACTGGAATATGTTCGAAGCCTGAAGGAGAACGGTAGACATGTATTAATGATCGGAGATGGCTTAAATGATGCAGGCGCATTAAGTGAAAGTGAAATTGGAATATCAATTGCTTATAATATTTATCACTTCTCCCCTGCTTGTGATGCCATATTGGAAGCTTCTAAGTTTAAGGATCTGGTCAAGTTCATACAATTATCCAAAAAAAGTATGAACATCATCAAAATGAGTTTTATCATCTCTTTCCTCTACAACATCGTTGGTTTAATCTTTGCAGTTCAAGCATTTTTAACACCAGTTCTATCTGCCATTCTAATGCCGATTAGCTCTGTTACTGTTGTAGCATTCATTACAATTGCTTCGCTCTATAATGCTCGCAGGTCAAATCTTGATCTGAAGATCTCATAATTTTCGTATCTTTAGTAAAAGCTAAAAGCAATTCATTGAAAATTTGTCACTTAGCATACCTTTGCCAAATCGGCACTCCACAAATCTTATCTGGAATTAATATAAATAGTCATTTCGGTAAACATTTACCTGAATGCATTTTTGATATAACTAGTAATCTAAATATATTTGATATTCAAATCTCATGAGTGCATTATTCGTCTTAATCGGTTTTAGTATTCTAGTGGCTGCCGGCTTTCTAATAGCCTTTATATGGTCGGTAAAAAATGGTCAGTATGAAGATGAATACACTCCTTCCGTGCGTATACTTTTCGAAGATAAAGTTCCTGAAGAATCAGATAATAACAACATAAACGTAACAATAACTAAAAACTCAAGTAATGGAAATTGAAAAATTTTACTACGACAATAAGATCGTAAAATACTTTGCGTATGCGACCATCTTATGGGGTGTTGTAGGTATGCTTGTTGGACTTATTGCGGCATTGCAATTAGTCATCCCTTCACTTTCATTCGACTTTTCTATGACCACATTTGGTAGAATTCGTCCTTTACACACAAATGCAGCGATCTTTGCCTTTGTTGGTAATGCCATATTTATGGGAGTGTATCATTCACTGCAACGGCTTTCGAAAGCCAGGATGTTCAGTGACACATTAAGTATGATCCACTTTTGGGGTTGGCAAGCCATTATTGTGGCAGCCGCTTTAACACTTTTACTTGGTTATACAAGTGGTAAAGAATATGCTGAACTAGAATGGCCTATTGATATTGCAATTACGATCATCTGGGTTGTATTTGGATGGAATATGTTTGAAACGATCCTCAAAAGAAGAACATCGCACATCTATGTAGCCATTTGGTTTTACATTGCAACTTTTGTAACTGTTGCAGTATTGCATATTGTAAACTCATTAGCTGTTCCTGTAGGTTTCATGAAGAGTTACTCACTCTTTGCAGGTGTTCAGGATGCATTGGTACAATGGTGGTATGGTCATAATGCAGTTGCATTCTTCTTAACAACACCATATTTAGGATTGATGTATTACTATCTCCCTAAAGCGGCGAACAGACCTATTTATTCATACAAACTTTCAATTATCCATTTTTGGGCATTGATTTTCCTTTATATCTGGGCAGGTCCACACCACCTGTTATACTCTTCTTTACCAGATTGGACACAAGCTTTAGGTGTTACATTCTCTGTGATGCTGATCGCTCCTTCTTGGGGAGGTATGCTTAATGGACTACTTACTCTAAGAGGTGCTTGGGATAAAGTTCGTGAAGATCCGGTGCTGAAGTTCTTGGTTGTGGCAGTTACAGCTTATGGACTTGCAACTTTTGAAGGTCCGATGTTATCACTGAAATCTGTGAATGCATTGGCACACTTTACTGATTGGATCATTGGTCACGTTCATATTGGAGCATTAGGCTGGAACGGATTCATGACATTCGGTATTATCTATTGGCTGATCCCTAAAATATTTAAAACAGAATTATTCTCTAAAAAGCTTGCAAATATTCACTTCTGGCTAGGAACACTTGGTATCCTGATCTATGCGATCCCATTATATTGGGGTGGTGTAACTCAAGCTTTAATGTGGAAAGAATTCACACCTGAAGGATTCCTGAAGTACCCTAACTTCCTGGAAACTGTTACTCAGATCATTCCAATGTATCACGCAAGAGCATTTGGTGGTGCCTTATACTTGATAGGTGCTATTATCATGGTTTATAATGTAATTAAAACCGTTAAAGCAGGAAGTTTCGTTGCTAATGAAGCCGTTGAAGCTCCAGCTAGAGTACAGGTTGAATCTAAACGTCAAAAAGGTGAAGGTTATCACCGTTGGTTAGAAAGAAAGCCTATTCAATTCATGGCATGGGCTTTAGTAGCCATTTTAATTGGTGGTGCAGTTGAAGTGGTACCAACTTATCTCATCAAATCAAACATTCCAACGATCGAAAGTGTTAAGCCATATACACCTCTCGAACTACAAGGTAGAGATATCTATATCAGAGAAGGCTGTTATGTTTGTCACTCTCAATGGGTAAGGCCTTTCAGATCTGAGACAGAACGTTACGGGGAATACTCAAAAGCAGGTGAATTCGTTTACGATCATCCATTCCAATGGGGGTCGAGAAGAACCGGACCAGATCTTGCTCGTATCGGTGTAGTGACTGAAAGAAACTACAAACCGGATTCATGGCATTATAATCACATGGCCGATCCTCAATCTGTTAGTCCACAATCGATCATGCCGGCTTATCCTTGGTTGATCAGTAATAAACTGGACAACAAAACGCTAACTCGTAAGATCGAGGTAATGCAATACTTTGGTGTTCCTTATCCTGAAGGATATGGCGACAATCAAGCATTGATCGATCTGGAAGTTCAAGCAAATAAGATCGCTAACAATCTTAAGAATGGTGGAATTGAAACAACCAGCGACAAAGAGATCATTGCACTTATTGCTTACTTACAGCGATTAGGAACAGATATTTATAAAAAATAGCAATTCAGGAGGGAAGACATCTTCCCTCCAAAAAAATATTCAGATGAAACTAGTAAGTCATTATTTACAACAGATAGAAGGCATTGCGATCTTTCCGATCATTTCTTTGATCATTTTTATGAGTGTTTTTGTACTGGCATCCTGGTATGCTTTAAAAATGCGAAAAGACCAAGTTCAATACATGAGCAATATGCCTTTGGAAGATGATGAACTGGATCATCAAGATATCAATCTTTTAAATTAAATAAAGATGGAAGAAAATAAAGATCTAAAAATTGAAAAAGATGAATTAACCGGTGATGAGTTGCTTGCAGGCCATGAGTATGATGGAATTAAAGAGCTCAACAATGCACTACCAAAATGGTGGTTATGGTTATTCTATCTTACAATAGTCTTCTCTGCAGTTTATCTTTTGAGATATCACGTATTAAAAACAGCAGATCTTCAAGATGCTGAATATGCAAAAGAAATGGCTGCTGCGGCAAAAAACATTCAGGCAAACAAACCTGCAACTGATGGAACAGCATTATTAACTGATCCAGCTAATTTGGCGGCAGGTAAGGTTGTTTATGATAAACTTTGTGCTGTGTGTCACTTAGCTGAAGGTCAAGGTCTGGTAGGTCCGAATCTAACGGATGAGTACTGGATTCATGGTGGTAGTATGGAAGATATTGTAGAAATAATTGTAAAAGGAAATCCTTCAAAGGGTATGATATCCTGGGAAAAGCAGCTGAAACCACTAGAAATTCAGCAGGTTGCCAGTTATATCTATGAAATGGAGGGCACAAACCCTCCAAATCCTAAAGCACCTGAAGGACAAATCTATAAGCGCGACTAATGGTTCAATTTAAACGTCCCGAACCGGATAAACCTAATTTCCGTGATCAATTGGCAACAATTGATGAACATGGGAAGCGTAAATGGGTTTATGCAAAAAAACCGAAAGGGAAACTTACAAATTACAGATCCATTGTTGCTGCTATTCTTATAGCATTCTTATTTATTGGTCCGTTTTTAAAGATCAATGGAAAAGAATTCTTATTGCTAAACTTTTTAGAACGAAAGATCGTTGTTTTCGGCATGCAATTCTGGCCACAGGATTTCCATTTGTTCTTTCTGGCAATGATATCCTTATTCATTTTTGTAATCCTATTCACTGTCACTTACGGAAGAATTTGGTGTGGCTGGGCATGTCCGCAAACAATTTTCATGGAATTTATCTTCAGAAAAGTTGAGTATCTGATCGAAGGAAATGCAAGAGATCAGAAAATTCTTAATGAAGGTCCATGGACAACTAATAAGATCATTCGTAAAACACTCAAACATGGAGTGTTTTATGGCATATCTTTCCTAATATCCAATATGTTTCTCGCATACATCATTGGAATTGAAGAACTACAAAAACTCGTCACAGATAATCCTTTTAATCATCTGAGCAGCCTTGCAGCAATGCTGATCTTCTCAGGTGTTTTCTATTTTATCTTTGCTCATTTCAGAGAACAGGTTTGTACAGCTGTTTGTCCTTATGGTAGATTACAAGGTGTTCTACTTGATAGAAACTCGATTGTTGTAGCGTATGATTATAAACGAGGTGAGCCAAAGGGTACATTCTTTAAAGGAGAAGACAGAAAGAAGGCTGAGAAGGGTGACTGCATCAATTGTACGCAATGTGTTCAGGTATGTCCAACAGGGATCGATATCAGAAATGGTACGCAATTAGAATGTATAAATTGTACTGCTTGTATTGATGCATGTAATTCGATGATGGATGCCGTTGGGCAAAAAAGAGGTCTAATAAGGTATGCTTCTGAGACAATGATAGCTGAAAAGAAAGCTTGGAAATTTACAATTCGATCAGGTTTTTATACTGCAGTTCTGATTGTATTTTTAGGATTGATAGGTTTCTCCTTTGCAAATCGGTCTAGTGTAGAAACGATCTTACTCAGAGCACCGGGTATGCTTTATCAAGAGCACCCTGATGGAAAAGTCAGTAATCTTTACAACATAAAATTCATCAATAAAACTGATGATGTAATGCCTGTTGAGATCATTCTAACATCCCATAAGGCAGAACTGCAATTTGTTGGAGAAAAGATCACTGTAGCACCTCAAACTATGGCAGAATCTGTTTTCTTTAT
This sequence comes from Bacteroidota bacterium, assembly GCA_002711565.1. Lineage (GTDB taxonomy): Bacteria > Bacteroidota > Bacteroidia > Bacteroidales. Next base: position 11,553 of record PARP01000004.1, read on the forward strand.
TTTCTTCGAAAAGGAAAACATTACAGGAAAACAAATGGATCTGCAGCTTGAGATCAGATCTGAAGGAGAAATTATCGAACTAATAGAAACTACTTTTGTTGCACCAAACTAAATGTCATGAAACTTAATTGGGGAACCGGTCTAACCATATTTATTGTAATTTTCTGCCTCGGCATCTTTGTATTTATGTATGTGGCTTTTAATAATGATATTGAACTAGTTGAAGAAGATTATTACCCAAAGGAATTGAATTATCAAAGTCAGATAGATCAGATGGAAAACGTCCAGAAATTAGGAGAGCAGGTTCAGATAGAAAAATCTGACAACTTTATTTCATTAAAGTTTCCTGCAAGTCAATCTGAAGATAGTATTCAAGGGCAAATATTAATTTATCGTCCTTCTAATGAAAAACTTGATCTCACTTATCGAATTAAACTTGATTCAAATAATATGCAGCAGATTAGCACTGATGTTTTAGTACCAGGAAAATATCTTTTTAAGATTGCCTGGGCTTATCAAGGGATTGCTTATTATCAGGAATTAACATTTATATACTAATATGGAACTATATATTGCAGCATTAACAATGGGTATTCTTGGCAGTTTTCACTGCATAGGAATGTGTGGACCAATTGCTGTTGCACTGCCAGTCAATAATGAAACCTGGTTCAGTAGGATCTTTGGTGGTTCGTTATACAATATTGGTAGAGCAATGACTTATGCATTAATGGGTGCGATTTTTGGACTCATTGGACAAGGTCTGAATCTGGTTGGATTACAACAAATCGCATCAATAAGTATTGGAGTGATCATGATGCTATCCGTAGTTTTCCCGATGGTCTTCAAACAAGCTAAATGGATAGATGAGATAAATAATAAGGTTGTTGGTGGCTTAAAGAGATCTTTCTCAAAACTTTTCCAAAAAAGATCGAATGCCTCATTACTACTTATCGGGATTCTGAATGGATTCTTACCATGTGGACTTGTATATATGGCAATTGCAGGTGCAATCGCTACAGGAAATGTAATGCAAGGAAGTATTTATATGTTCCTGTTTGGGCTTGCAACATTACCAATTATGTTAAGCCTAACTCTTACAAGTCAGGTTGTAAGCTTGGGCTTAAGAAATAAGATCAGAAGGGTGATCCCTGTTTTTATTGTTATTATTGGCTTGCTCTTTGTTTTACGAGGTATGAATCTTGGAATAAAATACGTAAGTCCGAAATTCAGTAATGAAGATGAACAGCCTAAAATGGAATGCTGCCATTAAACTGGTGCAGAGCAAAAGAAATAGTTAACTTTATATAAACTTAAAATTGAAGAAGATGAGAACGAAGATTTACATTGCCGCGATCGTAACTGTTGTTTTTGCGATTGCAATTACCGTAAACACAAATTATAAAACTGTTCAGGCTGCATATGCAACAACTATGATGCAAGCAGATCCTGCTGATGCAAAATTTCCAAAAGGAGCCAAGATCTATAAAGAGAAATGTATTATTTGTCATATGGCAAACGGTGAAGGAATTCCGGGTGCATTTCCTCCATTAAAAAATGCAGATTATTTATTTGCTGATAAGGTGAGAGCAGTAGAGCAAGTATTGAATGGATCGAATGAACCTATGGTAGTTAATGGAATTACATATGTAGCTCCTATGACTCCCCAGGTAAACACAAAAGAAGATGCTGTTGCAGTTATTAACTATGTATTAAATGCATGGGGCAATAAAGGCGGAACAGTTACAATAGAAGATGTAAAAGATGTAAAGATCAATCCTAGATAGAAATTTCCCATAAAGAGTAATTCAATTCCCGATTTTGGAAAAATATTGTCCGAAATCGGGTTTTTTACTTCCAAGTAAACCAATTTATATAATTGATTTACTGATTCTTACAAGCTTTATTCAAATAATGGCCGGGTAATTGATTTTTTTACTTAACCAATTATCAGCCATATGAAAACTTCAGTTAAACTTATCGCCTTTGGAATTCTGGTACTGTTTTCACTCTCGTCTTGTGTAAAACACAAATGGGTAGATGAAGAAAATCAGAATCCAAATGTAGGGGGAAATGGTGAAAACACCGACCCAAATATGAATGAGCTAACTGTTTCAGAGGATTTCAGTTGGTCTACAACCAAATCTCTTCAAATTAATGTTATTGTTCCTGAAGCTGAGGCTGATGAGGCTTTGAGAGTGTATGACAGAGATGAAACTGAATTGCTCTATATTGGTTACCCCAACGAATCAGGAATTGTTCAAGCGAATGTTACCGTTGCAGCAAATCTTGAAGCCGTAAAAGTTTTTTATGGTTATGACAGATATATTCNATTCGAAATTGGCGTAGAAGATGCGCTCATTTATGATTATAATGAAGATCTCACCTCATCAATGAAAAGCACAAAAGCAGATTGCGGCTGTGACAAAAACTTATACTCTTTAAGTTTCAAATATACAGGTGAGAATCCCACTACGATACATATTTACGAGAAGAAACGAAACACACAGATCTTCTTCAAAACCAACATACAACCCAACGAAATCATCACCTTCACCGGATCAGGAAAAGATGGAAAAATGGATCGCACTATATACATCCATCTTAACGGAAGAAAACATGCCACAATGCACACTAGCTGTTCGAAGAAGATCTATGTAGGTGATGAAGTTGGGGATTTCGAGATCACAGCTGGATTGAGCAAAGATGAACTTCCATTATGCTCAGAATCCAATGAATGCGGATGTGAAGGTGGCTTGGTAAGGATGAAGATGCGATATACAGGATCCTCAGAAGCTCACATAAAAGTTTATGAGAAAAAAAGATTCAAACAGATTTATAGCGGTACCGTTAAACCAAATGGAGAATTTAGCTTCACAGGTACTCGTAAAGATGGAAGACTGGATAATACGATCTACTTATATATAGATAACAGCTACAACACCTCAATTCATACGAGTTGCTCAGTTCCGATCGAGGTCGGTGATACTTACGGACAATTCAGAATTGTGGAGGCTAGCAATAAAGATAATCTATCTCTTTGTGGCAGCATTCCTGCTGTTGATAACGAAGATGATAGCAATCCAAACAATAGCGGAGATAAAGGAAACACTTCCAGCTCTCTCGACGGAACACTGGCTTTTGAAGACCTATGGCCATCAAAGGGAGATTATGACTTCAACGATCTTGTTATAAGCTATGAATTCTCAACAACTAAAAATGCTAATGAAGAGGTTCTGAACATCTCCGCTACTTTTATTGTTTATGCATTTGGAGCTTCATTCCATAATGGTTTTGGATTTGAACTTCCAAATGTTAGTCCGGATCAAATCATTGAAGTTACAGGACACCAAGTAGATTCCGGTGGTGCTTATGATCTTGCATCCAACGGATTAGAAAATGGTCAATCTTCAGCAACAATCATCGTATTTGATGATTCATACAACATCCTTCAACATCCTGGAGAAGGATTGGGAATCAACACAGTTCAAGGTGCTCCTTATGTTACTCCTGATACTGTAAAGTTGGAAATTGTATTTAATAAAGATGGAAACTTTGCAAGCGGTGGAGCCATCACATTCAGTGATCTCAATATTGGAAAATTCAATCCTTTCATTGTACAAAAGCAAGATAGAAGCAGAGAAATCCATTTAGCCGATTATGCACCAACTGATTTAGCTGATCAAACAGTTTTCGGAACTTTTAATGATAATAGCATCCCTTCACAAAACAGATATTATAAATCTGAAGACAATAAACCATGGGCTATCAATATTCCAATTTTATTTGAACATCCACAAGAAAAAATAGATATCGTAAGAGTTTATCTCAAATTTGCAGAATGGGCCGAGAGTAGTGGCCAAGTTTCTAGCGACTGGTACGAAGATAAGGCCGGTTACAGAAATACTAACCTACTCTATCAAGTTCCATAACCAGAAATTAAAAGTCCCGTCATTCGGGACTTTTTTTTATTCTTTCCATAACTTATTCAAATTTCTCCCCGTTTTTTTTGCTTATTATTTATATTTAGTCTAAATTAGCGTTGTTGACTTTTGAGCAACAATTAATTAACTTAATTGAATAACTTAATATTATATACATGAGATTACAAAGAATTGCACAGTTTCTACTGCTTTTCGCCTTCATTTTCTCTTCTCTATTACCTATTTATGCTCAGGAAGAACTTGGTTTATATGAGCATCTGGAAACATATTTACCCGAAGATCTTGAGTTCATAAATGAGCAAGGTGAAACAGTAAAACTTTATAGTTTAATCGACAAACCTACAGTCATTTCCTTAGTTTATTATGAATGTCCCGGTCTTTGCAGTCCACTTCTAGAAGGAGTTGCAGATGTTATCACAAAAGCAAAGCTAGATCTTGGAACGGAGTATCAATTTCTAACCATTAGTTTCGACCCGACTGAAGGTACAGATCTTGCAGTTGCGAAAAAAGCTACCTATTCTGAACTTGTTGAGAATAAAGATGTTCAAAATGGTTGGAAATGGTTTACCGGAGATCAGGAAAACATCGATAAGCTTCTTAACACTTTAGGTTACAAGATAAAAGAAGAAGGTGGTGAATATATTCATCCTGCTGCTATCATGGTAATTAGTCCTGAAGGTAAGATCACCAGATATTTACATGGAACTTATTTTCTGCCCTTTGATCTAAAAATGGCAGTAGTTGAGTCTCTGGATGGGAAATCTAGTCCTACTATAAATAAGGTTTTAAAATTTTGTTTTAGTTATGATGCTGAAGGCAAGAAATATGTCTTGAACGTAACTAAAATATCAGGTAGTGTTATTCTACTTCTAGCCCTTTCATTATTCGGAGGCTTAGTTTATAGAAATCGAAATAAAAAAACTCAAAAAGCATAAATATGTCTGCATCAACCTCAACAGATCTAAATTTCTTTCAAATTAAAAAAGGTATTGGATCCTGGCTGTTTACATTAGATCACAAACGAATTGGTTTAATGTATTTCTATGCGATCGTATCATTTTTCNTCGTAGGTGTAATACTTGGATTGCTAATGCGATTAGAGCTTATTGCTCCCGGAGAAACGGTTATGAAACCAACTACATATAATCAGGTATTCACACTTCATGGTGTGATCATGATTTTCCTGTTTATTATTCCCGGGATTCCGGCAATTTTTGGTAATTTCTTTCTCCCTATACTATTAGGGACTGATGACGTTGCTTTCCCCAAATTAAACCTAGTTTCCTGGTATCTCTATGTTGGAGGAGCAATTTTTGCTTTAATGACTCTAGTGATCGGTGAAGGACCTGCAGATACAGGTTGGACCTTCTATGCTCCATATAGTGTGCAAACCGGGACTAACGTAACACTGGCTGTTTTAGCGGCCTTTATTCTTGGTTTCTCATCTATTCTCACAGGATTGAACTTTATTGTAACGATCCACAGACTTCGAGCACCTGGTATGGGTTGGTTTGAAATGCCTCTATTCTCATGGGCATTGTATGCAACTTCATGGATTCAATTATTAGCAACTCCGGTTGTTGGAATCACTTTATTAATGATCGTTGCAGAAAGAGTATTCGGAGTAGGACTATTTGATCCTGCAATTGGTGGTGATCCTATTTTATATCAACATTTATTCTGGATCTATTCGCATCCGGCTGTTTACATTATGGCCTTACCTGCAATGGGATTGATCTCTGAAATGATCCCAACCTTTGCAAAACGTACGATCTTTGGTTACAAAGCCATTGCATATTCTGGAATGGCAATTGCCTTTGTAGGTTACTTTGTATGGGGACACCATATGTTTACTTCAGGTATGAGCGGCACTGCCAGAGTTATTTTTTCAATCCTTACATNCTTAGTTGCCATTCCAACAGCAATCAAAGTGTTTAACTGGGTAGCGACACTATATAAAGGTTCAATTGATATAAAACCTCCATTATTATATGCTTTAGCATTCATATTCCAGTTTTTGATCGGTGGATTAACTGGACTAGTTATCGGAGCTTTAGCTGCTGATGTTCATTTACACGATACATATTTTGTTGTAGGACATTTCCATTATGTAATGTTCGGAGGAACAGGTTTTGCCTTTTTCGGCGCCCTTCATTATTGGTTCCCAAAGATCTGGGGAAGAATGTATAATATAAAGCGAGCTAATATTGCTTTTGCATTCCTTTTTGTTGGATTTAATGTTACTTATTTCCCAATGATCATATTAGGATTGCTAGGTATGCCTCGAAGATATTATGACTACCTACCAGAGTTCACTGATCTAAATGTTATTTCAACAGTTGGAACCTGGATTCTTGGAGTTGGATTAATTCTGATGCTTTATAATCTATACAGAGGATATAAAACCGGAGAAAAAGCAAGCAGAAATCCATGGGGTGGAATTACGCTTGAATGGCAAACAAAATCACCACCACCATTAGAAAACTTTGATAAACTACCCGAATTAAATGAAGGTGGTCCGTATAACTATAAACAATAATATTTATGGCACATTTAGTATTACCTAATTCCGGGCATAATCGCGATCCTGAAGCCTCAAAAATGGGGATGTGGTTATTCTTGTTTACAGAAATACTGCTCTTTGGAGGATTATTCATCGTATACTTTGTATATCGGAATCTAAATACAGAAGCATTTCTAAATGCATCGTTTGAGCTTGATGTAACGATGGGAACTATTAATACGATCGTACTACTTACATCCAGTATGACCATAGCAATGTCTATTACAGCTCTTCAAAAAGGCAATCTTAAACTTTCTGTGAATTTGCAATGGGCTACGATTTTCTTTGCACTTGTGTTTCTTGTGATCAAATATTTTGAATGGGGTTCAAAGTTTGAACATGGATTATTTCCTGGTATGGATCATTATTCTCACTTACCCGCTGGAGAAAGATTATTCTTCTTTTTATACTTCTTCATGACTGGACTTCATGCACTCCACATCATTATTGGAGGGATCTTTATTGGAGTTGTGATCAAAAAAACCAAACAGAGAAAGGTTACCGGTGAACGAATTTCATTACTAGAAAACAGTGGATTATACTGGCACCTTGTAGATTTGATCTGGATCTACCTATTCCCATTATTCTACTTAATCAATTAAACTATGAAAGACGAAAAACAACATATAGTAAGCTTTAAAGAACACTTGGGCACTTATTTAGGTTTACTTCTGCTAACTGCACTTACAGTTGTAGTTTCAGTGATCAATGCTGACCTAAAAATGATCACCATTTTTACAGCATTAATTATTGCAACAACAAAAGCGATACTTGTAGCCTATTATTTCATGCACCTAAAATTCGATCATAAGATCTATCGCATAATGGTCTGGATCGTTATGGGTCTATTTACAAGTTTTACACTATTAACCGTATTGGATTATATAACTCGATAAAACGAAATTAATATGTTTAACGAAGCCTCAAATTTTGTAAAAGGAGTTGATACCTCACTAGCTGTTATCTTAGGTATCTCACTATTTTTTCTTATTGGAATTACTGTGGTAATGATTTATTTCGTTTTCCGTTACCATAAATCTCGTAATCCAAAGGCAACCAATATTGCGTATAATCACAAATTGGAAGTTTTATGGACAGTCATTCCAACCATTCTTGTATTGATCATGTTCTATTATGGCTGGGCAGGATTTAAACCGATGCGTGAAGTCCCAGATGACGCAATGGTGGTTAAAGCACATGGTCAAATGTGGAGCTGGTCTTTTGAATATGATAATGGCAAAAGATCTCAAGATCTGGTTGTTCCTGTTGGAAAGGCTGTGAAATTAGAACTCATTTCTCATGATGTACTTCATAGTTTATATATTCCTGCATACAGAATTAAAGAAGATGTAATTCCAGGAGTTGATAACTATATGTGGTTTATTGCACAAAAAGAAGGTAGTTTTCATATCCTTTGTGCAGAATATTGCGGACAAAGACATGCCTATATGATGTCGAAACTGGAGGCAGTTCCGGAAGATCAATATAAAGACTGGTATGTTAATGAACTTGGTGTAAGTAAAGATCCTCCAGGATTAGCAATCCTTAAGCAAAATGCATGTATCAGTTGCCATTCAATTGATGGAACAACATTGGTTGGCCCTACATTCAAAGGAATCTGGGCACGCGAAGAGGTGATCATTAGAGATGGAGAAGAAGTAAATATTACTGTAGATAAAGATTATTTGAGAAAATCACTTAACGAACCTAATGCAGAAATTGTAAAAGGATATAATAAAGGATTGATGATCTCTTATAAAGACTTAGTTAGTGAAGAAGACCTTGATAAAATTATTGAATACCTTAAAACACTTAATGAATGAGCCTATTAAAAACATATCTGGAATTAAGTAAGGTCAAGATCACTGTAGCTGTTTCTTTTACAACCATTACAGGCTATGTTCTGGCAAATGGAGCATTTGATTCAGGTTTGATCTTACCTACATTAGGAATATTCTTATTGGCATGTGCATCCTCAGCTTTGAATCATTATCAGGAAAGAGAAGCGGATGCAAAAATGGAAAGAACCAAAGATCGTCCGATCCCTTCCGGAAGAATTAGCTCATTACATACTTTGCTATTTATAATGGTACTAACTGTAATCGGATCATGGGTACTTCTTGAAGGCTCAAATTTCCTTGGGATGCAATTGGGTTTGCTTGCAATGATATGGTATAATGGAATTTATACTCCACTTAAAAGAAAAACAGCATTTGCTGTAATTCCTGGTTCAGTGATCGGTTCACTACCGCCAATGGTTGGATGGGTCGCAGGTGGAGGAAATCTCTTTGATCCTAGCGCCATGATTCTTGCTTTCTTTTTCTTTATTTGGCAAGTGCCGCACTTTTGGCTACTTATGCTTAAATATGGTGAAGAATATAAAAAGGCGGGATATCCAAGTATTTCAAGTATTTATAGTCCACAACAGATCAAGAACACAACCTTTATCTGGACTTTATCAACCGGCATTTCGGCTTTAATGATCCCATTCTTTAGAATAACAAATTCCCTAATCTCGAGTATTGGAGTATTGCTTGCATGTATCTGGTTGATCTATGTTTTCGTGAATCTATTAAAAAAGACAAGCACAAACTTTAACCCGTTCTATTACTTTATGCGGATCAATTATTTTGTGCTTGCCGTTATGATCTTCCTTTCAATCGATCATCTAATCGCTTAGAGTTTCTTTTTCAGATCACCTTTATATCGAATATCCTCAGCACGGATATTGTCGTCATTTAACCATTCAGGAGCCTCAGAGAATTCAAGTTTCTCACGGATCTGATCTAATTCATTTTCAGCATAAGAATACATCATTTCTGCGGAGATAACACCTTTGATACTTTGAACTTTCTTGAGTTTAGCGATCTCCTCCTCTATTCCACTACCTTCCAGTGTAATGATGATTCTGCCTTTATCATCTTCCAGATGGATTTCACAAAGATCATCTTTCAATAATCCTCGTTTAACCTCATCCATAGATTCAGGTTTACACTGTACAACTACACTTGAAATATTCATACTAATTATCAATCCCCTCTTTTACAACATCCAATAAATTTGATTGATTCTTTAATAACTCATTTCTGAAATCCGGACTGAATATATTCTCCAGATCAACTGTTATTTGTGATTGAGGCACATGACATTGCGTACAATTAAATCTCGCCTGATTCAATTGTCCTTTCATATCATTAGCTACAACTTCACCTTCCTTAGCCTGAACAGCATATAAACCATTTGCTTCTTTCTTAATTTCAGGTCTGAAATTGGTAAAATGAGAAGCCGGAATGGCAGTCGATTTAAGCGCAACTGCCACTGCCGGCATATGACAAGTCAAACAAATATTATTACTAGATTTAATTGGCACAAAGCCAGTCACCATATGAGGAATCAATGGTGGTGCGTTTTCGAATGAACGATCTACTCGCGTAGCTGTTCCCGGTGCTGCATTTGAATAATTCGTTAAGAATTCAAAATCGCCATCTTCGGTATACAGATCCCAGTCACGAATTCCAAGTTCCTCTTCAGTTATAAACGCTGCGCCGGCATCCACTCCCTGACCAGCCACAGCTGTAGGAGTTTCAGCCTGAGGAGCGATCGCAGCTTCTTTCTCAGTTTTACACCCAACTAGTAAAACCAAGCTAACCATAATCATTAAACAAAATTTCTTTATCATCGTTTTAGATTTTTTGGATTATTGAATTATTCATCCTCCAACAGATCTTCCCACTCATCCAGAGATTCAAGGCTTGTTAGCTCTGCCTTAGGCTCAGTTCTTTCTTGTTCAGAATCTGTATCCTTAGCTTCACTTTTGAATGCATTGAATACATTCTTAAAAGCCTCTCTCCTACTCATATGTTTATCAGAGGATGATTTCATAATTATGCTTTATAAACTTTAACAGCACATTTCTTAAAGTCGGTTTGCTTCGAGATCGGACAAGTTGCATCCAGACAAACCTTATTGATGAATACTTTCTCATCAAACCAAGGCACAAATACTAAGCCTCTTGGAGGTCTGTTACGCCCTCTAAGGTCAAGATGTGCTTTAACTTTTCCTCTTCTCGATTCTACCCAAACTGTATCGCCTTGCTGGAATCCATATTTGGTAGCATCAACCGGATGCATATAACATAATGCTTCAGGTACTGCTTTATATAATTCAGGAACCCTCATTGTCATTGTGCCTGAGTGCCAGTGCTCCAGAACTCGACCTGTTGCCAGCCACATATTGTATTCTTTGTCTGGCACCTCTGGTGGTTCCATATAAGGTCTAAAGAATATTTTCGCTCGATTCTTTAAATGATATTGATCTTTTGATTTATCAACACCTTGAAGGTCTCCTTGTGCCAATTTCTTCATCGTTTTTCCATAGAAAGCGAATTCCATTCCTTCCTTACTTGCATAAGGATCATACTTCGCATTGAATCTCCAGTGAGTTTCCTTACCGTTAACAACAGGCCATTTCAATCCACGAACTTTATGATAGGTATCGAAGTCAGCATAATCATGGGCAATTCCTTCACCAAAGGCACGATACTCTTCCCATAGATACTTTTGCATAAAGAATTTATAACCTTCCCAACGTTCACCTTCAGATCCAAATACCTCTCTCTTATCACCTTCAGCTTCCGTATTCACAAATCCTTCACCGATTGGATCCGGCCATGCGAAAGATTTTGCCTCTTCATTCGCGAATAGAACATCATATAAAGTATCATTAGGACTATACCCCATTGCTTCCGCTGCTGGTAATACATCTGGTAATCCACCTTCAAGTCCGGGAATATTCTTTGCACCCCAAACTTCACTTAGCTTAAATCGCTTAGCAAACTCAACATATTGCCATAGATCAGGCATAGAGTCTCCAACCGGAGTTACTTGTTGCTTCCAATGCTGAGTTCTGCGCTCCGCATTTCCGTATGCTCCCCACTTTTCATAGATCATTGCTGAAGGGAGGATAAGGTCTGAAACTTTAGCAGAGATTCCGGGATATCCATCACTTGTAACAATGAAATTGTCTAATTCTCTGGCAGCTTTGATCCAGTGATTAGCACTTGCACTATCATGATATGGATTACAAACATTTACCCATACGAATTTGATCTTCCCATCTTCAATATCTCTGTGGATCTTCATAATATGAGATCCAACTTTTGGATTTAATGTTTTCTCAGGAATCTTCCATAGCTTTTCAGAACGTTTGCGGTGAGCTGGATTTGCAACTACCATATCGGCTGGTAAACGATGAGCAAAAGTACCAACTTCGCGAGCTGTACCACATGCGGATGGCTGTCCGGTCAAACTAAATGCACCATTCCCTGGTTTAGCCTGTTTACCTAATAAAAGATGAACCATATATGCTTGCTCATTCACCCAGGTACCTCTTGTATGCTGATTCATTCCCATAGTCCAGAATGAAACCATTTTGCGTTTATCATCTACATAAAGGGCTGCTAAGTCTTTCAGCTTCTGAACATATTGTTCATGTGTTTCATCAGGATCACCCTTAGCCACTTTCGCCACATACTCAGCAGTATAAGGCTCTAATGCCTTTTTGAATTCCTCAAATGAGATCACCCAGTGTTTCCCTGCTGATCCACGATTCTTCATTGCAAGTGTATCACCGGCTTTATATCCTAGATATGCTAAAGAAACACCTTCATCTTCACTTAACACCTTATTACTCTCATGCTTAACAGTCTCTCTTTCCTTTTCAGTGAACTTAGCATGATCGGCTGTTCTCATTCCATATCCAATATCAACAGGACCTGTTGCGAAAACTGTATATTTCTTTACAAAATCCCAGTCAATCGATTCAGGATGATTGTAAACGATTTCTCTGGCAATATAGTTCCAGATGGCGAGATCCGTATTTGGCTTAAAGATGATCTCAAAATCAGCAAGATCTGATGTTCGGTTCGTGAAAGTTGATAGGTTAACAACTTTTACCTGATCCGGATTTGTGAGCTTTCTATCTGAAACACGAGCCCACAGGATCGGGTGCATTTCAGCCATATTAGCTCCCCAGCTTACAACGGTATCTGTAAGCTCAATATCATCATAATTTCCCGATGGTTCATCTATTCCAAATGTTTGAATAAAGCCTGCAACGGCAGAAGCCATGCAATGTCTGGCATTCGGATCAATATTATTTGACCTGAAACCAGCTTTGACCAGCTTGGCCATTGCATAACCTTCTTGCACCGTATACTGACCCGAACCAAATACACCAATACCGGTTGGACCTAATTCATTCAAGGCCTTTTTGACGTGCTTCTCCATTTCATCGAATGCACGCTTCCATGAAACCGGTTTAAATTTTCCTTTCTTATCGAAATTGCCAAACTCATCAACTCGAAGCAATGGCTGCTTCAATCGGTCTTCACCATACATGATCTTGGCATTAAAATATCCTTTAACACAGTTTAGTCCGCGATTAACAGGACAAGCAGGATCTCCTTTAACGGCAACTATCTTATCCTCTTTTGTAGCTACCATAATCCCACAACCTGTTCCACAGAATCGGCATACTGACTTGTCCCAGCGCCAACCGTCTTCTCCTTGTGAAGCCATCGCAGAAAGTTGTAACGGCAAGCTCATTCCTACAGCTGTAGCTGCAGAAGCGGCTGCCGATTTCTTGATAAAATCTCTTCTGGAAATACTCATAATCTAAGATTGGGTTATTATTTAATGTATTTTGGTATTTAATTACCGCTTTTTACCAAATATAATAGATGTATACCATAGCTGCATTATGATGAATATCATATATAGGCTATTTATATATCATGTTATTCTCTTAACAGCGTCACTTCTAAGGCTACATTCACAACTCTTTAGATTATAGAATTAAAGAAAAGACCCTATAAAGAACTATTCTAAATAGTTTTTGACTTTGGCACGCAAAAAATTGGCCCTTTGCTTTAATTGATTTTGCTACTTTTGTTATAAATTCAATTCTCATGCAATTATTCTACTGTCCAGACATTCAGGGAGCCACCTATACCTTAAATGAAGAAGAATCAAAACATTGTGTTCGTGTATTACGAATGGGAAATGGTGATCAATTCCATATCACTGATGGTAAAGGTGGATTATTTACAGTAGAGATCATCGATGAGCACCCAAAAAGGTGCTCAGTTCAAGTAATAAATTCTGAGATTGAATATCAAAAGAGATCTACATACTTACATTTAGCAGTTGCTCCGACTAAAAACATAAGTCGTTATGAGTGGTTTCTGGAGAAAGCCACTGAAATAGGTATTGACGAGATCACTCCTATTATTTGTGAGCATTCCGAGCGGAAAGAAGTTAAAATCAAGCGTCTGATCAAAGTAGTGGTTGCTGCAATAAAACAATCTCTAAAAGCATATATTCCCAAATTAAATGAGACTATAAAATTCAAAGATCTGATATCAACAGATTTTGATGGCGATAAATACATTGCATATTGTGAAGGAGAACCTCAACTTTTGAAAAACGCATATAAATCAGGGAAGAATGCATTAATTCTGATTGGTCCGGAAGGCGACTTCAGTCCAGAAGAAGTTGATCTTGCTATTAAAAATGGATTTCAGACCATTAGTCTTGGACAAAGCAGATTACGTACAGAAACAGCTGCTATTGCAGCCTGTCATACCATCAATTTATTAAATGATTAATTAAGTCCGAAGGCGAATTTCAAGGTAAACTTAAAGGCTATATTATCCATCGTTTTTGGTAAATGGTAAGGACCATAACGATAAAAGACACCAAATCCAATCGTATAAAGTTTAAGATCGATTATATCATTTAGTAATAAACCACTTTCAAAGTATCCTTTATCCATGATGGAGAATTCTCCAGGTTCATGCACTACCGAGTTTTTCAGACTTCCTATACCAAAATTATTTGCGATAACGATTTCAGGCGAGAACCATTTTGCTGACAATAATAGTTCACCAAAACTATGGGTATAAAAGATGGCTAAATACTTATCAGATAAGAATTCATTCATTCTCATTGTCGCGAAACTATATGGGGCATATATTGTAAACGATCTATAACTTCCAATTCCGTTATATAAGTTCGGCAGCGGTAATGGACTATCAATATAACCTGCCTGGATTCTAAAAGTAGATTCACCTACATACGGTATAAAAAATGAATGTTGAACTCTTAGATCAAATCTATTATATGCATGTTCACCTCCTAAAAACCCATCAAAACCTTTGGTATAATTGAAATGTACTACAGGATATTTAGTCCCTAAAGACATCCTGAGATCACCACGTTTAAAGAATTTTTCATTAAACGACCACCTTACTCCAAAATTCAGATCTGTAAACTGAAAATCAATAGGGTTTTCACCATAAGAAATATTTGGGCCATCTGAATTGAATGCGTAATCCTCAAATGCTCTTTTTGAATAGTTTCGCAATCCCAAATGAATTTTAAAGTCTCTTAAAGCCCTGAATTGCATATAAAATTCATTACCCTTTACAGTATTCATTCTATTGATCAGGAATTGCCTCGTAGTTTCAAGATCGAAAATTGAGCTTTGTTCATCATCAAAGAAGGTTGTAGAACTGCTTTCCATATTCATCTTATAGATCGCTCCTCCAACTTTCACTTCATTGAAATTATCCAACAAATAACTGGCCTCTCCTTTATAGTTAATTTGCTTACTGCCAATTCCGTAGCTAATCTCGCCACCAAGTTTCAGCTTTTCAGAAAACTTCGTATTAGTAAACAAACCTAAGCCTAGTTTAACACTTTCATAATCCGAATACGAGATCACTTTGTTGAGATCCAGATTAAATCCTCCGATAGGGACTTGGCCGTTAAGTACTAATTGCAAGGTCTTTGCCGCCTTATCAAAATCCTCTTCTTCACCAATACTATCCATAAAATGATAGGTTTTCTGATCGCGTGCACTGAGAGTATCACCTCTGTATGCATACCAAAAATCTTCACTCTTTGATCCTGCATCTTCAGCTAGTTCAATTTCAATATTTGAGAATTCACGCTTTACTAGATTTGGATTTAGTTTTACATTCATTAAATAACTTTTCCCAGTTGCTATTATTGCAAAACTCCTATTATCCTCAGTGGTAGTATCATTTGTGCTAATAGTAATGGAGCTCCTTTGATCAAACTTAATGTCCGTATTTAACTGCTTTGGGAACCAGTACTTATCGTCAATTAATTCATAAAGCTGCTGAATTTTTAAACTAAACAACTCATTTTTCTCCATTTCAAATGGTTCAGCGATTACATTTTGAATAGCCCACCTTTTAGAATTGATCATTAAGACACCTTTCAAGCCATCAAACTTTGCGTTAAATTTTGGTTGATAAGAGATTGTAAAAACACTATCTCCTTGAGGAGTAAGTGTAGTATCATTAAGAATAAATATATACTTCGAAAGACCAGAATTATTAATTGGATTCACGTAATGCTTCCCAATTAAATGAATGATCGGGTTATAAAAACTCGTAGATTGAATCTGTGAAAGCAAAAAGGTGAAAATCGGATCTTTAAAACCTGAAATTCGCTGGGCAATAACATTCTCATAATTTCTGTCAGGCTTCATAAACTTTCTTTCGACAACAGATTCCATTAGAAATATATCCTGTTCATCAAAAAATGCTTTTGCTCTAAGGAAGCTGGTATCATGTTCCAGAATTGATTTATTTACTGCTGCCGAATCTATACCTGATGTAACAACTAATTTATCGTAAGCTGTGTATGAAAAAGCTTCCAATTTTTCAGGATTATTCTGATCTCTGTTGGCAATTACATTTCTGATGATTCGATGAGCTGGATTTACTCCCGGTAGAATTACAACTTCATCCAACTCTACACTTCTGGATTTCAATTTTATTTCTACATCCCTATCATTCAAAACGGGATAGGCGAACGGTTCATAACCAATATAAGAGAATGACAATAGATGGATCTTTTGATCAGATCTAAGATTGAATTTCCCATCAATATCTGTAGTACCTCCATACTTTCCATCATTGATCTTAATATTTACAAAAGCCAAAGGTTCTTTAGTTTCAGAATCGATCACTTTGCCTTTAAGTTCATAAATCTGTGCTACTGAACTTAAGGCAAATAGAATAAAAAGTACGAAAACCGATAATCGTTTCATGAGGTAGAATTATACAGCAAAATATTCTTCAAGAACTTTAAGTGTATCCATCTTCGTTTGGATATCGTGAGCAATTTCACCTTTATGAAGAACTACAATTCGTTCACATACTTCGGTAACATGATTTAAGTCATGGCTTGAAATCAACATAGTTGTTTTATACTTCTGCTGTAGATCCTTTAGAAGATTTTTAAGCCTGATCTGTGTTGTAGGATCTAGACTATTGAATGGCTCATCAAGAATCAGCACATCAGGTTTTGCTATTAATGCAGCTGCAATCCCTACCTTTTTCTGATTCCCACTTGAAAGATCACGAATGAATTTCTTTTTGCCAAGAATCTCTCCATTGAAAAACTCCTCGAAACTAGCATAGAATTCTTCAAGGTCACCTGAAGAAAGTCCACTGATACTTGCTAAAAACTGGAAATACTCTTCTGGTGTAAGAAAATCGATCACAAATCCTTCATCTAAATATGAACCAGTATAGGTTTTCCAATCCATGCTTTTGGAAACATCCATTTGAGTTGAAAACACCTCACCTGTATTTGGACGAATAAGATCTAAAATACATCTGAATAAAGTGGTTTTTCCGGCTCCATTATTACCAACGAGACCGAAACTTTCACCTTGTTTAATATGAAGTGATGGAATATTTAAAACGGTTACTCCATTATATACTTTTGAAATTTTATTTACTCGAATCATAATTTTATTTTTTACGGAAGCCTTCGGCCATTAAATATTTTCTTTTTTGGAATTGTTTTAGGATGATACTCATTAGTGATTTACTAAATAACAATCCTATCAAACCAATCACTGCAATAGCAACAATCCCTACATATGGATATCCAAAGGCATTAAATGCTACATACACAAGAATAGGAATAAGCATCGCNGGTAACATTGCTAACCAGTTGGAGGCGCCAATCCCTTGATAATTAAAGGCTGCACCTTTACTCAAGTCCATTCTGTTTTTATTATAAGTGGCTATATACAGCAACATAAAGCTCATGAAACCTATGTTATAAACATACACACAGAAATGCACAAATAGTATTTCCCAGCCGAAATACAAATATGGAGTTGATGCAATAAAGAAAACAGAGCCAATGATGATCGCTATTTTGAGTTTCATCTCAAAGTACTCTTTCATATCGATATTATGAGCTAGAAGTGCATCGAAATAATTGCTTTCATAAGAAAAGGCATAATTCAAATAATTATAGATCATCACTCCGGTTATAAACCAACCGATGAGGATTTTAAACCATAATACATTATCATATTCAGGTTGAGTATAGAAGATCAGACCATAGAATAAAAGTACACTTCCAATATATAGAACTGACTTTGTTCTTTTATGTCTTAAAAACAATCTCATCTCAAGGCTCACAAGTTCCCCAAACTTCCCAAGACCTTTTAAATACTTCATGCTGGAAATAGAATCTACCTTTTGTTTGCGTTTGAGGCTAATTTCTTCAGGATACATATTTGCCTTTAGAAAACGGTAGTTCATTGCATATACAAGAACCAGAATCATAATAGGAATCAGGAAGTATAATTCAACATTGATCATTGAGTTATAGAAAGTAGAAGATAATTCTGAGAATGAAAACACTCCCAGATTATCAAGAAGTATCAATGTACCGATCGCTAAGCCAAGAAACCCAACAACTTTCGGGTTATTTGCCAATTGACGTTTAAAATAAACCAATAGGTAATTCATTGTGAATATTGATGCAGTGATCGATATAAGCCATAACCAAGCTTTATCACTTCCATAAGCTGGAATTACTTGAAAAACCATGAAAGGTATCAGAATCAGAAATGGGAAAAAATTAAAGAAACTTAGAAAAGCTTTTCCCAATAAATAATTAATGATCGAACTTTTACGTATTGGTAAATGCAAATAGGGCTCGATCGACATAACCGGTAGATTCTGAAGAAAGAATCTCATGACAAAGTCCATCCCGAAATAGTACAGTAAATAACTGTTGAATTTAGTTACTGGATGTACATCAGGGAATAACTCCTGCCATTTATCACTCAAATAGATACCGCCTGCCAAAAACTCAACAAATAATAATAAAACAATAAAACCCAGAAAGATATTCACTGCCAAGTTTCGCTGAAATATTGTTGAACGGAAGCTCTGTTTCCATTGATGATTAATAAACCATTTTAGAAGCATATGTTGATGTTTAATTAATAAGTCTGGAAATGTTGAATAAAGCTACAATAACTTTTCATTTGAATGATGTCTATCGCTATCTCTTTTAGTTTTTTTAAGAATATTATTCTCTAAAGCTGTAGTTAGGTCAACACCGGTTTGGTTCGCAATACATATCAAAACGAATAATACATCAGCCAACTCATCTCCCAGATCGATCTTTTCTTCTCCTTTTTTAAATGATTGATCACCATATTTACGTGACATCAATCTTGCCACCTCACCTACTTCTTCAGTAAGAATTGCCATATTTGTTAATTCACTGAAGTATCTTACACCAGTAGTATTGATCCACTGATCGATCTGTTTTTGAGCTTCCTGAATAGTCATATCTATCTTCGTTTTAATCGTTTAATCAAATTTAATTAAATATTTAATCATGACGATTATTCCGTATTTTTGTTACAAATCGCAGACCCTTGAAAAACACACAAGAAAAATACACAATGATCGCCAAAACCTTTTTCGGTTTAGAAGCTGAATTAGCAAAAGAACTAAGAGCGATCGGAGCAACAGATATTGAAGAAATAAGCAGAGCAGTAAGCTTTAAGGGCAACCTTGAAGTTATGTATAAAGCAAATTATCTATGCTATACAGCCTTGCGAATCTTAAAGCCAATCAAAACTTTTGAAGTTCGTGATGAGAATGAACTTTATCAAAAAGTTAAAGAGATCAAATGGTGGGATTATATGGAAGTTGATCAAACCTTAGCTATTAATGCTGTGGTAAATCATTCAAAGATCACACATTCTCAATACGCTTCTCTTAAAACCAAAGATGCCATAGCAGATGGTTTCCGTGAGAAATTCAGAAGAAGGCCAAGTGTTGATCTTGATAATCCTGATCTGAGGATCAATGTTCATATTCATAAAGATTCGTGTACGCTTTCTTTGGATAGTTCAGGGAGTTCATTGCACAAAAGAGGCTATCGTTCAATTGTAGATAAAGCACCTCTAAATGAAGTACTAGCTGCCGGATTATTAAAACTTAGTGATTGGAATGGACAAACGAACTTCTATGATCCAATGTCGGGCTCAGGCACTTTATTAATAGAAGCAGCTATGCAGGCTCGTAATATTCCTGCAGGTAACTATAGAACAGAATTCGGATTCATGGGCTGGAAGGATTATGATGAGGAATTATGGAATAAGATCGTAAAAGAAGCATCCAATAATATTCGAGAATTTGATCATAAGATCATCGGAACTGATCAGTCGATGAAAGCTGTGAATTTTGCAAAACGTAATGTGCGTTCTGCTCGCTTTGAAAAGTATATCTCGATCCAAAGATCCAGAATGCAAAACTTTGAATTACCTATTTCGGAAGGATTACTTGTTACAAATCCACCTTATGGAGAACGTTTGGAAGAAGATGACATCATTGAACTATATAAGATGATGGGTGATCAATTCAAGCAGAAATTTCAGGGTTTCAATGCATGGATCTTCTCCGGGAATATGGATGCACTAAAATTCGTTGGATTACGTCCATCCCGAAAGATACACATGTATAATGGAGCTATCGAATGTAGATTTGCAAAATTTGAGATCTATAAAGGCAGCAAGAAACAATCCAAGCAACAACCTAATTAAAATACTTCCATGAACTACAAACTCGACTTTATTCGCTCCCAATTTCCAGCGTTGGATAAAGACTGGACCTATTTTGATAATGCAGGAGGATCGCAAACTTTACAATCTGTTGCTGAAAGGATCAGCGACTATTTACTGACTTCAAATGTACAATTAGGAGCTTCTTATAATGTATCTCAAGAATCCGGATCACGTGTAAATCAAGGCTTCGATTTCGGTAAAGAGCTGGTAAATGCAAAACATAGAAGTGAAGTTATTTATGGTTCCTCCACTACAATGTTATTGCAACAGCTTTCTAAAAGTCTGGTACAAACTTTTCAAGAAGGTGATGAAGTGATCGTAACAAATGTAGATCATGAAGCCAATGTTGGTCCATGGCTCGAGATGCAAGATGCAGGTGTAAACATTAAGTTTTGGGAAGTAAACAAAGAGACTTTTGAACTTGAACTCGATAAGTTATCAGAGCTCATCACAGAAAAGACAAAACTTGTAGCTGTTACCCATGCCTCTAATGTTCTAGGCACCATCATGCCAATTAAAGAAATTGCTGAGCTCGTTCATGATGCAGGCGCTTTACTTTGCGTTGATGCTGTTGCCTTTGCACCACACCGACTTATTGATGTTCAGGAACTGGATGTGGACTTTTATGTTTTCTCATTCTATAAAGTTTACGGTCCACACTATTCACTATTATATTGCAAACAAGAAATTTTAGAATGCATCCCAGGAATTAACCACTTCTTTATTGGTAATGAAGAAGGTGCCTATAAGATGCAACCAGGAAATGCCAATTTCGAATTGAGTTATGGTTACTTAGGTTATAAAGATTACTTGGAAGCTTGTTATTCTGAACATTTTGATCAATCAGCTAAAACATTTCGCGAGAAGGCGGTAAAGGTTTATGATCTTTTCGCTGATCATGAAGAGCAATTATCAAAGAAATTCATTGAATTCCTGAAAACTAAACCTAATGTTAAGATCATTGGTTCTGAAGAATGGGATAAAGACATTCGTGTACCAACCATTTCATTTATTGTTAATGGAACGAAAAGTGATGAAATCCCAATTCAGGTGGATGAATATATGATCGGTATAAGATATGGTGATTTCTATGCTAGAAGACTGATTGAATCACTCGATCTGATGGATAATCAAGGAATTATCAGAGTAAGCATGGTACATTATAACAGCTTAACTGAAGTTGATCAATTAATACAAGTCTTAGATCAAATTATCTAAATGGAAAGAAAAACGCTCTTCGCGGATGTTGTAGTTCCTTTGCCTATCAAGGGATACTTCACCTATCGTGTACCCTTTGAGTTGAATGATGTAGTTCAGCCCGGGAAGAGAGTTGTGATTCAGTTTGGAAAGAAGAAGATCTATACCGCACTTATTAGAAAAATCCATGAGGTAGTCCCTACTCATGTTCCCAAATATATTGTAAGCGTTCTGGATGAAGAACCAATTGTGAATGAGAGTCAGTTCAAATTCTGGGAGTGGATCGCCGATTATTATATGTGTTCGGTTGGTGAAGTAATGAATGTTGCTCTACCTCAAGGACTAAAATTGGTTAGTGAATCTAAGGTGATCCTGAATCCGATGTTCGAACCTGATTCAATGTCTTTAAGTGAAAACGAATACCTCATCACTGAAGCACTTATAAACCGCAAAAAACTCACGATCTCAGAAGTCACTTCACTCACTGGATTACAAAAAACCCTCCCTCTTTTAAAAACCATGATCGATAAAGGGATTATCGCAGTTGAAGAGGAATTACATAATGATTATAAACCAAAACTGGAATCCTGCGTTCGATTAAATTCAATTTATAAGGATGATGAAGAGAAGCTGCAAACGGCATTCGACGAACTAGGGAAAAGAGCTTTTAAACAAGTTGAATTATTAATGGGTCTTATTCATCTGGATACACAATCAGATTCAGATGTAAGAGTTTCTGATCTTTTGAAGAAGACTGAATCCAGTCATGCTCAGCTTAAAGCTCTGGAAAAGAAAGAAATCATTGAGGTTTATAAAAAGCAAAGTTCCCGCCTCGACTTTGAATTTGCAAGTTCCACTGTTGATTCTATTGATCTTAGTGAAGCACAAGCAAATGCTATGAATCAGATTAAGGATGTTTTTGATTCCAAAGATGTTTGTTTGCTGCATGGTGTAACCTCCAGTGGAAAAACTGAGATCTACATCAAACTTATTGAAGAAGCTTTAGACCGAGGAGAGCAGGTTTTATATCTATTACCTGAGATCGCTTTGACAACACAAATCATTGTAAGACTTCAAAAATACTTCGGAGAAAAGATCGGGGTTTATCATTCGAGATATAATAAAAACGAAAAAGTAGAGATCTGGAATAAGGTTTTGAAAACTCAAGATTCTGATGAAGAAGTTCCTTTCCAGATCATTTTAGGACCACGGTCTGCCCTATTCCTTCCATATAAGAAATTAGGACTTGTGATTGTTGATGAAGAGCATGATAACTCTTATAAACAATTCGATCCAGCACCTAGATATAATGCCAGAGATTCTGCCATTTATCTGGCTGGCATTCATAAATCAAAAGTTGTATTAGGTTCTGCAACTCCTTCCGTTGAGACTTATTATAATGCAACACAAGATCGCTATGGTTTGGTTGAACTAACAGAACGTTTCGGTGGAATTCAAATGCCTGAAATTTTGGTAGCTGACATCAAAGAAGAAACCAGAAGAAAAACCATGCATTCGCATTTCTCTTCTTTCTTAATGAAGCATATTGAAGAAGCCTTAGAAAATGAGGAACAGGTTATTCTGTTCCAGAATCGAAGAGGATTTTCACTGAGATTGGAATGCGAAACCTGTAATTGGATCCCACAATGTGTCCAATGTGATGTAAGTTTGACCTATCATAAAAACAGCAACCATATACGTTGTCACTATTGCGGATATTCAACCAAAGTACCGCATCAGTGTCCAAGCTGTGGGAATCCTAAAGTTTTAATGAAAGGATTTTGGGACTGAAAAGGTTGAAGAGGAATTAGCCATTTTATTCCCTGAGCATCGAATTGTAAGAATGGATCTGGACACCACCAGATCAAAACACGCCTATCAGAGAATCATCAATGATTTTGAAAATAGAAACATTGATATTCTAGTCGGAACTCAGATGGTAACTAAAGGACTTGATTTTGATAATGTTAGTGTTGTCGGGATCTTAAATGCTGACAATATGCTTTCCTATCCGGATTTCAGAGCTCCGGAAAGATCGTATCAATTAATGGCTCAAGTAAGTGGTCGTGCCGGAAGAAAGAAGAAAAGAGGGAAAGTAATTATTCAAAGTTTCAATCCTTATCATGCAATCATTAGAGAAGTGATAGATAATGATTTCAAGAAGATGTATAAGGAAGTAGTTATTGAAAGGAGAAACTTTAAATACCCTCCATTTTATCGTTTGGTGGAGATCACTTTAAAGTATAAAGAGTATAATTTACTAAATCAGGCAGCTGATGCTCTAGCAGTAAAACTTAGACAACAATTCGGAGATTTGGTTTTAGGACCGGAATATCCTATTGTATCCAGAATTCGAAATCAATTTATCAAATCGATATTGATAAAAATTGAGCGAAAACAGTCATTAAAGGAAAGCAAAAAGAAATTAGAGCAAGTTATAGACGATTTTGCACTTGAACAACGTTATAAATCGGTAAGAATAATTAAAGATATAGATCCACAATAATATGAAAGAGTTTCAATTTAGCATAGAATTAGATGTAAGGGATTATGAGTGTGATATGCAGGGAGTTGTGAACAATTCTGTATATCAAAACTATCTGGAACATACACGTCATCAGTATTTAAAAGACATCGGATTGGATTTTGCAGTGCTTACTGAAAAAGGTATGAATCTGATGGTAACGCGTGTTGAGATCGATTATAAATCGTCTCTTCGAAGTGGTGATTCTTATATCTCCGGATTAAGAATGGTTAGACTTTCTCCACTTCGTTTTGGGTTTGAGCAGTATATTTATAGAAAATCTGATCAAAAATTATGTGTTCAGGCATTGGTTATTGGGACTAATGTAAACTCAAAAGGTCGCCCCGAATTACCTCAGGATCTAATTGATGTTTGGGGATTAGAATAAAGATTATGAATCAAAAAACAGTATTAATTACAGGTGCAAATCGCGGAATCGGATTAGCGATCAGTCATTATTTTGCTTCTAAAGACTATCAACTTATTATCATTAGCAGAGATAAAAGTAAGTTAGGTGATTTCATTGAGGACTTGAATGATAGTTTTCCATACATGACTGAGCCGGATATTTATGAAAGTGATCTTTCCGATCAGTTTACCTTACAAAATGTATTGAATGCCATCAAAGACAAATATGATGTGATCGATATTCTTGTAAATAATGCAGGCGTTTACCAAAAAGGAACGCTTGATGGTGATATTGATTCATATAAGGAATTGATGCAGGTTAATGTAAATGCTCCAATGCAGATCATTAAAACGATTGTACCTGTAATGAAACAGCAAGGCCATGGCTATATTTTCAATATTGCATCCAGAGCAGGAAAAATTGGATTTGCAGAATCCGGAACTTATGTAAGCTCGAAGTTTGCATTAGTTGGATTGAGTGAATCTCTGTACAGAGAACTTGCAACACATGGGATCAAGGTAACGGCACTATGTCCGTCTTATGTAAATACAACAATGGCAATTGATGCAGGTGCTACGATTTCACCGGAAGAAATGATCCAGCCGGTTGATCTGGCAAATACAATTGATTATTTACTGGGATTGTCTCAGGCAGCTTTAGTAAAAGAAGTTGTGATTGAATGCAGGTACGCGGTAGGTTAATCTTCGTCTTCCTTAACAATTAAGAAGATATCTTCATTATTTTTTTTCATTAAATATTTTTCCCTTGCGAATTTCTCAAGAGTAGCTGAATCTGTTAACAGCTCATCAATGGATTCCGAGTCTTTCTTGATCTCTCGCATATAAAACTCTCTTTGGCGTTTTACATCCTTTAATTCCTTGATATTTTTATAACGGAAGATGAGGCTATTACGATCAAAAAACAAAATCCAAATCACGAATGCTAATGCAGCGTAGAAATATTTATTATGCAATCGTTTTAGGAAACCCATTTGAATGAAATTATCACTCAAAATTAAGGGCTTTTATGGAAAAATCGGGAAAATATTCAGCTTATTTTTAAATGCCTGATGTTGAAAACTATAAACCTAAGTCGTCACTGATCTCACGCATTGCCTCCAGACTTAATGCAGCAAATTCAGCAAGTGGAATTCCAATAAGTTCACATTCTTTGATCTTCTCGCGTGAAACTGAAGCTGCAAAAGCAGCAGATTTCATTCGCTTTGTGATCGATTTGGGTTTAACACTTGCTAACTTCTTATCAGGATATACCAAAGTTGTTGCGGTGATCATACCAGTTATAGTTTCACCACAGCATAATGCATGTTGAAATTCGGTTGTTCTATCTAAACCAGTTGCCATTTCATTGTGCATTTTGATAGCATCAATTACTTCAGCATCTACCCCTTTAGATTCTAGAATCTCGGCAGTTTTTAGGCCATGAATTTTAGGGTCATCATTTACCAATTCAACATCCAGATCATGCAGTAAACCTGCCAAAGCCCATTTATCTTCATCTCTTCCAAGTTTCTTTGCCAATGCCTTTAAAACAGCTTCTGAAGCCAGGCAATGCGAGATCATTCTTGGGTTTTTGATGTAATCGTGGAGGAGTTCAAGAGCTTCTGGTCGGTTCATGATTGTTCGAGGTTATTATGTGGTTATTATGTGGTTATTTGACATTCTAATTACACGAGCGTAGCGAGTAAATAACTATAAATTACGTGAGCGCAGCGAACTAATAACGCGTACGCAGTGAGCTAATTTTTATCAATTTCGCGAGTGAAACGAGCTAATATCGCGAGCAAAGCGAGCTAATTACCAACGCGAAGCGTCTTAGTGACTATCAATTCGTCTCAACATCAAGATCAAATGTTGAAGTGTGTTACAGATCTCAGTCATATACTCATTAACAGCTTTAACACTACCAGGCATAGCATATACAAGGCTTGCACCCATTACTCCGGCAACGCCTCTACTCAATAATGCATTTGGTTTCTCCTGTCCGTATTTCATTCTGATAAGCTCCATTACACCAGGAATTTCTTTATCGATCCATTCTTTCACAACTTCAGGCGTAAAATCTTTAGGTCCGATACCCGTTCCACCTGTAGTAAACACAACATCAATCTGTTTTGCTTTCGCATCTTCTAACAATGCCGCTAATTGCTCAGGATCATCAGGAATCACTATATTTTCAATATCTACTCTCCACTTGATCTTTTCAAAATACTCATTCGTAAGTTGCGAAATTCTTGGACCTGAACGATCTTCATATTCTCCACTGCTGGCGCGGTCACTTAAGGTAATAACTCTTACTTTAAAAACTTTAGGAACGATTGTGAAAACCTCCCCTGCTTTTAACGCACCACCTTTAATTACACGAACGAAGATTCCTTCTTTCGGCATAACACAGTTTCCAACTTCACGGAAGATCGCACAATTATCACCATGGCATTTTTTACCGATCTGTGTAACTTCTAACTCAAGATTTTCAGACACAAAACGATCAAAAGGTTTTGTATGGTAAAGCTCCATCCCTTTAGTAGTAATATTTTCAGCAAATTCTCCAAAAGCAATATCTCTATTTGCCTGCTTCTCGAACTTTTCAATACTTTCACGAGCCAGCATACTTACTTGTCTGTGCCAACTTCCTGAATGTGCATCACCTTTAACACCATTCTCATAAAGTGTAATTTCAGGTACAGCATTCTTTACAGTTCCTTTTTTCTCTGAAACATTTACTGCTAATACTTCAATCGTTTTATTTTCCATAATCTATCAATTTTTAGCTGCCGATATTCCGGCTAGTCTCCCAGTTGAAAACGCGATTTGCAAGTTATATCCACCGGTATTTGCATCCAAATCCAGCAACTCGCCCGCAAAATATAAATTTTTAAGCAATTTGGAACGCATTGTTCTCGAATCTACTTCATTCAGATCTACACCACCTGAAGTAACAATGGCTTCATCAAAACCACACATTCCAATAACTTTAAGTTTGAAGGATTTAAGCAGCCGAATCAAGCATTTCACATCTCTATCTTCCAGATCCTTTACTAATTTGCGTCCTTCAATATTTAGTTCATTTAAGAAAACATTGATCATTTGAGATGGTAACAATTTCCTCAATAATGATTTGAAAACCAATCGTTGATCCTGCTCCAATTCTCTTTTGATCCTATTCCTAATTTTTTCTTCTGATAATGCAGGTTTAAGATCGATCTTAAAATCGAACTTCTCGCCTGCTTCAAATCTCTTTCCTAATTCACGACTTAAAGTAAGAATGAGTGGACCAGAAATTGCGTGTTTTAAAAACATCATCTCGCCAAACTTCTCAGTGATCAGTTCATCACTTTGATAAACACTGATCTTAATATTTCTTAAACTAAGCCTGTCTAAATCACTTAAAAAGTCAAAATCTACTTTTAATGGTACTAAACATGGACTGATCGGATTGATCTTATGCCCTAGCTTTTCAATGATCTTATAACCATCACCAGTTGAACCGGTTGCAGGATAAGATGCTCCACCTGTACACATGATGAATTGCTTTGCAAAATAGAGCTTATTTTTTTCAGTCCTAACCGCTCTAACCTCACCATCTTTAAAGATCAATTTTGTGATCCTGATCTTTGAAAAGATCTTCACTCCTTTCTTTCCCACCCATTGATGCATTCCATCAACAACATCTTGTGCTTTATCACTTTGTGGAAATACTCTTCGGCCTCTTTCGGTTTTGGTTTTAATCCTGATAGAATGGAAGAATTTGATCAGATCTTCAGCAAAGAATTCCTTAAAAGCAGGTCTTAAAAAATCAGGATCAGGACCAACATGTGTTAGGAAATCATCAACATCGGTTAGGTTGGTAAGGTTGCATCTACCTTTTCCGGTAATTCTAAGCTTTCTACCCGGACGGAACATCTTTTCGATCAGCAAAACACGTTTTCCTGATTCTGCGGCCGTACCGGCTGCCATCAATCCCGAGGCTCCACCTCCTATCACGATGACATCAAAAGGCTCCATTATTTCTCTAAATCAGTTTTGGTTTTTTCGATCAAAGTAACATCTGTCATGATCATTTCTTTATCAACGGCTTTACACATATCATAAACAGTTAGCAATGCTACATTAACAGCTGTGAGAGCTTCCATTTCAACTCCAGTTTGGCCAATGCATTTTGCCATGCTGTTTACCTCAACGCCCGTATCAGTTAATGTAGTTTTAACCTCAACTTTTGTTAATTGAAGCGGATGACATAAAGGAATGAGTTCGCTGCATTTTTTTGCACCTTGAATACCGGCAATCTCTGCAATGGTAAGCACATCTCCTTTTTTCATTTTATTTTCCTTGATCAATTCAATGGTTTGAGCACCAAGTTTGATAAAGCCTTTTGCTCTCGCTACACGGATCTGGTGTGATTTGTCACCTACATCTACCATTGATGCTTTTCCTTGTTGATCGATATGTGTTAGTTTATCCATGATGTAATCTTTTAACCTCCAATATTATAAAAGTCACCACTCTGATTATAACTTCCTGATTTCGGTTTATTTCCAACTGCCTGTTTATACGCTTCTTCAATTCCTAATGTTCTCACATTATATGAAAGATCGCTAAACAAACATGGTTTGATATTTCCATTTGCAGTCAATCTTAAACGATTACACTGACCGCAATTTCCACCATCACCACCTTCAACAACAGAAAATTCACCTGTCGAAAGATTCATTTGGTGGATATATCTTACATTTAATTCATTCTTTTCGCAGTACTCACCAACTTTTTTAGCCTCTTCTTCTTCCGAAGATTTCCAAACAACACAATTGATCTTTATAGGATCCAATCCGGCTTTTTTTGCAGCTTCAATACCTGAGAATACCTTTTGAATATCGCCTCCACGAGAAATTTCATTGAATTTTTTAGGATCAACTGTATCAAGACTGATATTCACTCTTTGTAATCCTGCTTCAGCAAGCGGTTGTGCAAATTTATCCAGCAAGATCGCATTGGTGGTCATTGAAAGATCTTTGATCCCATCAATATTCCATATCATCCCAATAAGATCAACAATACCTTTTCTTACTAGTGGTTCACCACCTGTAATCCTAACTTTATTGATCCCATAATCTACTCCAGTTTTGATCACATCTACGATCTCATCAAAAGAAAGAATATCTTCATGCTTTAGCATTGTGATACCATCTTCAGGCATACAATACGTACATCTGAGATTACAGCGATCTGTAACAGAGACTCTTAAATAATTAAGTTTACGATTATATTTGTCTAACATCCACTAACTCTCCTTCTTTTAATTCTGAAACACCAACAGGAATTGAGATCAATCCATGTGCTTGAGTCATTGCCTGAATATGCGCAGAACCATGATAAACGATCGGCCAAGCTTTAGCATTTTCAATTCTCACAGGAATGAAAGATCTGCGACTTGAGCGTTTACGTTTATAACCTTCACCAAGAGGAACATTCAATTCTACAGGCTCATATTTATGTCCCATTAATGAATAAATGAACGGCTTTGTAAGCAATTCAAAAATATTGAAAGATGAAACCGGATTACCAGGCAATCCAAAGATGAATTTATTACCAAGAACACCAAAAACTGTTGGTTTTCCTGGTTGAACAGCCATCTCTTTAAATTTGATCTCAACACCTAATTCATCAAAGATCTTAGGAATAAAATCAAAATCGCCCATTGAAACACCACCGGTCAATAAAACCACATCTGTTTCACTAATAGCTTTATTGATAATTCTTGTTGTAGATTCTTCATTATCCTTTGCGATACCAAAATAGTAAGGCGTAACATTCATACTGTTTAATTGCCCGATCAGCTGATAGGCATTACTATTTCTGATCTGACCTTCTGCGGGTTTTGCGAAAGGTTCAACAAGTTCATCACCTGTTGAGATCACTCCTACTCTAACTTTCTTATAAACTCTAGGAAAATCATAGCCAACGGAAGCTGCTACAGCTAAGTGCTGGGGGCCTAACAATGTTCCTTGTTTAAGTACTAATTCACCTTCTTCAACATCTTGTCCGGTAGGTACGAAATTATCTTTAGTTTCATTCGCAACAAACCTCATTTTACCATCTTCCGTCTCCTCTGTATCTTCAACCTTCACCACGCAATCGGCACCTTCAGGAAGCTTTGCACCAGTCATGATCTTAGAACATTGGTTTGTTCCAACAACTTTCGTTGGTACGCTACCTGCCGCAATAACCTCAAGGATCTCCAGATCATTGTTCAGATCTTCTCTTTTACAAGCATAACCATCCATTGCAGATTTGTTGAATGGTGGCATATTAATATCTGAAACAATGTCTTTCGCCAATACTCTATTGATCGATTTATTCAATTCGATCCTCTCAGTATTCACCTCATAGTATTGCGCGTCGATCACGATCTTATAGGCTTCTTCAAATGAAATCATAGTCAAAATTTTAGGCTACAAAAATACGAATCAAAAACGACATAAAAAGTACGGAAATGCAATTTATTGCATATCGAAAAAATCAAGTTCTAAAAACACATGTAAAAACCTGTTATTCTGAGAATTACTTTTTTAGATCTCGTTTATAAATAACAAGTCCATTAAGGAAGTTTCGCATGACCTGATCACCACAATTCTTATAGTTTGGGTGATATCCCAAAAGGGAGAATATCTTCTTTTCTGCCCTAAATCACTTCTACAGCAATTACTGCAAACTATAAACATACCTAACAAATTTATCTAGGGTCCAAATATCATCCCTATGATTACTAGGAAAACTTGTAATATAAGGTTTAGGAACCACAAGAGTAACTCCTGCAGATTTCATTTCTTTTAATTGATTACTTGAAATTCCCTGTTGTAATGTAAACAAATGTTTTTGGGGAATTCTGTCAGCTTCTCCAACAATTTGCCTCCACCTGTCCTTACAGGTTGTTTTAGCACCAAGAAATACTAATTTTTTACTTCCGGTTGGCTCAGAAAAATAAGTTTCAATATCAGGGAATATGAAGTCTGGTTTTTTATTTCCTTCAGTAACTGCCTGTGAGGTATATGACAATTTCCAAATATTAAAGATCTCTGATAGATGATGTTCTAAAGATTTCCCTGCCCGGGATTTCCTCCTATTGAGTATAGTATTTGCTGTTTTTATCAAAGCATCTACAGTATGAAATGGATTCTTGATAATTTCTCCATATCGCTCATTTTCAATTGCTTTGAATAAGTCGTATTCGGTTGTTATCCAATTTAATATCTCATTATCTGGTTTAGTTAATACAGTTTTCTGAGTTAAACTAAAAGCCTCAAAAAATATTTCACGTGCTCCTTTAGCTAATTCAATAGTTGGTGGAAAATCAACGGTAAGCTTTTCAATAAATTGTTGAAACAATATTCTAAGCTTTTCTTCTGCAGTCAATTCAGTAGATTGTGGTATAATTCCATTTGTCTCTGTTGAGGAAATACCGAAAGCGTTAAAAAACTCTTCAATATCATCATCGCTTGACAATACAAAAGCTTCATAATATTTATCTGCTTTTTTTGCAATTACTAAAAGGTCTCCAATGTTTTCTTCATTAAGATAGGGAAACCCTTTTCCAAACCTAGTCAAGCGATATTCATTTCTTGTTCTAACGCCATAATAAACAAATCGACTATCCGTTTCAAAATCATTTTGCCATTTAATTTTTATAAAAACATCTTTGTTTTGACCTTTTTCACCCGGGCTATCAAAAAATAGCTGCCAAGAGTGTTTATGAATATGAAAACCAGCTTGATGCCCCCCAGTTGCTCCAGTATCGTTTGCAGTTATGAATTTACTAAATGCTATTGGATTTTCAGAACAAGATTGAATGGCTGAAGATAAAATATTATTCATTATGAGAATTAATTGCTTTAGTTAATTGCTTTGCTATTGAGAACATTAAGGGCATAACAACAGAATTACCAAATTGCCTATAAGCCTGATTATCAGAAACTGGGATAAGAAAGTGATCTGGAAAACCTTGAAGTCTTGCACATTCTCTTGGGGTTAAACGTCTTGGGTTAATTCCTTCTTGAGGAATTAAAACTTCGGAACCGTCTTTATAGTATCTAGCACTAATCGTTCTACTTATACCATCCAAGTTTGTTAACCCAAAACCAAATCCATTACCTTTTGCTTTGTGCTTTGCTGCATGATCTTGAAGATAATTCCATAACTTATCCGAAAGTGTGTACTTATCATCAGGATTTTCTTCTAGAATATCTCTAACCACTTTATTAAGTTTTGGAAGGTTAGGAAATCTAAAATCCTCTTGTCCATTAAAAACATTTCTGTTGAAGCCAACTATGATTATTCTTTCTCTATGCTGTGGTACAAAGTGTTGCCCATCCAAAACTTTATAATGAATGGAATAGCCCAACTCGTCTAATGTATTACAAATAACTTCAAATGTTCTTCCTTTATCATGACTGACAAGGTTCTTTACATTTTCGAGCATGAAGGCTCTCGGTTTTTTTTTCTTTAATATTCTTGCAATATCGAAAAACAAAGTTCCTTGAGTTTCATCTAAAAACCCATGTTTCTTCCCGAGACTTTTCTTCTTTGAAACTCCTGCTATTGAAAACGGTTGACAAGGGAAACCTGCTAATAAAACATCGTGATCAGGGATGCTTTTCTCATCGATCTTAGTTATGTCACCAAATGGAACCTCTCCAAAATTCGCTTCGTATGTAACTTTTGCAAACTTGTTGTATTCGGATGAAAAAACACATTTACCCCCAGCTTTCTGGAAGGCTAATCTTATACCTCCAATTCCGGCAAATAAATCTATAAAACTAAATTGAGGTTTACTTGGTGTAGGAAAGGGAATATCCCAATCAAATTTTATTCTTTCTTGATTATAGAAATTATAATTTGCTAAATACTTTTCCGCTGGATCTTCAAAATATTTAATAACACCATTGTTTAAATTATGCAAATAATGAGTAACGTAAGCCTGCACATTACTGTCATCTTTCAAAGGTTTAATTCCTATTTTTTCTCTTATTTCAGAGTATTTTAACATGTTTTCTCTCCTCGATTCCTTCTTCAATTTTAGTTAAACAAATTTCTAAATTTTTCTTAATATCTTCTCCCCAAAATCGAATTACTTTCCAGTTCTCATGCAATAATCTTTCATTAACGATTTTATCTCTCTCAATATTTCCTTCTATTTTACTGTGCCAAAATTCAGTGTTAGTTTTTATCCTGTGTTTTTGATTTTCCCAATCTTTCCCGTGAAAATATTCACTGTCACAAAATATCGCAATTTTATATTTTTTGAATGTAAAATCTGGCTTACCAAATACACTTCTGTTATTTCTTCTGTATCTAAATCCCTTTGTCCAAAGAGCTTTTGCTAGCAATTCTTCAATCTTAGTACTCTTACTCTTAATTGCCTGCATGTTTTTACGTCTTTGTTCTTTCGTCAAAACATCCATATCTCAAAGATAGTTAATTTGTGAGCCTCATAAAACAAACACTTTGTGCACAATATTTTGCTAGCAGATTAATCGAAATTTAAAGTAGTATCTACATTCTGAGCAAAATACATATTATCATTTATTCAGATCTCGTTTATAAATAACAAGTCCATTAAGGAAGTTTCGCATGACCTGATCACCACAATTCTCATAGTTTGGGTGATCTTCTCTTCTAAAGAAAGCATTGAGTTCTGTTTTTGAGATCTTGAAGTTTGAGAGTTCAAGAATTTCAATAATATCGGTATCTTTAAGTTCAAGAGCTACACGTAGCTTTTTGAAAACATCATTATTATCCATTTTAGTTCACTTTCTGTTTAAAATATTCATAGATCTCGAATTGTGATCTGGACTTCACTGCTTCATTCGTTTTCTTATAGGTACTCAGATCATTGAGGTTCAAATGTCTTGCTTTCACATTATCTTTCATTTGGATCTCCAGCATATCCCATAGTTCTTTTTGAATTGCCTTATCGCGGATCGGACAAAGCACCTCAACACGATGATCGAAATTACGTTGCATCCAGTCGGCGGAAGAGATATAATATTCAGGATTTCCATCATTCCCAAAAACATAAACTCTTGAATGCTCCAGATACTTATCTACTATACTGAAAGCATTTATATTCTCACTTATAATCGGTTCTCCGGATTTCAGTACACAGATCCCTCTTACGATCAAAGTGATCTTTACACCGGCAATACTTGCTTTGTATAACTTCCTTACGATCTTCTTGTCAACCAAAGAATTCATTTTCAGGACGGCCCAGGCATCTTTACCCTCTTCAGCATTCTTAATTTCCTGATCCAGTTTTTCCAGGAAGAAATCACGAATTCTAAATGGAGCTACAATTAAGTGATCAAATGTTGGGATGGTAAATTTTGACTCAAAGAGATGAAAAACTTCATTTACTTCTTTTGCAATATCCTGATTTGATGTAAGTAAGCTATCATCGGCGTACACTTTGGCTGTGGATTCATTGAAGTTTCCGGTACTGATATTCGCATAATAAACATTACCTCCATCCTCTTTTCTTCGGATCAAAATAAGTTTAGAATGCACTTTATAGTTTGGAATGGTTTGAATGATCCTCACCCCTTCTGCCTGAAGTTTCTCTGTCCAATAGATGTTTGCTTTTTCATCAAAACGAGCTTGCAGCTCCATGAAAACGGTAACATACTTACCATTTCTCGCAGCATTGATCAAAGCATTCATCACTTTTGATTCTCTTGCGGCTCGATAAAATGTCATCTTAATAGAACGAACTTGTGGATCAATTGATGCTTCTCTTAAGAGGTCAACGATATATTGGAATGATTGATAAGGAAAATGCAACATCACATCTTTCTCTCGGATCACATCGAGAATACTTCGACTGGTTTTCAATTCAGGATGTGGAAGTGGTGGCATTGGAGGATAACTAAGCTTCTTCTTCCCGACTTTAGGAAAACTCATAAAGTCTTTCATATTATGATATCGCCCACCAGCCCTTGTTTGATCTCGTTTGGTGATTGAAAACTTCTTGATCAACGTTTGTAAAAGTTCTTCCGGAGTTTCTTCGTCATAAACAAATCGCACCGGTTCGCCTTTGGTTCGTTGTTTAATGCTTTCAGACATGATCTCAAGGAAGCTTTTAGAAACATCATTATCGATATCCAACTCTGCATCACGCGTAAACTTAATGGTATATGCCTCAAACTTTGTATAACCGAATATTGAGAAAACATCATCCAAACAATATCTGATCACATCGTCAAGCATCATAAGAAAATGTTTGTCGCCTTCAGATGGAAGCTCGATAAATCGAGGAACTTCACCGATAGGAACTTGTACAAGTGCATAGTCAGACACATCGTCTTTTTGTAAATCAATGGCTAAATAAAACTGATCATCTTTAAGACTATCAAGCTTTTTGAAACGCTTTAGCATGATCGGGAAAAGAAATGATCTAACTTCTTCATTAAAATAAGTCCTCAGATATTCGCCTTGCTCTTTACTGATGTTCTTTTCGTTCAGAAAGTAGATATTATTCTTCTCAAGATCTACTAACAACTTCTTATATGCATCGGTAAATCTTTTCTCCTGAGCGTTTACAATTTCGGTGATCTCTTCTAGCAACGCTTCAGTATTTGTATCCTCAATTTCATGTTTTGCTTCATATTTTACCAATCTTCTTAAAGTCGCAACACGAACCCTGAAGAATTCATCTCTGTTATTTGAGAAGATCCCTAAGAATCTCGCTCGTTCAATCAATGGAGTTGACTCATCAACAGCCTCTTGCAAAACCCTTTCATTAAAGTGCAACCAACTGATTTCCCGATTTGTATATTCTTTCAGTGAGATTTTAGTCATTCTAAAGCATTTTTGGAAATATTACAAAATTTGTTCTACGTTTGGCCATTACAATTTCTTCCCATTTATCGGTTTCGAAAGAGACACTAACAATAGCTGATGTGGGCATCCAATCTACCTTATGTTCAAGAAATTGATTTGCAAAAGATGTAAACGTTGGATTATGACCGAAGATCATCAATGAATTCACATCATCATTAACACCAAAAACAACAGAAAGTATCTGGTCGACATCGGCATGATAAAGGTCACTTTCTTTTTTAATATTATCCAGAGGATATTCTAATGCATCAGCAATCAATCTGGCTGTTTCATAAGCTCTAACGGCCGAGCTAGAGATCATCTGATCCACTTTCACATCCTGATCGATCAAAAAATCGGAGATCTTTCCGGTTTTTCTAACGCCTTTATTCATCAATGGTCGATCATGATCGGACAGACTTGGATCATCCCATGCTGATTTTGCATGTCTTACAATATATAAGGTCTTCATAAGATAAAGATACGAAGAATGGAACTACAGAAAATTAAAATATTGTAATAAAAAAGGCGATATCTTTTCAGATACCGCCCTTAGATTTTCATCAAATATGATTACCAAGTAAACATTGGGAATTCTTTCATCATTTCGTTT
Source organism: Bacteroidota bacterium (assembly GCA_002711565.1). Taxonomy (GTDB): domain Bacteria; phylum Bacteroidota; class Bacteroidia; order Bacteroidales. The sequence continues at coordinate 48,671 of PARP01000004.1, forward strand.
ACACGGCCTCTAACTGAAGCAATTACTTCTTCATTTTCGATATCGCTAATAACCTCATCAATTAGGTCAACGATTGGAGCCATGTGCTCTTCTTTTAAACCACGTGTTGTGATCGCAGGAGTTCCGACTCTTAAACCAGAAGTTTGGAATGGAGAACGGCTATCGAAAGGTACCATGTTCTTATTTACTGTAATATCAGCTTTAACAAGTGTGTTTTCAACTACTTTACCTGTAATTTCAGGGAATTTCGAACGAAGATCGATCAACATTAAGTGATTGTCTGTTCCTTCTGAAATTACGTGATATCCTTTAGCTACAAATGCTTTACACATTGCATCAGCATTTTTCTTAACCTGTTCCATATAATTTTTATACTCAGGAGATAAAGCTTCACCGAAAGCAACAGCTTTAGCAGCAATTACGTGCTCTAATGGTCCACCTTGAACACCCGGGAAAACAGCTGAATTAAGGATTGTAGACATCATTTTAGTAACACCTTTAGGAGTTTTTAATCCCCAAGG
>PARP01000005.1 GCA_002711565.1 Bacteroidota bacterium
TCCTGTTGGTTCATCAGCAAGAATTAATTTTGGTTTATTGATCAATGCTCTAACTACAGCAACACGCTGGCATTCACCTCCTGATAATTGTCCGGGGAATTGGTGGATCTTATCTTTTAAGCCAAGCTTCTCTAATAATTCAGATGCTCTCATTTTCACATCTTCCTTTTTACTCATTAAAGAAGGCAGCATAACATTCTCTAATACATTCAGTTGCGGCAATAAATGATGCATCTGAAAAACAAAACCGATCTGCTTATTTCTTAAATCAGCTCTTTCATTTTCTTTCAGGTCGGCCAGTGATCTGTCTTCGAAAAACAGATTGCCTGAAGCTGGAAGATCCAATGTACCGATAATATTTAGTAAAGTACTCTTACCACATCCTGAAGGACCAACGATCGCGATGGATTGTCCGGCTTCTATGTTTAAGTTGACATCATTCAAAACATCTTGCCGGATGCTTTGATCATGATTCATAAAATGTTTGCTTATGTGCTCGAGTTTGATCATTTATTGTGGTTTTATAACAGATTCATAGGCAGAAAGCATGGTATTGATAAGTTTCATGCTATTAAACTTCTCTTCTGTATTTTTTCTTCCTTTGATAGACATTTCCTTTAATTTCTCAGGATCATCCAGCATTTCTTTCCATTTACTTGCTAATGTTTGAGGTGTATTTGGTGAATAGATCACTCCGCCTTCGCTTTCCTTAGCTATTTCAGGGAATGCACCTAATTCTGGTTGTACCAAGGGCACGCCGCAAGCTAATGATTGCACCTGATATAATCCAAAGGCTTCACCTTTAAGTACAGGAACAGATAACATACTTACTGATTTGAAGAATTGATTATGGAACTCTTCTCCATACTCATCCACAAATACAACATCATCAAGGATACCTGCTTTCTCCAATTTCTTACGTTGTTTAGCAATGAATTTTTCATCATCCCCAGTCTTACCTCCGGAAACTCTCGCATGAACATTTTTATATTTTGGATCTGATCTGAGTTCAACAAATGCATCAATAAAGATCTCGAATCCATTTTCAGCATTCATTCTCGACATATATCCAACAACCGGAGGATCCATTGCAGGTTCATGAGCTTCAAAACGGGAAGGATCTACACCAATATGGATCACTTTGATTTTTTCAATAGGAATTGACATTCTTGGCTGCATTACTTTTGCGAAAAAGTCGCTAACAGCAATGAAAAGATCTATATCCTTAGCTTTCTCTGTCATCATTCCCCATAATTGGTCCTGATAATCATCTGCCATCGCATCGATCCAGACATCCTCATCCTGTAAAGAGCAAACAACAGGAATCCCTAGATCATCTTTAATCTTTCGAGCCAATCCCATCAATAATGCATTCGAAAGATGCACTACATCCGGTTTAACCTCCTTTTTAAGGAACTCGATCAATTGTTGTAATTCCTCTTTTTGATATCCTTCATAGCCTCGAAGCATTGAAAGAGTCATCTCTTCCAGACCCTCTGCTCTGGTTGAACCCGATTTTTTCGCTGCATATTTCAATAGTGGAGCAGAATTAAAGAATCGCTCCATCCATTTTGGCATATTTCTAAGAAATGGGAATTGTTGTTTTAAATAGATGTTAATTGCTCCATAAAATACTGGATATTTGGAAACCTGCTCACCATTCAAAGTTAATGGTAAGTAAATTGGCAATGTGATTGCATCATGTCCGCTTTTTTGAAGTGAACGAGCATAAGCACTATCTCTCAAACAATTACCACAATAAAACGAGCCACCGAAGCCCGGAACTATATTTACAATTCTCATGTTCTATAAATTCGTCTTTAAACAATATATGCGGCCATCTAATGCACCAATGATCACATGATCTTCAATAACTGCTGGACTGCCTACAATAGCCCTTCCAATCTCATATGCAGCAATTCTACTTCCATCTGATAAATTTAACATATAAACTCTTCCATCACCAGAACCGATGATCACCTTATCTTTTGCGATCACTGGCGATCCTTCTATCTTTCGTTGAGTCATATATTTCCATAAAACCTTGCCTGTCTTTTGATCAAAACAATACACATGTTTATCTTGAGATCCAATCACAACTTTTCCATTTGCAATAGAAGGTGAGCCTGTAAAAGGCCCAGCAGTAAAATGCCAGACATTTTCTTTGGTGATCATATCTGCACAATAGAAATCACCATCATAATTACCGTAAAATGCCTTATTATCAACAATGGCAGCGGAAGATGCCACATAAGTTCCGGCATCGATCTTATCCTTTTCTACTCCATCATTAATATTGATCATATGGAGATAACCATCACATCCACCAATCATACAAATCTCACCATCTGTACCGGGAGCGCTATTGATATAATTATCTGCTTCAAACTTCCAGATCAACTCTCCGGTTTCAGCATCAACACAATAAAGGAAGTAATCATAACTTCCAGTAATGATCCATTTTGATTTCTTATCCGGTGACCAAACCCAGCTTGAACCGCCGGAGATTTGTCCATCGGTAGTAAATTTCCATTTCAGGCTACCGTCATCAGCATTAATTGCAAAGATGATCCCTTCCAAATTTCCAACATAGATCACTCCATCCAGATACAATGGTGGAGCTTCAACAGAAACCTCAGTATTATAAGTCCATAAAAGTTCTCCGCCAAGATCAAAAGCATAAACACTTCCGTCATTTGATCCGATAAACACTTTATTATCAGCTACAACCGGAGAAGATTTGATCCCTCCATTTGTTTTATAATTCCAATGCATGCTGAATTTATCACCTGTAGCGGCTTTGGTAAATCCGGTTAGGCTTTTTTCACCACGAAAAAATGCCCATTCCTTATCGGATTGAGCATGAACACTCACAAATAGTGAGGCAAATAAAAATAGTAGTATTTTTTTCATTTTAAACTTTTGATATAGCACCTGTTGGACAGATCTCTGCGCATTCATTTGCAGCTTTTGTTAATGCTTCATTGAGATCTTTATCATAAGGTACTTTAATTCTTACATCAAACCCTCTGCCAATATATGTTAGTCCTATATCTTCCTGATGTTTAGCAGCAGTTTCAACGCATAATCCGCATTTTATGCACTTCTCAGGTTCATATACAACCACATCCTCCTTAACGAATTTAGTAACTTTACAGCGATCGCTCAACAAATACTTTCTGCGATCAACCTGATAAGAATCTGCATGAATGCGAAGTAAACAATTATCTAATTTACGACAATCGCAATGCATACACCTTTCCGCCTCAGATTTCATAGTCTCAAAATCATAAGGTTTTACTTGAGAAAAATCAGATGCAGCATCAGATCTATTCGGAGCTTCTTGTAGATATGCATCAAACTCTTCATCCAGAAGTTTTCCAAATTTTGAATTGAACATTCGGTGGATCTTGTCAATATTCTGACCATGAACATATTGATCCACTGCAAAAGCAGCAGCTTTGGCTTGTGCTACGGAACGAACCGCCATTTTATTCACTTTTAATGCACTACCACAAGCAAAGACTTTATCGATGGATGTTTGATAAGTATCCTGATTGATTACGATACCTCGTTCATTTACTTTCAGATCATTTAATAAAACCTCATCGGTTTTCAATCCTGTAGCGAGTACCACAGCATCATGATCTGCAATAACTTGCTGTATTTTATTCGAATCAATCTTTGAGTTTGTTTGAAGATTTAATCCAAACTCTACAAGAAAGCTTATTTCAGCATCAATTGCTTCACTAGGTATTTCTTTGGCCATTCTCTGTGTTCTCAGACTTCCTCCGGCTTGAGCTTCTTTCTCAAAGATCGAAACTTCATGTCCTGACTTTAAAAGATGGAAAGCGGCTGTCATACCGGCCGGACCACTACCTATAATTGCAATTTTCTTTTCTGTAGATTTCTTTTTAGATGGGAAGAACTTATCCTCTCCATTCAGATCTTCTACAGCTACAAATTTTTTCAGTTGACAGATATGCACTGGAGAATCGATCGTATTTCTACGACAAACTTTTTCACAAGGAGCCGGACATATATAACCTAGGATTAGAGGAATAGCAATCTCTTCTTTAACGATCTCTACTGCTTTAGCCAATCCACCTTCAGCAATTAATCTGTTCATTTTCGGGATATCCATATATGCCGGACATGCAATTCTGCATGGTGCTTCACAGTCTCCAACATGATCGCTTAGTAAAAGTTCCAGAGCTTCTTTTCTGGATTCAAATACCTCCTGATCAGTAGTATTTATGATCATTCCCTCTTCTGCAGGCAAAGCACATGAAGGCTGAAGTTTACCATATCTCTCATCCTTAACCATACACACCATGCAACTCGGATGGCAATGAAATCCTTCCTTATAGCACATGCTTGGAACTTCAATTCCCAAGTCAGATGCTGCCTGCATAACGCTGGTTCCTTCTGCAACCTCAATAGGTTTTCCGTCTATAGTAAGTTTGATCATTAGCTTATAATTACTGCATCTATTGGACACACTTGTTTACAAATATTGCATTTGATACATTTCTCAATATCAATTTCATGCTTTTCATAAGGTTTCATTTCGATGGCATCTGTAGGACAACGTTGTGCACATTTCGTACAGCCATAACAATCATCTGTGATTGAATATGTGATCATTTCAACACATTTTCCTGTTGGGCAAGTACCATTGATATGTGCTTCGTATTCATCTCTGAAATGTTCCAGTGTTGACAATACTGGATTTGGTGCTGTTCTACCTAAACCACACAAACTTCCTCTCATGGTCGTATATGATAACTTCTCTAGAAGTTCAAGATCTGCTTTAGTGCCTTTTCCTGATGTGATCTTATCAAGAATATTCAGCATTCTGGTCGTTCCTACACGGCAGAAGGTACATTTACCACAACTTTGATCTTGTGTAAAGCTTAGGAAGTATCTTGCGATATCTACCATACAATCATCTTCATCCAGAACAACGAGTCCACCGGAACCCATCATAGCTCCTGCTTCATTGAGTGATTCAAAATCGATTGGTATATCACACATCGCTTCAGGGATACAACCACCTGAAGGTCCACCGATCTGCACTGCTTTGAATTTTTTCCCATTAGGAACTCCGCCGCCGATCTTTTCAACGATCTCTCTGATCGTAATTCCCATTGGAACTTCGATCAAACCACCACGATTGATCTTTCCGGCCAAAGCAAACACTTTAGTGCCTTTACTATTCTCAGATCCAATTGCTTTAAAAGCTTCCTTACCATTCTTGATGATCCAGGAAACCATAGCAAAGGTTTCGGTATTATTGATAAGAGTTGGATGATCCCATAATCCACTAGTGGATGGGAATGGAGGCCTCATTTTCGGCATTCCTCTATTTCCTTCAACGGAGGCGATCAATGCGGTTTCCTCACCACAAACGAATGCTCCGGCACCTTCAAAAATGTCTAGTTTAAATGAGAAATCACTACCTAATATATTTTCACCGATAAAACCTTCTTCACGACACATATAAAGTGCTTCGCGAATACGTTTCACAGCTAAAGGATATTCAGCGCGGATGTAAAATAAACCTTCTGAAGCTCCAACTGCATATGCTGCAATAAGCAATCCTTCAATCACTCTGAAAGGATAAGACTCCAATAACATTCGATCCATAAATGCTCCCGGATCACCTTCATCACCATTACAGATCAGATATTTCTTATCGGAATCTTCTTTAGCAACCAATTCCCATTTAAGACCGGTGAGGAATCCACCTCCTCCTCTACCCTTCAATCCGGAATCTTTGACAATATCAATGATCTCTTCAGGTTTTAATTCTTCAACACACTTTCTAAATGTAGTGAATCCACCTAAACTTTTATACTCATCAAGATCAGTGGGTTTTATTGCACCTCTATATTCAGTTGCTATATTAATTTGTTTTTCAAGGAATTCTGAGACCGGTGTATCTCTTTGTTCACTTTCGTAACGAGCAGTTGATTTTGGTATTTCGTTAAATACGATCCCTTCGAAATAATCATAGAAATTAGATCTTAAGCGATCCATGAATCTGTTCGGTTTGAAGTGTTTACGGATAACACCACTTACTTCTTCAGCTTTAATTTTTGTATAGAACGTTGGATCTTCTCCCTGTTTATGAATTTCCAGCATTGGCACCTGATTACAGATCCCAACACATCCAACCTGTTTAACATCAACATGAATATTGGTTTTATCAAGAACATCTTCGAGTTCTTGTTTTACCAGATCACTACCACTAGCAACACAGCAAGATCCTAATCCAAGTCTGATCTCTCCCTGTATTTCTTCTTGGGATACTCCTACTCCTGAATAAGCAGATTTTGGATTATCCTTAGCTTGAATGAAATCTTCAAGGGTTTCTTTGATCTTTTCTGTTGTAAGATGACCATAAGTAATATCATCAATCTGAACCACAGGCGCAATGGTACAACATCCCAGACATGCTACTTCTTCGATCGTAAATAAGCCATCAGGATCTGTTTCTCCATCATCAGGAATATTCAATTCTCTTTTAAATGCATCAAAGACCTGCTTTGCTCCTTTAACATGACATGCTGTTCCTACACAAACTTTGATCATGTGTTTTCCAACAGGATGATGTCTGAATTGCGTATAGAATGTTGAGATCCCATAAGCTCTGGCTGGCGTTATTTCTGTATTCTCACATAAATAACTGATGGCTTCCTCAGGCAGATAATTGAACTCATCCTGAATAGCCTGTAGAATAGGAATTGCCTGATCTACAGAAGTGCCATACTTATGAATGACCTTATCAACCGTATTTTTAATATCCTTCTCCATTATACTTCCCTAATTGGCAGTTCCAATACAATATAAATGATCATAAGCACGAATAAAGATCTGTCCATCGGCAAAGGCAGGAGTACTTACAACTTCTTCTCCTAATGCAGCCTGGCCAGCAAGTTCAAATTCTTTTTGTGCTTTGATAATATGTGTCATTCCTTCTCTATCTATTAAATAGATCAAGTCTCCAACAAGAATCGGTGATGAATAGAATCCCGCACCATATTCCTGTTCCCAATAGATCTCACCGGTTTTAGCATCATGACAAACTATAACACCATAGGACGTAACAACAAATAAAAGTCCGTTTGTTACAACAGGTGTAGGTACATCTGATAAGTAATCATATGCTTCCCATAAAATTGATGGTTGATTACCACCCGTAATTGCTACAAGGCTCGCATATTCATTGATTCCGTAAACAATCCCATCATCATAAGCGATAGAAGGCCCAACTTCACCATAGATACAATCTATTTTCCATAGCTCTGCTCCTGTGTCAGGATCATAAGCTGCGATATTAGGATCTGCAATCAAAACGATCTCAGCTTTACCGTCTCTTTCGATAATTACAGGTGATGCCCAAGAAATTCTTACTTTACGTTGGGTCGACCATTCTTCATTACCATTTGCAGTATTCAATGCTAAAACTTTAGCTGACCTACCATGATCATACTGAACTATAAGTTTGTCTTTATATACTAATAATGATGAAGAGTGACCATAGTGATTTTGAGGTAGTCCGAGGTTTTTAGTCCAAACGACATTACCATTAAAATCAATTGCTGCAACATCACCATTTGAGAAAATGCTATACACATGCTTTCCATCAGTAGCAGCTGTAGGAGCGGCATGTCCTGTATCATCTGTAACATCCGGAGAAGCTGCTGGTGATCCCGGAACGTTTGCTATTTCAGTCACCCAGATCAAGGCTCCGGTATTTTTATTGTAGCAGAACACTTCTCTTTTATCAGCATTTGCTCCTGTTATGAATAACTTATCTTCCCAAATAATTGGCGAATTATAACCATCAACTTCCAGTTTTACTTTCCAAAGAACATTTTGATTTGAGGCTCCATCCCAAGAGGTAGGAACATTTTTTTGATAAGAAATTCCCATACTTCCCGCACCTCTGAAACTGGGGAAGTGATTTCTTGCTTCAGCAAAAACACTTTCCTGAGATGTTGCCGCTGTTTCTTTTTTGATCTTAGGTTGTTCCTGTACGATCTCTTTTACCTCTTCAGGTTTAGAGTCTTCATTAGTAGCTTCTTTTACTTCTTCATTTTTAGGATCTTCCGCTTGCTTGCTCGCTTGTTCAATATCAGCTTGCGCAACTTTTGTAACTTGAATATCATTAGATGTTTCAGGTTCTTCATCTACTTTTGTTTCTTCTGCAATTGCAGCTTCGGTGAAGGTTAGCTCCATTCGTTCGTGTGTAAGGAATGTTAATCCTAAGGCCAGTATAACCAATGCGCCTCCACCGATCGACACCCACTTTCTTGATAATTGTTTGAGGATCTGATCAGCCGCAGAATCCTTTTCCTGGATCATTGGGCTAATTGCTTTGGTTGATCTTAATATTTGAATAGCGACCAACATTAAAGCTATGCTTATCAATAAGATATAACCACCGGTCTTTAATTGCCATTGATTTGTAAAATAAGCCTTACGAACGAGTAGATCCAGAGCTCGTATTTCATTTCTTAGTGCTTCATCATCCGGGTTTTCACTTAAACGGGTAACCAGTGTATTTACAGCTTCCGTATTAACGGGGTCAAGTCTATTGATCTGAATATAATTGGCGATCAGCAGGAAGCACATTAAGAGTGCGAATGCACCTGCAATAATCGCTATCCATTTCCAAAGCTTCGTATTCATATTTAATTTCTTTTCTGAATTCATCTTTACTCTTTAACTACCGGACAATAATCCATGCATCTAGCACAGCTGAAACAAGTCCCTTTATTTGGTTCATAATCGGTTCGATATCTTACAATTGCCATTCTCGCCAGGGTTAATCCGAAAACCAATCCGAGGAATGCACCAAGGATCCAACCTCCGATATAGAAATCACTTACAATTGCTGCTGCTTCATTATACAATTCAGCATTAGACTGACCTGAAGCTTTGAAAGCATCAATATCTAAAGTAGTTTCCTTATCTACAACTTGAGGGTTCTCAAGAATAATGCTCGCCAATCTAACTCTAGGATTCACCTTAGCAAGGGTTTCGTGGAAGCTTGCCAAAGTCCATCCTCCAACAAACATCAAAACAGGAATTAACAAGATGAACCAATAATATCTTTTTACACTCTTTCTTCTTTCTTCAACAACTTTAGCTTCTTCAGGGTATTCAATTGCTCCGAACGGACAAGAATCCTCACATAATCGACACTGAATACAATTAGAAGGTGTGATGGTCATGTGTTTATTTGACAAACGACTTGTAAGGTTCAACAGTACTCCATAAGGGCATAAGAATCTGCAATAAGGTCTTCCTATGAACATACTAATTAATAGGAATGCTCCTCCTAATGCGAACATCATGAAGGTTGCATTAAATCTAAAGATCCCGATAAACGGATCATATCTACATACAATAAAATCTGTCGAAGTTGCTGCGTATAGAATCGATAAACCCAAATAAATGTATGGGATCATTCCTAAAACGGATTGCAACCATTTTTTCATGCTTACCGGTCTTAACAGGAAGAAATCCTGAATTGCTCCAAGCGGGCAAACTGCCGCACAGAATGTTCTACCAAAGAATAATGAGAACAGTAATGGCAATGAGAAAAACACAATGACTGAAAGTGGAATATGATAATTAGGATTAAATATTGCAAGTACAACATTTTGTAAAGAGCCGACTGAGCATACACAACCTTCTCTTACGAATCCAAAATAAATAATTGAGAAAACAGACATCCAGAAAACGCCTCTTCTGGATCTTTTCTTAAGCACCAACCAAGTAACAAGTGCAAGACTACCAAATAAAACTACCATATCAAGATACTCAAGAAGAGTTGCTCTTGGTTCAGGAGTTAGTGTTGGTGGCTGGGTATGACCTGATTCAAATTCAGGTTTAGGAAATCGTTGCTGAGCATAAACATTTGCCAGTTGGATTCCTGTGATCAAAATGATAATTAGTATTAAGATTCTCTTTTTCATAGGAATATCAACTAGATTTTATTTCTACCTCCATCAAAGCCTTTAAACAAATAAAGGTCACTTGCAGGAACGCGTGTAAATGCCTCCGAAGGACAAACCCTTGCAATTGCACATTCATTACAGTTATCACATAATTCGTGGTTCACTTGTAACTGCATTGAACCATTTCCGAAGGAACTACATCCTTTCACACATTTTCCACAACCGATGCATAGATCTTCAATAATATGATATTCGAAGAAAGGCTCTTCAATGAATACTCTTTCAATTGCTGCTGTTGGGCATAGCTGATTTTCAGCAGCTNTAGAACGGTCTCTTGCTTCCGGGCGATAATACCCTCCACAGAGATCACAATAACCGCACATATCGTAAACGTGCATACATTTAACAGCTGAAATGGCTAATACACAATTTGTAGCACAACGTCCACATTGCGTACATATGGAAGCATCCAATTGCCAGACCATTTCTTCTCCAAGTGCTTTTGTAGCAGCGTAAATTGATGCACCACCAATTCCAATGGCTAGTGAATATCTCAATCCATTAGAAAGGAATTCACGGCGATCAATTTTCTTCTCTTTCTCGGCCATTACTTATCCCTTTCATTTAGTTGTTCACGATAGTCTTTTGCTTCTGGTAATGAGCAATCTGTATTTTGCTTACATTTCTTACAGATAAAATCGAGATTACATGCTTGTCCTGTATCCGGTTTTAGTAAAAGACAGGTACCCCCGGCTACCATTCCGGCAGCGATCATACCTCTTCCTAGTTTTCTTATGAATTCTCTTCTTTCCATTCTATCTTCCTTTCATCTCAAAAATTCTGATCTTATTTTGTTTCGGATCTGTAATTAAGATCCTATCTTTTGAATCAACAGCAATATCAACATCCTCCGTTCCCTCGATAAATGACTTAGGTCCAGCCACTACGGAATTAAANTCACCATTTGGTAAATGGATCTTAATTCGTTCCAATCCTTTTTCTGAGGTCACGAAGCTACCATCAGATAACATAGCGATATGACTAGGATTGCAGCATCCACTGAATCCATCGATCAGCATAGAAGTTTTTCTCCAGGATGAGATCATACTTCCATCCGGTCTGTAGGATTCAAGGGTGTGAATACCGGGATTTGTCGTCCAGAGTTCATCATCTCGTCCGATCAACAGATCTAAATACGGACTAGGCACTACAAAACCAATTCGATCTTCTGCCGGATTCTTACCACCTATATCATTTATAAAGTTTCCTTCATGATCATAAGCATATACGATCTTATTTCCGGCATCTGCAATAAAAACATTCTTATCATTAGCTGCGATCGATGTAAAGATCGCTTTACTCCCTTTTTCGTTCCAGTTCTTAACAAAGTCTCCTTCAGTAGTGAATTCTGAAACATAATTTGTCATTCCCAGATATATGCGATCATTTTTCACTTCAATACAATAAGCATCATTATCCAGATCGATCACACTTGCTAATTGATAGCTGGCATTGAAAATCAAAAGTTTGGATGTTACAGATACATAAATATTGTCAGCGATATCAGTATCGATAGCATAAATCTGTTCAGTATCGATATCTAGTTGTCTGATCTCTTTATAACTTATCAATGATGAATCGACTTCACGATATGAACTCAGATCATATTCATACGGATTTTCAGGATTAGGTCCTTCAAAATAAAAGAAATCTCTACTCATGATCAGAATAAGGATGATCAGGAGTCCGACGCTTAAAATGACAATATGTTTCGTTCTCATAATTCTTGTTTTAGTTAACACGCATATCTAGACAAACCATTTTCTTGGTCTCTCTCATGATCAGATACCCATCTGCGAGAGCTATTGGGCCCCATGCATCATGTCCTTCAATGATTCTTCTTTTATCGAGCAACTCAAATCCGGAAGTACTTAAGCGAGCAATGTTCAAAGTTCCATCATCATTCACAATAAAGAATTTATCATCAGCAATTACATATGGACCTAATCCAAATCGATCGGTTCTACCGCTCGTCCATAAAATGTTTTGAGGATCATCAGCATTCACGCAAACGAATTGATTTCGATAACCCGCAGCATCTTTTGGTTGAATTCCGAAAAGATATCCATTATATAAAATTGGAGTTTGCTGTTCAGAAGCTAAACCATCTTTTGGTTTATATTTTTGAAGGAGTTCAGTAGAATATGTATTGCCTTCTTTATTTACTTTAAAAACAATACCTCCAGCTCCGTACCCAGCTGTCCCGTAAATTCTGTTGCCTGGTAATAATATAGGTGATGCTGCGATAACGTTAGGAATGAAGTCTCGAGTTTTCCATAAAACTGTTCCTACATCGTCTCCTTCAGCAGAAACACCAACAGTCCCATTTAATGCCATATAAACGAACATTTTCTTACCATGAATGGTCATAGGTATGATGGATGAATGTGACATTCCAAGTTTATCCGGGTTCGGAGTTTCCCAAACAACTTCACCGGTAGCACAGTCCACACCAATCATTAGGGCGGATCCACCAGGAGCAAAGATCGCAATATCATCGATAATAATGGGGCATTGCCCTGTATACCAGAACGGAACTTCAGTTCCATATTCTTTCACCATATCGATGGTCCATAATAAATCACCATTTTCAGGATTTACACACATCACATGACATCTAGGGCCTATCGTTACCAGATATTTATCTGTAATTGCTGGGATTGTTCGAGACATTCCATGATTACGTTTAACCTTCACCAAATACCATCTACTCCATAGCTCTTCACCTGTTTCAAGAGAAAAACATCTTAGGGCATCTGTTCTTCTGCTTTCAACATAATCCAGTACATATACTTTCCCATTATAGATAACGGGGGCTGCATATCCATCTCCCAGGTCATGTTCCCACACGATCTTCGGGCCTTCAGCACCAAACTGATCTATTAAAGGAGTTTCATCCTTGACAATATTATCGAAGTCTGCTCCTCTAAAATTCGTCCATTTACCTTGAAGATCAGACTGATGTTGTGCATATTTCATAAAGCTGGCGCCGATAGTAACAATTTCACCATCACCTTCTCCTGCGGCCGGTCTGTTATCCAATCCAGGTAAACTTACCGAAAGATCACTAACCGGATTATATAAAAACCAATAGCTGAAAGCTGCTAAGCAAGCTACAACTAGACCGATCACAACACCAACTTCTATCCTTTTCTTCAGCATACTAACAACTTCCTCTTTATGATTACTTTTGAATATTAAATGCTTTGATCATTTCGTTATATCTCAGATATAGAATCCCATCATGAATCACAGGCTGTGAAAAATGATTAGGTTTTTTTCCAAGAGCTTTAAACTTACCGAGTGTTAAAAACTTATCATCCTCAGCTTTTAGCATTGCCATCTCACCTTTATATGTGAGTAGGAAAAGCTTATCATCAGCAGCGATAAATGTTCCTTCACCAAGGTCTTCAGTTTTGAATTTTACTTCACCGGTATTCCAATCTAAACAATAATTGGTTCTATCCATCACGCTGCCAATATAAATATTATCATCTATTACAATGGCGTCTCCCATCTGAGGATCAACATTTTTAAACTCCCAAAGAAGCTCAACGCTTTGCCCATCTTCAGCTATATTATACATTCTGGCTCCATATTTCCATCCTTCGATCACGAATAGTTTACCATCTCTATAATAAGGTACGTTGGCATGGATTCCATATCTTCTTTCTGTCAATTCATCACTCCAGGCCATTTTACCTGTTTCAACCTCAAATGCTAAGAGTGCATTATATGTCATAGTGATGTAATATTTTACACCGTTATGAGTGATGATATTTGTAGAGCAATATGCATTAAGTTCTCCTAATCCTTTACTCTCCCAGATTGTTTCACCTGTATCTTTATCCATTGTGATGATATTCGTTGTCTCACCACCAAGTGTGCAGAATAATTTGTTTCCGTCAATGATCAGGTTTTCATGAACACCATGCTGATTGTTTTTCACATTATACTCAGTTAGAAGATCTCTTTGCCAGATGATCTCTCCATCTTCAGTATTAAAACAATGCATCACACCTAAGCCATCAAAAACATAAGCTTTGCCGTCTTTGATTAGTGGTGTAGAGCGAATTCCCAGATATGTATCTGTCCATGCTCGTCCTAACTCTTTTTTCCATAAAAGATCACCACCTTTGTTGAAAGTATAGATATAATTGATACTATCAGTTGTTCCAGCTGTGATCACCTTATCACCATCAATTGCAACAGAAGAATATCCGGCACCTAGGTCATAATATTCCCATATCAATTCCGGTCCTTCTTCAGGCCATGAATCCAATAAGTTCTTTTCAGGATAAATTCCATCACGATTTGGTCCACGCCATTGAAACTCTGATGTTGTATTTTGTTCTTGAGTACATGAGATCATCAGTCCCAGGCACATTAGAATAAATAAGTTTTTAAAGTTCTTCATCTTAGGTTATTTAGAGATATCGTAAGCGTAAAGGTTATCGTGATAACGTAAATAAAGTTTTTGATCATGGATCACCGGATGACCTGAATGATCTCTTTTTTTCTGTCCAGGAATAAAGAATTTGCTGATCACATTAAAAGAATCTTCATTTACTTCTATTAATGCAACTTCGCCTGTAACATCATACATATAAACTAAGCCATCAGCATAAATAACTGTACCCCAGTTAAATTCTTTGTTTGTAAAAAGTTCTTCACCTGTGAACCAATCTACACAACTGATTCCTTTTTTATCATAGTTTGTTCCGATAATTCTATCATCAAGAACTACCACATCACCATTTTCAAGATCATAGAGATCGTTTTCCCAAACAAGATCTGCACTTTTACCATCATCAGCAATTTTCAACATTCTACTACCACTTCTCCATGCATNCTGAACGAATAACATTCCATCTTTGTATACAGGAGTATTTGCATGAATTCCACTTTTTGCCTTCATAGGATACTTCCAGGCAACGTCACCATTTTCGATATCAATAGCTAATACAAATAGTTGGTTATAAGTGATCATATACTCTACTCCATTATGGATAATAAAGGTTGGAGTTGCATAAGCATTTACATTTTCTGCACCTTCATTGTACCAAATAAGATCTCCTGTAAATCTGTTGATCGCTAGAAAATTATACTTCTTACCTCCTGCAGTACAGTACAAAACGTCTCCTTTAACTTTTAGTACTTCTGTTATGCCGAAATTGTTGTTTTCAACATCGTACTTCTTCATCAGATCAATTTTCCAAACAATAGAACCATCGGTTGTATTAAAACAGTTTAATACTCCAAGACCACTAAGCAAATATCCCAGATCACCAGCAATTGTAGGGGTTGATCTAGAGCCCGGGAAATTTGTCATCCATTCTTTACCATAGACAGATTTCCAACGTAAGTTTCCATCCAGATCGAAAGAGAAAATGGATGCGATGCTATCTGCTTCATTTGTTCCTGTAATATAGAATCCTTCATTCGTAAATGCAGGAGAAGAGAATCCCAATCCAAGTTCATTGAACTGCCATACCAGTTCAGGGCCTTCTTCCGGCCATTCTTTTAATAAGTTTTTATCAGGATATTTTCCATCACCTTTTGGTCCGCGCCATTCACTTACACTTGTTGTATTGCAAGCAAAGAAAGCTGCAAGAATCGCGATAAAAAATATGTTTTTAATTAAGGTTTTCATTTAGGTTTAGGTTAATTAGGTTGAGTTTTAATTAGATATATCATAAGCCATGAAAGCATCTTCATGACGTATATACAGTATTCCACGATCGATTACAGGATGTGCCCAATAAGGCCCTTTTTTACCCTGTACGATCTTAAATGAACTAATGATCTTGAATTCCTCCGGAGTTACCTTAACCAATCCCACATTCCCAAACTTCTCATCAAAGCAGTATAAATAACCGCCGGCAGCAACGATGGATCCTTTATTCATCCATGCCGTTTCATATTTGGTTTCTCCTGTGTTCCAATCCACACAGGCCCATTTACCATTTCCATTATTATCCCAGGTTGAGCCATAGATATAACCATCGATCAGAACTACGCCACCGTGGTGCCCATCCAATACTTCATTGATCCAGTCAACTTCAATATTTTTCAGATCATTTGAGAGTTTGAACTTGATACTTTTATGATTATAACCACTAGTAATGAACAATCCACCATCTTTATATACTGGTGTTGTGCTATGGTTATTATATGCTCTTTTACCTGCATATTGGTTGTAGTCGAATTCCCAGTAAATCTCTCCATTATCAGGATCGATCCCGATCATATGTTTTTTGGTCATATGAACGATGAGTCTGTGACCATTATCTTCGATCAGCAGAGGAGAAAGATATGCTGGAGAATCACCATTTGCTGTAGTTTTCCAGATCAGGCCTCCATTGTTCTTGTCTAATGCAACAACCGAAGTTTCTTCACCTCCAGTCATATAGATCACCTTATTATCAACGATCAATAAGGATTCTGCAAGTCCGAATCTACCGAAAGATCCATTATACTCTTTATGAGCATCGACCGTCCAAATAATATCTCCGCTAAACTCGTCGAGGCAAACGATCTCTCCCATTCCACTTGAAACATAAACTTTGTTCTCATGAATGGTTGGAGTACAACGACTACCTCTGAAGTTATTCACCCAGGACTGACCGAAAGGCTTCTTCCAAACTAGTTTACCATTAAGCGAAATTGCCATGATATAATCAACAGAATCGATCAAACCTGTGAGATAGATCATGTGTTCAGAAATCGCAGGATGAGAATATCCTGAGGGCAGATCTTTGAACTCCCAGATCATTTTCGGGCCTTCTTCAGGCCATTCGGTGAGTAAGTCTTTACCGTCATATATTCCGGTTCGACCTTCGCCTCTCCATTCCAGGACTTGAGCGAAACTAAATTGAGTAATTAACAGTAATCCAGCGATGTTTAGAAGATGAGATTTCATATATTTTGTTTTATTGTTTCAGATTATAAGCCATCAAAGCATTAAGGTGTCTGATGTATAAAATTCCGTCCTTGATCACAGGATGAGACCAGAAAGGACCTCTGTTACCTTGTGTGATCGTGAATGAGCTAACAATTTCGAATTTCTCCGGATTTACTGGAACCAAAGCAAGATTTCCTGTTTTCTCTTCGTAGCAATAAAGCATTCCATCTNCAGCTATGATAGATCCTTTATTGATCCATTCGGTTTCGTAATGAGTTTCTCCGGTATTCCAATCCATACATACCCAACGTCCCATTCGGTTGTTTTCCCAATTGGTACCATACACATAATCACCAATCTTAACTACGCCACCATGGTGTGTATCAAGCACATCCGTTGTGTAAACGAAGTATGCTTTTGAAAGATCCTTAGATAATTCAAGCATAATATTTCTGTGATTATACCCACTTGTTATGAATAGCTTACCGTCATCATAAATTGGCATATTACAATGAATATTCGCATGGTATGGTGGTTGAGCATATCCATCAAAAGAGAATTCCCATAAGATATTACCATCTTCAGGATTTACTCCGATGATATATTTTTCCGTTACATTGCTAATGATTTTCTTCCCATCGCGCTCAATAAGGATCGCTGAAGAATATGAAGGATTAGTATTCAATGTCTTTGTTTTCCAAATGGTTTCTCCAGTTTCTTTATTTAAGGCGATCATTGTTGTGTTAGGACCTCCACATGTAAAGAATATCTTTTCATCGAGAATAAGTAATGATTCTGCAATTCCCCAACGGCCATAAGTTCCGGCATTATCTTCTGATGCAGTCACCTGCCAGATGATCTCACCATTAAGAGCATTAAGACATGCAACATCTCCAACTCCTGATGTTACATAGATCTTTTCGTTTTCGATGGTTGGTGTCGAGCGACTCTTAGGAAATGATTGCATCCAGGCTCTACCATAAGGAGTTTGCCATAATACATTCCCTTGCATATCAAGTGCAATTGCTACATCTAAAGTATCCTGAATACCTGTCAAATAGATCTTATCGTAAGCAAATGTCATTGAAGAATGCCCCTCCAATAGGGACTCATTCGCCCATAGAAGTTGTGGTCCTTCAGCAGGCCATGATTTTAACAATCCTGTTTCATCAAAGATTCCATCTCTGTTCAAGCTTCTGAATTCATCCAATACCTGAGCAGATAAGGCGGAAAATAAGAAAAGACTTATGAGTGATAAATAGATCTTTTTCATAGAATTTTTAGGTTTTTTAGTTTTACAAAAAAAAGGATGTTTTTTCAACTTACCCAATATGTTAGCAGCTTTTAGACCAACCTGCAATTGATGTATTGAAACATCCTTAAAACGTAGACATATTATTCAGCAATGTTATAAACCATTAATGAATTTCCATGTCTGATAAATAATCTTTTATTATTGATCACTGAGTGAGCCCAGTGTTGTTTCGTACCATAAGGAACTTTGAATTTGCTTACCACTTTTGTATCTGCACCTTTAGCTTCAACCAAAGCAATAATTCCTTTTTCATCATAGAAATAAAGCATATTGTCGGCATAAATACTATTTCCTCTTGCGATCTCTTTTGTGGTGAAAACTTCAGCACCGGTTTCCCAATCAAGGCAAATCCATGTTCTGCTAGCATGGCCACCGCCATAAAGTTTACCATCTAATAAGATCACGCCTCCCATTTGGTTATCAAGAATTTCATTTCTCCACACTTCTTCTACAGCTGTAGCTTCATCATTCAATTTAAGCATCACACCACCTTTGCCATATCCACTAACACAATAGATCTGACCATTGTGATAAATAGGTGTATTTGGATGCACTGACCATTTATTTGTTTGAGGATTACTCCATAATAATTTCCCGGTTTCTACTTCTAAGCCTAGAATTGAACTTGCAGTCATTGTTACCAGCATTCTAACACCATTGTGTTCAATTACATTTGGAGAATTATAAGCGCTTTTTTCACCTAAACCTTTCGATTTCCATATGAGTAATCCATCATTCTTGTTAAGAGCAATAACATTGGCATCTACCCCACCAACAGTTACAAAAAGTTTTTCACCATCCATCACAAGATTTTCACAATAACCCCATTGGATGTTTCTACCGTCATAATCCTTAAGCATATCAATTTTCCAAAGGTGATCACCGGTTTCAGCATCCATACATACAAGCAATCCATAACCTGTCATCAGATACAACTTCCCACTGTCGATCAGAGGTGAAGTTCGAACACCAGGCCAGCTTTCAACCCATTCAGTACCTACTTCAGATCTCCATTTCAAATCTCCATCATTATTGAAAGCAAAAACATAAGTGACAGTATCCAAAGTTCCTGGCACATAGATCATATTTTCTGTAACGGCAACCGAACCATGTCCTTCTCCAAGATCATCGAAATGCCACATTAATTCCGGTCCTTCAGCAGGCCATGATTTCAGCAATCCACTTTCATTATAAAATCCATCTCTGTTTTCTCCTCGCCATTGAACCTGTGACTGAGCTATTAAGCTACTCACCATCAGCGTTATAATGCTTAAAATAAATAATTTCTTCATTTGTGTGTTGTTTTGTGTTTTGTTTGTGGGTTTTCCCAACGTATAAAAATAAAGATAATCATTCTATTTTAAGTCATTTTAACACATATTTAACAGGATTTAACACATTGAATTTGAGCGATTTAGAATCGTTTTAAATAAGCGTTTCGAACTTGATATAGATCAATTTTTTGAGATCGCAATTACATAATGTTGTGTTCTGAAGAACATACTTTCCTCGGAGATAGCCGGAGTGGCCATACATACATCTCCTAATGAATTCTTAGACAACAATTTAAACTCAGGACCGGCTTCCACTACAAAAACATCGCCAGGTTCTGATGTAAAGAAAAGTCGGCCATCCGAGGCGATACCTGAAGCAGTAATTCCACCACCCGGGCGGAGTGGAACTTTATACATTAACTCACCGCTTTTAGCATTGAAGCAACTTAATAATCCATTGTTTTTCAGATTGTAGAGATAATCACCATAGACCAATGGTGAGGTCATATAAGCTCCACCTCTTTTGATGCTCCATTGAATAAACTCATTTGAGGTTTCATTTGCTTTTAAGGTAATATCACCTTTGGCTTTTGGATCTATGGCATAGATCGGAGACATTCTTCCATGTGCTGAGTTTATAAAGATCAATCCATGTGCAAAAATTGGTGTAGGAACAGGAGCATCTCTACCTCCATGCATCCACCAGATTGGCTCGCCACTTAGGAAATTGCAGGCTCCAATATGCTGATATCCATTCACAATAATCTGATCCTGTCCATTAACATTTATGACAGTAGGTGTACACCATGTAGAGATCTCATCTCTTTTGGTTTTCCAGATCTCTTTCCCGGTTTTAAAGTCATATGTTGCAATAAATGATTCTCCAAGAAAATCGCACTGAAGTACAAGGCGATCTTTACGAATCGTGGGCGAATTTGCAAAGCCCCATTCAAAGTTTGGAGCATTATAAGGACCTGCATTCATAACACCTAGGTCTCTGGACCACTGCAACTTCCCATCCATATCATAACAGTATAAGCCATCGGAGCCAAAGAATGCAATTACATACTTTCCATTCGTAACAGGCGTTGGATTTGCATGAGATGCCTTAGTATGTCTCTTAGTTCTGGGAACACCTTCATGTGCTAGTTTTTCCCAAATTACGTCACCATTATTCTTATCGAGGCAAATCACTTTGAATTGATGAACGGTGGTATCATCGACAGCTACAATATCGCCATATAATCCTACTTTCAGGTATTCTTCCTTATTCCCACTAATTGCTGTTGTAATGAATAGTTTATCATCCCAAATCACCTGACATGAATGTCCTAAATCAGGGATCCTGGTTTTCCATTTAAGATTCTCGGCTTTGTTTACATCGAACTCTGTAGGAATATTAGCATCATCCATAACACCTCAGGCTTCGGGGCCTCTGAAGCCTGGCCAGTTTTGTTGATTCTCTGAAGTAAATGCCAATAGTGTGATCAGGATTATCGGGAGTAACTTTTTCATAGAAATATGATTAGGTCTTCTCAAATATACGGATTCAGAAGCACTAAAAAAAGGGCAATCTGCCTAAGCAAATCGCCCTTTTTGTATCAATAAATTTAATCTTAGAAATTCCAGGTGATCTTAGCACCAAATGTTCTTGGCATTGCAGGAATATAAGTTGGGATTCCGAATAAGCTACCGGTATTACCCATACTTAACAAATACTCTTTGTCGAATAAATTTTGCACAAAAACCGTAAACTGCATATTTGGATCTGCCAGTTTTAATCCGGTTGAGATATTAGCTAACCAAAAGTCTTGCTGAAGCATTCCTCCGACATTTGCATCTTCGAAATAATAAGTGCTTTTGAAAGAAACTGATGGAATAGCGAATATCGTTAGGTCATCATTAATAGTACCTTGATATTTTAAGTTGAAGTTAAAGCTATGATCAGGTGTTAACCTAAATTTATTACCAGCATATTCCTGAGCTTCGCCCTCAGAGTTTTCATCATCAAATCTTGCGTGGATATACGTATAATTACCATTCAGACTCAAATTTTTATTTACGATCCATTGGAAAGAAGTTTCCAATCCATAGGATGTAGCTTTACCTGCATCTTTGATCAGATAAGCAAAGTTACCTGTTGAAGGATCAGCGATCCATGCGTTCGTTTGGAAATGCTTGTATTTATATAAAAAAGCTGTTGCATCGAAGATGAATTTATTATCGATAACTGTCTTATAACCGATTTCGAAATTATCTACAACCTCATCTTGCATCACCTCAACAGTTCCGTCTGCTTGATATTGGATCACATTTGGTCTACGACCTCTAGAATAGCTACCAAAAATATTTGAATTCTCATCCAATTTATACATTGCAACTAATCTTCCTGTTAAACCGCTAAAGTTTCCATCATAAGCTTTTTCAGTTGATGGTCTGAAGAAAATATTCGGGAAATTCTGTGTAAAGTTTCCTAACATAGCAACATCACCACCGGTCATTTGTGCCCAGTTTGTAACGGTAGAATTATCGAAAACAAATCTGAAGCCCGCGCTTAAGCTGAACTTCTCAGAAAGATCAAATGTTACATCTGAGAAGAACTCAAATGAAGTATTTTCTGCAGTATTATAGCTTTCCTCTTCGTGGTTTAAAGCAAGTGGCATACCTGCTATAGGGCCGAACATCTGAGGAATATTAGGAATCGTTGGCATTGAGAAAGGTGTTCCATCTGGAAGGATCATATTATTCTTATCAAGGAATAAGTGGATCATATGTTGTTCATTTGTTTGGAAACCATAAGTTTGCTCAACTTTTTCTTTTAAGAAATTCACACCTGAGAAACCGCGGATCTTATTATTGATCTCATAATTCAATCTCACTTCTTGATTGAACATCTTAGAATCATTATTTTCAGACATATTGATCGCAGCCGCTGCTGAACCATCACCATCCCAAAGCTCATAAGATTTATTTGTTTGATAAGAAGTGATCGCTGTTAAATACAAATTCGTATTGAAAAAATGCTTGAAATTCAAGTTCAGATTTAAAAGATCCTTATCTGCTCTAAGGTCTTCACCTTTATCTAAAGAAGCCTCTGTAATAGAACCCATATCTCCATTTGTGTTTGGATAAAGTGTACTTATAAATGCAACTCCAGGAGCTCTATCTTCCTGATAATTAAATACGAAATCGATCTTTGTATCCTTACTTGCTAGATATCTTGTTGAGAATCTGAATCCTTTAGTATCCTTTCCATTTAGTGTACCACCAAACGTATTCTTCACATAACCATCACGCGTATGATATACTGCTGCAATTCTAGTGAAGAGCCTGTTCTCTATCAACGGAACATTAATCGCAGTTGAGAAATTCTTTTGTGCATAATTACCTATACCGGCACTTACATAGCCATTAAAATCGGCTTCAGGTCTTTTACTCATGAAATGGATCGCACCAATTTGTGCTCCTCTTCCAAACAATGTCCCTTGAGGTCCTTTAACAACTTCAACACGCTCCATATCATACAATTCCATAACACCACCACTTGCTCTGGTAATCGGTGCATCATTAAAGAATAATGAAACTCTTGGTTGTGCATTTGGACTTACCTCATCACTAGTTAAACCACGAATGATAAAGTTTGGACGCTGATTACTCTGAATTCTAACATTCAATCCAGGAATATAATCAGCCATACTGCCAAGATCAATAATACTTGCATCATCAAGTTTACTTTGTTCTATTGCATTGATACTGATAGGAACATTTTTAATTTGTTCAACTTTTTTCTGAGCTGTAACGGTAATACCTTCTAATTGATAAACAGCTTGTTGAAGCTGAAATACAGTCACCTGACTACTCCACTCACCAGAAGTAAAGTTTATACTTCTTTTATGCGTTTCAAACCCAGTTAAAGAAACTGTGAATTCATAGGTTCCGGGATTTAACTTATCAAATTTGAACATTCCTTCTTCATTCGTTATCGTTCCGATATTCAAGTAATCTATAAATACATGTGCTCCAATCAAAGGTTTGTTCTCTCCATCAATTACCAGTCCTTCAAAACTAAAGCTTTGCTGAGCAAATGCTGAAAAGCCAGCTAAAACAAATATTAATAAAAATAATTTTTTCATAGAAATTGGTTAATAGAATTTTTGTAAAAGTGAATATTCTCACTTTCAGATTCAAATATTATCGTGTTAAAAATGTGTTAAGTAGAGTGCTTAACATCTTTAGGGGTCACAAATGTAGAATCTTCTGAGAGGAAGACCAAATTATTGATAGAAAATTCTACGTAATCCTGCTAAATTCCGAACATAAATCAAGAAATCATCTAAAAATTCTCACTCCTTAAAAAAATCAGGTAGGGTTATTCTGATTTCGATTGTATACTATCAAAAGCAATCAATGTTTAACCTTAAAAGAACAAGAAGATGAAGACAAAAATGAAGTGGATACCGATATTAAGCTTGCTATTGCTTGCATTCTTTGGTTGTAGTAAAGAAGAAGTTGTAG
>PARP01000006.1 GCA_002711565.1 Bacteroidota bacterium
TTAGATAAATATAATCAAATTTAGACTGATTCCCAAATTTGGAATATATAGAGTTATACTCTTAAACATCAGAATTGTTCCCAAAAATGGAAGTTTTTTTTATTTTTTTTCAATTTTGGAGAAGTTCATATGGTGAAAGAGCTTATTTTTGAGTAAACGATTTCGCCTTTGAGAGCTATCCTACATATTTTCAAAAAGTTAATGTATGCTTTGCTATTAGCCCTTTTAGTGCTTTTATTATTTGGATTCCTACCATACCTTAATTCCGTTTACTATCGTTTTCCAGATGAGGGAAAATTTGAAGGAGATATTTGGTATAATCCATACGAAAATCTTAACAAGAAATTAATCAAAGCTAACTTTCAAGTCCAATCGAGGGCATGGATGGGTCTTACCGACGGAAGTACTAACTCTTCAAAAGAAGTTCTAAAAGTTTATCAGGATTTAGGATATGATGTGATCGGAATATCGGATTATATGAAGATCAATTCTTCAAGTCGGGCTAGTGGAAGGTTCATTTCTGTTTATGAACATGGATATAATATTTGGAAACGGCACCAGATCCTGATAGGTGCAAATAAAGTAAAGTGGCTCGATTATCCTTTTCTTCAATCAATACATCATAAGCAACAGATCATCAATTATTTAAAAGGAGAGAATCAATTGATCTGTATTTCTCACCCATTGTTTTTTAATAGCTATATCCCTAATGATTTCAGGAAGTTGACCAATTATGATATTATTGAGATCGCAAGTATTTTCGGTAATTCGCTTGAGCAATGGGATGCTGCTTTATCTTCCGGAAAGTATATCACAGCTATTGCCAATGACGATGCTCATAACCTTCAGAATAATGTAGAATATGGTCGATTTTTTACAATGATCGATACTTATGCAGATCTATTTGAGGCTTTAAAGTATGGAAGATCTTATGCAGTGGAAGTTCGTGAAGCATTCGATCAGGATAAAAGTCAAAAATTGATGGCACATCAGCAGATGAGCAAATTAAAAGACTTAAAGATTGATAATAATACATTGATTGTAAGCATTACTAAACCAGGAGATATTAGTCTTATTGGTCAAGGCGGAACAATGATATCTAAAGTACTTGATACTTCAAAAGTAAAGTATAGCTTAAAGGATTCTGATACATACATAAGAGTTCAAGTTGAGTTTGAGAATGGAAATAAAATGTATCTGAATCCGGTTGTAAGAACTCAAACTGGCGTGCCTGCTTTTGCCGCAGAAGAACTAAAAGTCAATATTATAATGACAATTCTAGTGAAACTGATGTATGCAATAATTATCTTCCTTAACTTTTTTATGATTTTGATGGTTATTAAATGGATGAAAAGATGCTGAAGCTAAAGAAGCCATACGATCTAGTTCTATTGCTAACGATTTCTGTCGTCATAAGAGCATTTTTAGCCTTTAAACTGGAATTGGGCAATGATGAGGTTTATTATTGGTTGTATGCTAAATATCCGGATTGGAGTCATTTCGATCATCCTCCGATGGTAGGATTTATCATTCAAATCTTCAATTTAAACTTATTTTTCGATTCAGAGTTTGCCTTAAGATTAGGGGCAATTATTCTAGGAACTACGAATCTTTGGTTAGCATTTAAAATAGGGTGTATTATAAAGGATAGACAGCTGGGTATTATTTCAAGTTTGCTTTTCTTTAGTAGCTTTTATGTAAGTATTATTTCAGGAATGATGATTCTTCCTGATACTCCATTAACTTTCTTTTGGCTGTGTTCTTTATACTTTCTTCTCAAGATCATCAAAGATCCCGATTCTATATATAACTGGTTCATTATCGGAATCTGTATTGCATTAGCTATTTTATCAAAATATTCAGCCATTTATTTATGGGGTGGAATATTCATCTTCTTCACTGTGTTTAGGCAAAAGCTGAGCTTAAAGGGCTTTGTTTTAATGAATATATGTGCGATAATTGGACTTATCCCTATTCTTGTATGGAATATTCAGAACGACTGGGTGAGTTTTGGCTTTCATAGTACAAGGGTCGGAGGGGATTCAATCTCATTACTGTATTTCCTCAGAGAAGTTGGTGGTGAGTTGATCTATCATAACCTAATCATATATTTTCTGATTTATCTTGGATTAGTAAAAGCATTTAAAGGAAAACTAAACTTTCCGAAAGAATATAGAAGTGCAATTCTATTTATCAGCATTCCTTTAGTTTTAAGCATTTGGATCGCGTCGCTATTTAAACCTACACTTCCTCACTGGAATGGCCCTGCATTTCTTGGCTTGTTATTCTTTGCAGCATTTTATTTATATGATCTAAGAGATAAAGTCAGGAAAACTTTAATGTTAAGTATTGCATGCATTATGCTTTTAGGTCTGGGAGCTGGATATTATCAGATTTTCTATGGGAAACCTGTCGTATTGGAAAATACGTCGACAAAAACATTAGGAAGAGGTGATGTGAGTCTGGATATGTATGGTTGGAAGCAATTGAAAACGTCATTTGTGGAGGTTCTGGATACGTATAATAATACCAAACACATTCTTTGTGATAATTGGTTTCCTGCAGCTCATCTGGATTATTATCTTGCTGATCCTTTAGGTCTGGAGTTAATTGTATATGGAGGTTTAGATAAGATTCATAAATACAAATGGATAAACTCTGAACGTAGACAGATCAATTCGGGAGAGAATGCTTTTTACATAACCTTCACTAATGAATATAGATCACCTGAGCCTTTCAACGATTTATTTGAAGAAGTTGAACCACTTGAAACTATTCCAATCGTGCGCAATGATCGTATTGTGAAGTTTGCACATATTTATCATTTGAAGAACCTTCGTAAGTAATTCATATTCAATATTTGATTTAGATTAGATTAGTGCGTATATTTACAGTTATAAAAAAAGTAACAGTATGATACGTTCAAAATTCGCGATCTCAATTCACATCCTTACACTGCTAGCTAAACACGAAAATCAACTTTTATCTTCTGAAAAGATCGCAGACAGTTTGAACATGAATCCGGCACTTGTACGAAGAGAATTAAGTGCATTAAAGCAGAAAGGATTCCTGGAAAGTAAAGAAGGAAAAGGTGGAGGTGTAAAGCTATCAAAGGCTCCTGAAGATATTGATATCAGTGATGTATTAGATTCTGTAAAGACTGTTCACCTTTTAGGTTTCGCGAAGAATATTCCTAACCCAAGATGTGATGTAGGCAGAAATATTAATCACGAGTTAAGATCTTTATATTCGGAAATAGACCGGGTAGTTTATCAGTTTTTAACTAAGTATACCTTGTCAGATTTTGTGAGACAATTTGATTAAGTGTAATAAAAAAAGTAACAGAAAGGGATCAAATAAAAGGTGACCGAAGCCACCTTTTATATATTTACATATTAAAAAAATCGTTTCCTTTATCGTCAACAAGAATGAATGCCGGGAAGTCTTTTACTTCAATTTTATAAATCGCTTCCATTCCCAATTCCGGATATTCAAGTAATTCAACTTTAGTAATATTATCCTGCGCAAGAATTGCTGCCGGTCCACCAATACTACCTAAATAGAAACCGCCATGTTTTTTACACGCATCGGTTACTTGTTGAGATCGATTACCTTTAGCGATCATGATCATAGAACCACCATTGCTTTGGAAAAGATCAACATAACTATCCATCCTACCTGCAGTTGTTGGGCCGAATGAACCTGAAGCCATACCTTTTGGAGTTTTGGCAGGACCTGCATAATAAATTGGATGATCTTTTATGTATTGAGGCAATTCTTCACCATTATCTAGACGCTCTTTAAGTTTCGCATGCGCAATATCTCTACCAACGATAATTGTTCCGTTTAAGCATAGTCTCGTGCCTGTTGGATGTTGAGTTAATTCAGCTAGGATCTCTTTCATTGGTTTGTTAAGATCGATATCAATAGCACCTTTTTCAGATGGCTTTTTCATTTCATCCGGAATAAATCTGCCTGGATTATCTTCAAGTTTTTCAACCCAGATACCATCCTTATTGATCTTCGCTTTAATATTTCTATCCGCTGAACATGAAACACCCATTCCTACCGGACAACTTGCACCATGACGAGGAAGTCTGATAATTCGAATATCTAATGCAAAATGTTTACCTCCGAATTGTGCACCAATACCGATATTATAAGAAGCTTCTAAGATCTTTTTCTCTAAAGCCACATCTCTGAAAGCCTGTCCACCTTCATTTCCTATGGTTGGGAGATTGTCCAAATATTTCGTCGAAGCTAGTTTTACTGTTTTTAAAGTAGTTTCTGCTGATGTGCCACCAATCACAAAGGCAACATGATAAGGAGGGCATGCAGCAGTTCCAAGTGACTTAAGTTTATCAATTAGGAAGCTCTCAAGTTTTTCAGGATTTAATAATGCTTTTGTTTCCTGATATAATGAAGACTTATTTGCAGAGCCACCACCTTTAGCTACAAATAAGAATTTGTATTCATCACCACCCGTTGCATGTATGTCGATTTGTGCAGGTAAATTCGTTCCGGAGTTTACCTCTTTATACATATCAAGTGGAATGGTTTGAGAATATCTTAAATTTTCTTCAGTATAGGTTTTATAAACTCCTTTTGATAAAGCTTCTTCATCCTTTCCTTCAGTCCAGATCTGTTGTCCTTTTTTCGCCACAACAGTTGCAGTTCCTGTGTCCTGGCAGAATGGTAATTCTCCTTTTGCTGAAACCTCAGCATTGCGAAGCATTGTTAATCCAACATATTTATCGTTCTCACTTGCTTCAGGGTCGTGAAGAATTTTTGCAACTTGTTGAACGTGTTCAGTTCTCAACATAAAAGAAGTATCCCGTAAAGCTGCATTTGCAAGTTTTGTTAAACCTTCTGTCTCAACTTTAATGATTTCTTTTCCTTCAAACTCACTAACAGAAACATAGTCTTTGGTCAATAAATAGTATTCAGTTTTATCTTCTCCCAGAGGAAAAGGTTCCTGATACTTAAATTTGGGTGTAGGCATTGTATAAATTTTATTAGGTTATGTAATTAGAAGTCTTTTTAACGATTCAGCCTGTGGATTAGGGTTTTCAGGTTTTCGCTGATCTTAGTAAGCTGTTCTTTTACTTTCTCAATATCCTTTTCCTCGAAGAAGTTCAACTTCTGACAGATCGTAAGGATCGTTTCGATCTCAGAAATATGTAAGCTCGCCTGATTAAAATAAGATTGTCTTTCTTCTTCTTCAGACATGGCTTTTGCAATATTGATTGGGATCTCTATCACATTTTTATGAAGTTTCTTTGGAAATAAATGATCCTCATCTTCCGGAAAAACTGAAGTGAGTACATAAATTGATTTTACCAGATCCAGACTTTCAGTCCAAACAGGTAAGTTCTCATATGATTGTTTCTTTTTCATAAGGTGGTGGATTTGATTAAGAATTATAGAATTTGATCAATGGTTTCAGGTGGTTGTGCAAACACTGCTTTATCACCTTTTTCAACGATCGGTCTATGAATGAGTTTTGGATGCTTTGCCATGGCTTTCAACCATTCTTCACTACTTAAATCTTTGCCTTTGAATTCATCTTTGAAGATCTGCTCCTGTTTGCGGATCATTTCTGAAGGCTCAAGATCAAGCTTTTTAAATAGAGAAGTAAGTTCATCCAAACTAAGTGGATTCTTTAGATAGTCGATGATCTCGAAATCCTGAGTTTTAGAACTTAAATATTCCAATCCTGCACGTGACTTTCGGCATCGGGGATTATGATATATACGGATCATGGAAAAACATTTTTGTGTCTCTCAAAGTTAATTAATTACTTCCAGATTCCATCAAAAATGTCTTAATAAATTCTTGAATATCACCGTCCATGACTGCTTGAACGTTTGATGTTTCGTAATTGGTACGAAGGTCTTTTACCATTTTATATGGATGCATCACATAAGATCTGATCTGAGATCCCCATTCGATTTTCTTTTTGCTTCCTTCGATCTGAGCCTGGGCTTCTCTTTGCTTTCTCAATTCAAGTTCGTAAAGCTGAGATTTAAGCATTCGAATAGCTTTATCACGGTTTTGACCCTGAGAACGGGTTTCCTGACACTCAACTACCAAACCACTTGGTGCATGATGCAAACGAACAGCGGATTCGATCTTATTTACGCCTTGTCCACCCGGACCACTCGATCTAAATGTATCCCAGCTGATATCCCCAGGATTGATCTCAATTTCAATGCTATCATCAACTACAGGATAGGCGTACACAGATGCAAAAGATGTGTGTCGTTTATTTGCAGAATCAAATGGTGATAATCGTACCAAACGATGAACACCATTTTCACCTTTTAGATATCCAAAAGCGAAATCGCCTTCGAATTCCAAAGTGACAGATTTAATTCCGGCAACATCACCTTCTTGAAAGTCCAGCTCTTTCACTTTGAAATTGTTACGCTCGCCCCAACGAACATACATTCGCATGAGCATTTGTGCCCAATCCTGACTTTCAGTTCCACCTGCTCCCGGGTTTATGTTTACAATTGCACCCAATTTATCTTCCTCACCTGAAAGCATATTCTTGAACTCTAACTCTTCAATGATCTTTAAAGAATTAGCGAATTGTTTATCAACTTCTTCTTCTGTGGCTTCACCTTCAGAATGGAATTCGAAAAGTACCTGAAGATCATCTATTGATGAAATTGCGTCGGCAAAAGCATTGGTCCAGACTTTTTTGTCTTTGGTTGCTTTTAGTAAAGTTTCGGCTTTCTTTGGGTCATTCCAGAAATCCGGTGATAGAGCGATTTCTTCTTCCTCTGCGATCAGTTTTAGTTTCTGATCGATGTCAAAGGTACCTCCTCAAGGCTTCCAGCCTTTTAGACAGATCTTTTATTTGTTCGTTTGTGATCATAATGCAAAATTATGGAAAATCTAGACATTTCCATTAATCACATCCCAAACTAATCCCGACCTGAAACCTCGGTTTATTGCAAATGTTGCAGCTTTATAGTTTTTCTTTCTAGGATTCTCTTCTTTGATCTCTTTTAATTTCTTCTTTAATAGATCTTTTAAGCAATTAAGATATTCAGTCTCATCAATTTCCTGTAATCCAATTTGAATGATCAGATCAGGGATCTGTTTTTTCTTAAGTTCGAAGATGATCTTATTCTTTCCCCATTGTTTTTGTCTGAATTTCCCAACTGCAAAGGATTTTGCAAACTGCTCTTCATTTATATAGTTTTCCTCACGAAGAATCTTAATGATCTTTTCAGCTACATGTTCCTGTGCTCTCCATTCAGTAAGTTTTAGTTTTACTTCATAAAGACTTCGTTCTTGGTATGCGCAGTATTGTTGTGCTTTGTGTAATAGGTATTGATGATGTTCGGTCATGATTATATTTAGTCGGTTGATTCTTTAATAAGTTTTTCAACAAGTTTAGGTACTCCTGTTCCTGCTTTTTCTTGGTAAACTTCAACATCTGATTGGCCAATTTGTGTATTGGGGTCAACCAGATATTTTTGTGCATGAGATGGGGAATAATTGATAAGTCCGGCCGCAGGATACACTACCATTGAAGTTCCTATAACAACAACAATATCTGCTTGTTGAACAAGATGAACAGCCGGTTCAATGTTTGGAACGGCTTCTCCGAACCAAACAATATGAGGCCTGAGTTGTGATCCTTTTTCACAAAGATCACCTTCTTTTAATTCCCATCCATCCAAAGTATAAACCAAATTTTCATCAACAGAACTTCTAACTTTTTTAAGTTCGCCATGAAGATGAAGAATGTTTTTTGATCCTGCTCTTTCATGTAAATCATCTACATTTTGTGTAATGATATCAACATGAAAATGCTCTTCAAGTTTGGTAAGTGCAAGATGACCATGATTAGGATCTACCTCATATAATTGTTTTCTTCGGATGTTGTAAAACTCAAGAACAAGTTCTCTGTTATTATGCCATGCGATGGGACTTGCAACCTCTTCTATTCGATGATTCCGCCATAAACCATCCTGATCCCTGAAGGTCTTGACGCCACTTTCGGCACTCATGCCTGCTCCTGAAAGAATTACAATACGTTTCATGCTTA
Organism: Bacteroidota bacterium; assembly: GCA_002711565.1. Taxonomy (GTDB): domain Bacteria; phylum Bacteroidota; class Bacteroidia; order Bacteroidales. Next base: position 8,066 of record PARP01000006.1, read on the forward strand.
GTAAATTTACAAAAAAAAGCATCCCATTCACGAGGCTTCGTGATTGAGATGCTTTCAAATATGAGTCAATATAATTTAGAAGATCTTCATATCATCAAGTACTTTCATTACCGACTTGATCGATTTAGCAGATTCATCTAATAATTTCTTTTCATCTTTATCTAATTGGAGTTCGAAAATACCTTCAATACCATTCTTTCCTAGCTTAACAGGAACTCCCATATAAACATCTTTCAGTCCGTACTCGCCTTGTAGCCATGCACAAACCGGGAAAATTCGTTTTTGATCATCAACAATAGCTTCAACCATTTGAGCAGCTGCAGCACCAGGAGCATACCATGCTGAGGTTCCCATTAGGTTTACTAATTCACCACCACCGAATTTGGTTCTTTCAACGATCTTTTCGATCTCATCCTTACCTAATAGTTCATCTATCGGAATANCATTAACAGAAGTATAACGTGGAAGTGGAACCATCGTATCTCCATGACCACCTAGAAGTAATGAAAGAATATCTTTAGGGGATACATCTAAAGCCTCAGCAATAAATGCGCGATATCTTCCTGTATCCAGAATACCAGCCATTCCAAATACCTTGCTTGAGTGTTTATTAGCTGCTTTATATGCAGCGTAAGTCATAATGTCTAAAGGATTTGATACAATAATGATAATTGCATCAGGAGAATATTTAATAACCTTTTCGGTTACATCTTTTACGATCGAAGCATTGGTTTTGATAAGATCGTCTCTTGACATACCCGGCTTACGTGGTATACCAGATGTAATTACAACAATTCCCGATCCTTTGGTTTTCAGATAATCATTAGTAACACCCGTTACACGTGTATTGAAGTTATTGATCGAAGAAGTTTGCCAGATATCCAATGCTTTACCTTCGGCAACACCTTCTTTAATATCAACTAATACAACCTCACGGGCGAGGTCTTTATGTGCGATCACGTTTGCACAGGTTGCACCAACGTTACCGGNACCAATGACAGTAATTTTATCCATAATGAAATGTTTTGGTTAAAATGTTTATGTGAAAATTTTCGTTTGCTCTTACTATTTCACACAAATATATGAATCTCCGAGTGTTATAAAAATAACAGATTAATTTAGAGGAAGTTATAAATTGTCTGTTTAAAGTGATGAATTATAAACTATAAGATATGAGATGAAAAAAAAGGCTGATCATTTTGATCAGCCTTTTTTATATAATTGATTGGAAGTCTATTTTCCGTTAGTACGTTCTTCAACACATTGTGCATCAAGAACAGAAATCATTACCATTTTAACGATATCTGAAACTGAGCTACCCATGTTCAGTACGTGAACTGATTTGTCCATACCATTGATAACTGGTCCGATAACTTCATATTTACCCATTTCCTGAAGTAGCTTATATGCAATATTTGCAGCAGAAAGATATGGGAAAATAAGAACGTTAGCAGCTCCACCCGCTAGTTTAGAGAATGGGAAGTTCTCTTCGATCATTTCAGGATTCAATGCAACATTGGCTTGCATCTCACCATCAACGATAAGATCTGGATAATCTTTGTGTAGTATAGAAACCGCCTCTCTTTGTAATGAAGGAATTCTACCATCATTCGAACCGAAGTTTGAATACGATAAGAATGCTACTCTAGGAGTGATCTTGAATTGCTCAACAGCATAAGTCGTCTGTAAAGTGATCTCTACAAGCTCTTCGGCAGTTGGATTCTTATTTACAGTACAATCGGCAAAGAAAATAGGACCATTCTTCGTATTGATGATATACATACCACTTACTAAGTTTGCTCCTGGCTTCTTACCAATAATTTCTAGAGCCGGTCTAAGTGTATCAGGGTAGTTTCTAGTCAGTCCTGAGATCATTGCATCAGCTTGTCCGGATTGGATCATCATCGGGCTAAAGTAATTTCTGTGATGCAATTTATCTTTTGCTGAAGTAACTGTTACCCCACGACGCTGACGTTTTTGGTAAAGCATATCAGCAAACTCATGACGGCGTTCTTTTTCTTCATCAGATTTAGGATCAATGATCTCAACACCTGCTAATTCAAGGTCGTTTTCCTGAATAAGGTCCTGGATCATAGATTTATTTCCTAATAAGATAGGTTTTGCAATGTTTTCATTAAGTACAATCTCCGCAGCTTTCAACATTTTGTAGTTTTCTGCTTCTGCAAAAACAACACGTTTAGGATCAGCTTTAGATCTTGCTTTAATTTGACGCATTAATGGATTACTTATCCCTAATCTCTTACGTAACTCATCACGGTATGCATCCCAGTCTTCGATAGGTTGTTTGGCAACACCGCTATCCATTGCTGCTTTAGCAACTGCAGGTGCCACATATTCGATCAATCTTGGATCCGTTGGTTTAGGAATGATATAATCTTTTCCAAATTTCAAGTTTTGAGTTCCATAAGCAATATTCACTTCTTCAGGAACAGGTAACTGTGCTAGCTCTGCTAATGAAAGTGCTGCAGCTAATTTCATCTCTTCATTGATAGCGGTTGCTTTAACATCCATTGCTCCACGGAAGATGAATGGAAACCCTAATACATTATTGATCTGATTTGGGAAATCTGAACGCCCAGTACCCATGATTACATCTTTTCTGGTTTCAACAGCTACATCATACATGATCTCAGGTACCGGATTTGCACAAGCAAATACGATCGGATCTTTAGCCATCGATTTTAGCATTTCTGTGCTCATTACACCAGCAACAGATAAACCAAGGAATACATCAGCACCTTTTACTGCGTCCTCTAAAGTATGAACATCTTTATCTGTTGCGAATTGCGCTTTGATCGGATTCATATCTGTTCTGTCTTTATGAAGAACACCACGAGAATCCAACATGATGATATTTTCAGGTTTAACACCTAAAGCTATGTATAATTTTGTACAAGAAACTGCCGAAGCACCAGCTCCGTTCACAACGATCTTAAGGTCTTCGAGCTTCTTCTTGTTGATCTTAACTGCATTTACAAGCCCTGCAGCAGTAATGATAGCAGTACCATGCTGATCATCATGCATTACCGGAATATCTACAGCAGCTTTAATTTTATCTTCAATTTCAAAACACTCAGGAGCTTTGATGTCTTCAAGATTTATGCCTCCAAAAGTAGGAGAGATGTTTACAACAGTTTCTACAAACTTATCTATGTCTTTAACATCGATCTCAATATCAAAAACATCAATATCAGCGAAAATCTTAAATAAAAGGCCTTTACCTTCCATAACTGGTTTTCCTGCTTCAGCTCCAATATCTCCTAAACCAAGCACAGCTGTGCCGTTTGAAATAACAGCTACCAGGTTTCCTTTTGCAGTGTATTTATAAACATCTTCGGGATTTTCTTGAATTGCTAAACAAGGGTCAGCAACTCCAGGACTGTAGGCTAATGATAAATCTCTTTGGGTAGAATAGGGTTTTGTGGGTATGACTTCAATCTTTCCAGGCCGCCCTTGGGAATGGTATTCCAGGGCATCTTTTCTAAATAGGTTATCCATGCTTATTTAATTTATTGTGAATACTTTAACAAACGACACTCAAATTTAAGAATATATTTTTTCCAGCATACGTATCGAGCTAAATTATATTCATTAAAAATTATTTTTTCAGGCTGCAAAAATAGGTAATGCAATGCTTGAATTTTTTAATCTTATTGCTTTTCTACTCTAGTCTGATTAATTTATATTTTTGTTTAAATAAGCTTCAACCTAAATACTCAAATTATGTACGCTTACATTCAAGGAAAATTAGCTGAAAAATCACCAACCCATGTTATCATCGATGTTAATGGGATTGGATATCAAATTCATATTTCATTAAATACTTATAGCGAAATTGGTAATCAGGAATTTTGTAAGCTTTATACANATTTTGTTGTAAGAGAAGATGCTCAATTATTGTATGGATTCTCTACAGAAGGTGAACGAAAACTTTTTGTTCATTTGATCTCTGTATCAGGTGTAGGAGCAAATACAGCGCGATTGATCTTATCCGCATTACCACCTGCCGAGCTATACTCTACGATTACGAGTTCAAATATTGCAGCTCTTCAATCAGTAAAAGGAATTGGAGGCAAAACAGCACAACGTATCATTGTTGACCTAAAAGACAAGCTTGGAAAAGAGGAAATTAGTGGTGAAAATGTTCTGTTCACGCACAATACGAAGCACGAAGAAGCGTTATCAGGATTGGTAATCCTTGGTTTCAATAAAAACGTAGCCAACAAAGCTTTAGACAAAATATTGAAGTCAAGTGATGCTGATCTGAGCGTGGAACAGCTGATCAAAGATGCTTTAAAGATTTTATAGCCCGATTTGCTGATTTTATCCTGCCAGAAATATTGCACCTGATTTAACGTATTCATTGTTGAGATTAGTAAGAAAATACCATATAATCACAATATTGATCCTGTTCTTTAATGGGTTCAGTTCGTTGCAATCGAATGCCCAGATCTCAGGTCGGAACAGTTTAGTGATCGGATTACATTCTATCGATACTACTTATCAGACTAAATTCCCTTTCAAATTTAAACCGTCATATTATGCTCCACTGAATTTTCAGTCCAGATCGGCATTGTTTCTTGACAATCCTTCGAATTTAAAAACGGACTTTGTATATGATGCCGAATCAGGAACCTTTCAGCTTACTCAAAAAATGGGTTCTCTGGAGTATCGAAAACCTCAAACTGTAAGTTTTACCGATTATCAAAGCTTTTCAATGAAAAGCTCTTTGCATGAATTTTGGAGAAACAGAAGTCGGGGTAATAGGGGAACTGCTGCTGCAGGCATCATTCCAAGTCAGTTCCAAAAAAAGGATGAAGATTTAATTTTTGGAGGACGCTTCATTGATATCAGACCTCAGGGTTCAGCGGAACTATCTTTCGGAGTACTAACCAATAATCGGAAAGATGAAACATTGGATGTAAAACGGAGAAAAACTACAAACTTCGATTTTAATGAAAAGATCCAGATGAGTGTGGTTGCCAAAATTGGAGACAAAGTAGAATTCAGAACGAACTATAATACTGAGTCTACTTTCGATTTCGAGAATCAACTGGCACTCAAATATACTGGTGATGAGGATGAGATCATTCAATTGATCGAGGCCGGTAATGTGAATTTTACACTTCCTACTTCACTGATCACAGGTAGTCAAAGCCTTTTTGGTGTTAAAACACAATTGAAATTTGGTAGAACTACATTTACAGGAGTATTCTCACAACAGAATGGACAATCTTCCACAATAAATGTTCAAAATGGAGCTCAGGTTAATGATTTCAATCTAAAAGCCATCGATTACGAAGAGAATAGACATTTCTTTTTAGCTCAATATTTTCGTGAAGATATCATAGGGAGTGATGGTAAAGCAAGTAATAGATATAACGAAGCTCTGAAAAACTTACCAATCATCTCCTCAAACATAAACATTACTAGAATTGAAGTTTGGGTAACGAATATTGGAGCTGCTGTTACCGAAAATAGAAATATAATCGCATTCAATGATCTGGGTGAGTTTGACCCTTATTCGCAACAATTGAATCTGTTTCTCGGACAAAAATTACCATCAAATACTACAAATGATCTTTTAAGCAGGATAGATACAACTCAGATCCGGAATATTAATGCCGTTACTCAGTATCTAAAGGATGATCCCTTCGGAATTGGACAAAGCGGTTATTTTGTTTCCGGTGATGATTTTGAAAAGATCGAAAGTGCAAGAAAACTGAATCCCAGTGAATTTACATTCAACAAACAACTCGGATTCATTTCATTGAATACCAGTTTAAATGCCGATCAAACTTTAGCGGTTGCATTTCAATATACAGTCTTGGGAGATGATCAGGTTTACCAGGTTGGTGAGTTTTCTGAAGAGGGTACCAATTCAACAGATAACTTGATAGTCAAACTTCTAAAAAGCACAGTTGTTAATACCCGAAATCCTATTTGGGATCTGATGATGAAGAACGTTTATTCAATGAGAGCCTATCAGATTAATGAAGAGGATTTTATTTTCAATATTCTTTATTCTGATAGTAAACTAGGTGTTCCTACAGCCTATTTCACAGAAGGTAGCGATGAGGTAAAAGGTGTTCCGATTATTCGACTACTAAATATGGATAATCTTGATCCTCAAGGAAATCCTACGCCAGACGGAATTTTCGATTTTATTGATAATGCAGCGATTAGCGGTGGTACGATACAGTCTTCGCACGGTAAGATCTTCTTTCCTGTACTCGAACCATTTGGTAAAGATCTAAGAACAGTCTTTGGTTCGGATACCGATCTTGCAGATAAATATGCTTTCGATTCGCTCTATACTACTACCAAAACTGTGGCAGAGCAAATTCCGGAAAAGAATAAATTCATACTCGAAGGATTCTTTAAATCTTCTACCAGTAATGAAATCGCATTAAATGCATTCAATGTTCCACAAGGATCGGTAACTGTTACAGCAGGGGGGATACCACTTACAGAAAATGTAGATTATACAGTTGATTATACTTTGGGCCGTGTTAGGATCATGAATGAAGGGATCCTAAATTCAGGAACCCCGATCAGAGTTAATCTCGAAAGCAATTCTTTGTTCAGCCTTCAAACGAAAAGATATATGGGTGCACATATGAATTATGCGCTCAATGAGAATACCAATATCGGAGCAACCATCATCAACCTAAATGAAAGGCCTCTTACTCAAAAAACAAACTATGGTGAAGATCCAATTTCCAATACAGTTTGGGGATTGAATTTTTCTTTTGATGAACAATCCAGACTGTTGACTAAATGGATCGATAAATTGCCCTTTATTGATACAAAGACTCCATCAAGAATTAGTATTGAAGGTGAATTTGCACAATTTATGCCAGGACACTCTAAAGTAATTGGGAATGAAGGAACTTCGTATGTTGATGACTTTGAGGGTAGTAAATCAACTATTGACCTTATCAATTTTAGCTCTTGGATCTTAGCTTCAACTCCACAAGGGCAACAAAATCTATTCCCTGAAGCAGCACCTAGTGAAGGATTAGCTTATGGAAAGAATAGAGCGTTATTGTCGTGGTATATTATTGATCCATTATTCTACGATCGCAATTCAAGCATTAAACCACAAAATATTTCTACAGATGAATTGTCGAAGCATTCGGTTCGACAGGTTTTGGAAACTGAAGTCTTCCCAAATAAAGACTTTCCAAATGGAATTCCTACTAATATTGCAGTTTTCAATATGGCTTTTTATCCTGATGAGAAAGGATCATATAACTATGATGTTGAACCGGATAGAAGCCTAACGGCAGGTATAGATGAAGATGGTAAACTTAATGAACCTGCATCTCGATGGGGCGGGATCATGCGTAAGATCGAGTCAACAGATTTTGAAGCTACAAACGTTGAGTATATCGAGTTCTGGATGATGGATCCATTTACTGAAGATCCGGATAACTCAGGAAAACTCTATTTTAATTTGGGTGATATTTCTGAGGATATCCNTCGTGATTCCCGGAAAAGTTATGAGAATGGATTGCCAAGTACTGAGGTTGTTACGAATGTTGATACAACGATCTGGGGACGTGTGCCAACCATACAAACCCTTGTAGAATCCTTTAATAATGAAGCTGGTGCAAGACTGAATCAGGATGTTGGTTATGATGGATTGAATGATGAAGCCGAGCGAAGTTTCTTTAATGCTTCTCAGGGAGTTCATGATTATTTGAATCAGATCGAGAGCAGATTTGGCCAAAGTTCCCTTGCGTATCAGAATGCATTTGAAGATCCATCAAATGATAATTACCACTATTTCAGAGGTACAGATTATGATGAGAATGAACGATTCTCAAGCATTTTGGAGAGGTATAAAAAATTCAATAAAGCCCAAGGAAACTCACCAACCAGTGACCTGAATCCTGAAGTATATCCAACGTCAGCTTCAGCATTACCAAATATTGAGGATATCAATCGCGATAATACACTTAGTGAAGCAGAGCGATACTTCCAGTACGAAATAGATATCGATAAAGA
>PARP01000007.1 GCA_002711565.1 Bacteroidota bacterium
GCCCACAGAAATGAATTGGAGATTATGAAAGATGATTTAAAGGATATTGCTATTCCTATTCTTCATATTCATGGAACCAATGACTGGATGGTACCTTATCAAAACCTTCAATTTGCTGAAGAAGAATTCAAATCAGCGGATCTAACTCCCATAACACTTGAAGGTTCATCACATTTTCTATTCACCGGTGAAGATTTTGAGAAAGTGAAAGTTGAGATTCTGAAATTTTTAGAGAGGGATGAGTTTAAGTAGGACTGTTGTCAGGTTCTCAGGTTGTCTGGTTGACCAGTAATCCAGTAATCCAGCCAGCCTGCCTGTCGGCAGACAGGTAGTCCAGTAGATGTGAAGGGATGGAATTCTTGAGCGTAGAGAAAGGATCACATCCCTGATTTAAGTTATTTTGGCTCTCAGGTTCTCGGGTTCTCAGGTTGTCTGGTTGCCCAGTAATCCAGTATTCCAGTAATCAAGTAGTCGAGAATTATTTCTTCTTCAATCTTTATACTTTATACTCTGTACTCTATACTCAGTTCTAACTATTCACCCTAGCCTTATATCTTGCGACAGCTGTCTTCTTCCTTCGCTGTTGTATTTTCTTATAAACTTTAAATTGTTTTTTGGTAAGCAACTGCTTTACAGCTTTATTCTTTCGCTTCTGGATTCTTTTTAACTTATTTATTTTCTGATATTTAGTTGATGGCTCTGACTTCACTGATTTTGTAAGCTTCCCTATTTTCCGTGCCATTCAAAATTAGATTTTTACAAGTGATTCCACGTTCATTTCCATAGGTGTTTTGTTCTTTAATGCATCATGTGGTCGATAAAAGTTGTAATCATGCATCCATTCATCAACTTGCATTTTTACTTCATTAATTGTTCTGAATACATAAGCGTTTAATAATTCTCTTCGTAATGAGCCGTTCAGTCTTTCAATATATCCATTTTGCATAGGTTTTCCTGGTTGAATAAAAACAAGTTGTATTTTATTGTCCTTACACCAGTTATCAAGCTTAGAAGAAATGAATTCTGGACCATTATCTGTTCTAATCATATCTGGCTTCCCTCTCGTTAAAATAAGCCGATCTAATTCTCTTATTACCCGTAATGCAGGGAGTGATGTGTCTGCTTCAACGGCTAGGACTTCTCTGTTATAATCGTCAATTACGTTAAGTAATCGATACCGTTTTCCATTCCATAAACTATCACTCATAAAATCTAAAGACCATACCTGATTAATTCGTTCAGGCTGGAATAAAGCTTGCTTTACTCTAGCTGGCAATCGTTTTTTAGCTCTCCTACGTATATTTAATTTCATCTGTGTATATATTCTATAAACACGTTTATGATTCCATTTATAGCCTTGTCTTCGCAATCGATGATAGCATTTCCAAAAACCAATGGAGGGATGCTTTTCTACCAGTTCTCCTAACAATTTAATAATCTGTTGATCATCCTTGAGTCTGGGTTTATACTGATAACTTGTTCGTGTTAAGTTCACCGCCCGACAAGCTCGCCGCTCACTTAAATGATGCTTTTGAATTAGAAAATCAACAGCTTCCCGTTGCTCATCAGACGCTACAACTTTTTTTCTATCAAATCTTTTAAAGCATAGTTTTCCATACTCGTTTCTGCAAACATCCTTTTTAACTTAGCATTTTCTGCCTCCAACTCTTTTAAGCGTTTGACCTCTCGAACTTCTAGTCCGCCATACTTGGCCTTCCAATTATAAAAAGTTGCATTACTAATACCAATCTCTCGACAGATCTCTGTTGTAGAAATTCCGGCTTCTTGCCGCTTTAAAATAGAAACAATCTTTGTCTCTGAAAATCTTGTCTTTTTCATCGCTTCGTTTATCCGTTTAAAGTTAGAATTTTATTTTTATACTCTAATTTTAATTGGCCGAACTTCGGGGAAGCCTACAAAGTCTCTATTGGATCGACTCACTTCTACATATTCAATTAAAATTACCAGATGACAATTTAATTCTAGATTATACATATGAATTTAGAAATAACAACAATGAATTTGTTACTAATCACAAATCTTTTAATTCAACAAGAAAAACACACGTTTATAAACGAATTAAATAATTAAAACTTATAATATGAAAAAAACTATTCTACTTTTAATACTTCTCCCCATCACAATTATTACTCTCAGTCAATCGCAAGACCTTATTATTAAAAAAAACAAAAAAGGAATTATTAATTATGTAGAATTTCAAATAGATAATCAAACACAACAGAGCATCCCTAAAAATGCAAACGACTTCTTCCACAATTATCTTTTGATAAATGAGAACGACGCTTTCATCAAAACTAAAGAGAAGCAGTCTAGTGGGGGGTTTGAGCATGTATATTATGATCAATATTTTAATGGTGTTAAAGTAGAAAAAGGTGGATATAATATACATTATAAAAATAGCAAAATGCAATTAGCGCACGGTAATTACATCAAAATTAAAGAGTTAAATACCGTACCTAGTATTACAAATGAATCAGCAGCACAAATTTTTGCATCTGCAATTGAAGTTCCATACAATATCGTTAAAAAAACCTTTGCAGATTTAATGATAATAGAACATTTTAAAAATGAACAATATTATCCTGATGAAGTAGTACTTGTATATAAAATTTACTTAGATGCAGAACATAAGAATAACACTTTCATTGGCTATGTGAATGCACATACAGGATCATTAGTACTTAAAGTTGCAATATTGAATAATTTATCTGCGACAGGGACATTTGAAACTCTATACAATGGTTCAAAGCAAGCAACTACTGATTTTTATAATAGCACCTATAACCTCAATGACCCTACAAGAGGAGACGGTATTCATACAAAAAATGCCAAAGGAGTCGAATACATTTACACAAATACTTCAGAAGATTTAACGGATGCAGATAATATATGGACCGCGTCAGAACATTCTACAAATAATAATCAAATGGGATTAGACATTCATTGGGGTTTACAAAAAATATATGATTAACCCGTTGTGCATTTAGCGAGTAAATGAAAAAGTTGTTCATTAAACGAATAAAAAATCGTATATTTAATTAAGTATCAATCAATTAAATGCATGAACAACTTTATTCAAAATTACAAAATTATTCATCATCATTTGCAGTCTTTAGATATTTCATTTGATGCTTTTAAGCAAATTCGTAAGCCTAAATTAAGCAATATAGAACTCATAGCGATGAACCTTACTTCCGAATACATGGGTATTGATAGTGAATGTCAGTTGTTTAGAGTCATAAATGGTTCTGAACTCTCAGGTCTGATTGATCGGAGTGTCTATAATCGACGAAAACGAAGATTATTTGGTCTTATAGAAAAAGTTAGACAGCGTTTGTGTTCTTTTTTTAATGAATTTGAAAACTATTACGTGGTTGATTCAATGCCTTTAGAGGTATGCAAAATTGCAAGAGCATCTCGTAGTACGATCTGTAAAGATGAAGAGTATTGTTATCCAGATAAGGGATTTTGTGCTTCACAAAAGATGTATTATTACGGATATAAATTACATGGCGTTTGTTCAATCTCAGGAGTCTTTCAAAGCATAGATATTTCTCCTGCATCAGTTCATGACATCAAATATTTAAAAGATCTAAAGACTGAAATATCCAACTGTGTATTACTGGGAGATATGGGGTACTTATCTGCAAAAGTGCAACTTAACTTATTTGAAACTGTTAATATCAACCTTCAAACTCCAATGAGAAAGAACCAAAAGGACTATCAGGAGCAGCCTTACATCTTTAGAAAATCCAGAAAACGTATCGAGACTCTTTTTTCTCAGCTTTGTGATCAATTTATGATAAGAAGAAACTATGCTAAATCTTTCGATGGATTTAGAACCAGGATACTTTCTAAAATCTCTGCATTAACTATGATTCAGTACCTCAATAAATTTGTTTTTGATAGACCAATTAATAGCCTAAAACTAAATTTGGCCTAAATGCACAACGGGTTAAGTTTAATCTTTTCATGAGTTTAGATTTAATTATAGTTATAGTCAATCTCTACATCTGCTTTGAAATTGTATAGATCACTTTGATGTTTCGAAATTAAAACATGATAATATATGGTCCCAAATGAAGTTGAGCAACCACCATCATAATTAAATAAAGCATTATAGATTAATTCTTTCTTAGATTCATTAAGGTATACCTTCTCAAATGCATTTTTAGGGTAAATACATCTAATATATCTGGAACCAGCGAGTAATGTATGAGTTTCAAAATTAATGCTTGGAGTAAAGCTTCCAGGACAATCAAATAAAAGATCGAACTCTTCTTGAGTATTGATAATATAATCAGTATCTATACTATTATCGCCTTTAAGATAACATGAATCACCATATAGCGATAGTCCCTTAACCTTAGAAAATGACACTTCAGTATAATCATTATATGAATCTTTCGAACATGACTGTGCTACAAAAGCTAATATGAACGAAAAAAATGCTAATTGAATTTTGTGTTTCATTGGAAATGACTTAGTTGACTATTTTGATTAACAGGTATTAAAAATTAGGGCAATGCTCAATATCTTAATTGAAGATACCGAGTTTTAAGACTTTTTTAATTCTTACTAATTCCTAATTAACAAATCTTTTAAAGTTAATAATTGTAAATATATAATACTCCCCATTATAATACTCCCCATTTCTTGTACCAAAGGAGCAGTTTGTTAAGTTAAATATTTCTTTGTTTTAAGCTGCATTATTGTTGATAGATTCGTTGAATGCATCATTTGGTTTTTTCTTTATAGTTTGATGTTTTTTCTGATTATAGTATTCGATATAATTTTTTACACCCTCAAAAAGTTCTAATCCATTGTCACAAGGGTTTAAATAAATGTAATTATACTTAATGCTTTTCCAAAACCTTTCGATCCAGATGTTATCAATAGCCCTTCCTTTACCATCCATTGATATTTTGATTTCTTTCTTCTCAAGATAGTTTGTCCAGGCAAAACTGGTGTACTGAGATCCCTGATCTGAGTTGATTATTTCGGGTTTGCCGTGTTTAGCAATCGCATCACTTAAAATATTCAAGCACCATTGTTTACTCATACTGTTACTAATACCCCATCCCATTATTTTTCGACTATAAACATCAATAAAAGCCGTCAGATACATAAATCCTTTAGCCATTGGTATGTAAGTGATATCTGTGCACCATACCTGATTTGCATGTGTAATCTTTAAGCCTCGTAACAAATAAGGCTTGATAAAGGCTTTCAAAGCTCCTTTAGTGAGGTTTTTGCGACGATAAAGCGTTTGGTGTCCCATGAGCCTAAACAATCGCCTGATTCGTTTAGGGCCTACCGGATATCCCATATCTTTTAGCATATCAACCATTGACAAGACTCCTTCGGTAGGATGACGCAAAAGATGTTTATCCATTAATTGCATCATCTTAATATTCTCTGGTTTTTCCGGTATTGGTCGATAGTATAAAGAACTCCTGGGAACAAAAAGAATATCACACTGCTTTCGTATCGAAAGGTTTTTATGATTTGGCCGGATCATTTCCATTCTTTGTCTGATATACCAAGTCTCTTTGCACTTTTTTTTAAAAAATCATTCTCCACTTTTAGCTGCCCGATTTGAGCATATAGCTGATCAAGATCAGGAGATTTTTCTTTTGAAGTTTTTGCCGAACTACTCTCAAAAATAACAGCCATTCTCTCTAAAAATTCGGTTTTCCATTTAGAAATAGTTACAGGGTTAATCTCAAATTGATGACTCAGCTCGGCCAAGGTCTTCTCGTTTTTAATGGCTTCTAAGGCTACTTTTGCCTTGAATTCTGCACTGAATTTGCGTCGTGTTTGTTTTGTCATGGTCTAGTAAATTTAATGTATAAATTTTAACTAAACCTCTGGTCTAGGATTTAGGGAGTATTATAATAATACATGCATAAAAATTAAGTTTACCCATCTAATTAAGATAGATTTTAGTAACTTGCTAATTAACCGACCCTTAACAATATTCCCCGATAAATGGTAGGTTATGTGCTGTTAAACTCAATCAATTCATTAACCACAATAGTAAATCATAGTTATGAAAGATAAAAGGTTAGCTTTAATTATCGGCATATCCAACTATCAATTTGCTTCCAAACTACGAAATCCTGTTAATGANGTCATTTCAATGGAAAGCGTATTGTCAAAGTTAGGATTTCATATAATTACTCTCAAAAATCCTACAATGAAAGAAATGAAATTAGCTTTAAATGATTTTGGTTCTAATCTAGATGATTATGATACTGGGTTATTCTATTTTGCTGGTCATGGTATTCAAGTTAAGGGTATAAACTATTTGATACCAATGGATGCTAACCCTCTTAATGAAAATCAAGTCGAATTTGATTGTTTAAACGCTAACCTTATTCTTTCCTTAATGAGCAACTCTAGAAATGAAACTAATATTCTAATCCTAGATGCATGTCGAAATAATCCATTTGAAAGATCATGGAATAGGTCGTTAAGTATTGAAGGTTTAACCTATATGAGTGNGCCTTATGGTACTCTTATAGCTTATTCAACTTCTCCTGATAAAACTGCTTCAGATGGAGAAGGAAATAATGGGCTGTATACATCTATTCTAATTGATGAGATTCTAACTCCAAATTTAACTGTCTTACAAGTAATGCAGAATGTTAGAATGAAACTTATAAAAGAATCAGAAGGTCAACAAGTGCCTTGGGAATCTACTTCTTTACTTCATGATTATGTACTAAACGATGATAGGTGTTTTTCTATTTCAACTTTCTGTAAATCTGTTTTGTATAACTATGATAGAGATTTTGTACTTAATGCTTTAAAGCTAGACTTGTTTGAACTAAATCAGCTATCAAAACTTAACATCCCTATTTCAGAGGCAGATAAAAATGCTGGAATTATTGAAGTATTCTATCAGAAAGATTTCAGCTTTTTTGATACTTTTAAAGAACTGCAAGTAAATTATTATCAGGATGGCGAACGCGAATACAATTTGTTCACTTATACTAGAGACACTAAGGAAGTTCAAAAAGTCTTTAATGATATTTGCAAGACACTAGGTTATGGTATACATGATGATGAAAAGCGTTCATCTTTTTTTGAACCTCAAAATGTTAAGCGTGTTATTAAGAATAAACCTAAATCGAATGAAGATGAGTGCTTTAATATGTGGTATTTTGATCATGTTACTTTTTTTCTTCGCTTTCTTTATAGTCCTAAAAGACAGTTTTTATTTACAATAAAAGTCAAGCCGTTAAGAAAAGTAATAGATAGGACTATAAATGATCTATTTCTAAATGACTTTCATACACTTATAAGCATAGGAGAGGAACATTATCCAACAGGTGAATATGAAGGTAAGTATATCGATTATTATATTAAANCAAATCAAAGCGAACTTGATTTTTTTAACCAAATTGTACTGAGGGTTTTCGACAGAAATGATGAAATTATTGATAGTAATGTTTTCTTAACTAATTCTAACCCAAATGAATCTAATATTTCAACTCTTAACAACTTAGTTTTCAAACTAACCTCAATTTATGGAGTTGATTGTAATGGAAATGGATATCTTTCAGGCATTGAGGAAGATGAAATAAATAATGGAGATTATTGGTCGGGAAGAAATTGGATATTGAACTTACAACATCAAATTCAAGATAGTGAAAGTAATGGAGAGCAAATGCTTTATCAAATTAACCTATACTATGAAAAAGACGAAGGAGGAATTGAACTAAGTATATTAGGCTACAATAGTATGTTAAAATACACTTGTCTATCTTAATAATTCATAGAATACATGAAAGTAAAAAGACAACATTATGTGCCTAGGTTTTATTTAAATTATTTCGCAGATAATAAAAATCAAGTTTGGGTTTATGATAAAGAAATCAGAAAAGCTTTTCAGACATCAATTATTAATATAGCTTGTGAAGGATATTTTTATGATGATGTAAATATCGATAAAGTGTATGACACAGATCAATACATAGAGAAATACTATGCTGAAATAGAAACTGAAACAGCTCCAATTTACTCAGAATTGATAAGTCAATTATTAGATGTCAATTATACCCCCCAACAAGAAGTGAAAGAAAATCTTTCTCGATTCCTAGTTTCTCAAATTGAGCGAACAAATAGATTTAGAGAAGAATCTTATCAATTCACGTTAGATATGTACAAGGAATTTAAAGAGAAGGGGTTTACAAAAGAGCAACTAAAGCAGTTTGGGTTTGAAGATGAAAACTATGATAAGAAACAAGTACATCTTGAAAGTATTCTCGCTGGCATTGAAATGGATGATACCCTGATGGAGATACTTTCCGATCATATATGGATGTTCTTTAAAAATGAAACCACTCAATGCTTTTATACTTCTGATCATCCAGTAGTAAAAAAGAGTAATTTAAATAATGATTTAATTTCAAATGATGGTTATGGCTCTCCTGGTATTGAAATTGCATTCCCATTAACTCCTAAACTAATATTGTTAATGTTTGATAGAGAGTATTTTTATGAGCAATCTGAACGAGATTGTCACGTTTTAAATATGAACTCAATTGAGAATGTTGATTACTATAATTCTATGCAAGCTGCTTTTTCACAGAGACAAATCTATTCTTATTCAAATAAATTTGAGCTGATAAATGAAATGGGGCTCTAGTCAACTGATAACTTAAAAGAATGATTTATGAATTTGATTAGTTTAAAAGTTATAGGTGAAATTCTGTTAGTTAAATTGTAATAAAAATTTTGGGTGGTGTTGATCCATATACCCCCTCCTCAAAAGTACCCCACCTACTGCCTAATTTTTGGGGTATACCGGGGTATGTTATATTAAGGCGGCAATTAAATTTTGAACTAAAAATTTGAAGAAAAACAAGGTTGGGACTAAATATGGGCTAAGATTATAAATAAAAAATTCCAAAACGCTCATTATAAACGAATTGAGATTTATTATGGTGGAGCTGGAGGGAGTCGAACCCTCGTCCAAACAAGGAACAAATAAGCTTTCTACATACTTAGCTTTTTATTGATTTTCGAGTAGTTGCCGGAAAAAAGCACCCAAATACTACCTTAGTTCCTAAATTTCATCTCATGATCGGAACGTTCATAAGACTAACCCGATATTTACGAGCGCTCCGAAATCTGGCCGGAATCAGGTGGATCCACCAGCGGAACGTCTTGTCACGAGCCCTTGGCCCGCGATAAAGCTAATCTACTATACTTCGATTATGCTGCAAGAGCGTAGTTATTTTCGCCAATTAAAATTGTTGCAAATAGGATTAACGAGCGTATTCACAATTCTCGGTATGCTTACATATCCATTCACCTTGCTGTCAAAACCGGTCAGCCCCAAGTGTTAGATCATGTATTGTATAATACGAAAAGAACGAAAAATGTTTCGTTTTGCAAAATTAGTTAATTATCCTTACTAATTAACGATTCTAAGGCTTTTATAAGTCAAAGTCCATAGGTTTAGAGTCGGAGATTATGAAATGAGCTTATGAACTTCTCACTAATTTTTAGTAATTTGCTATAAGATTGTAAATTCCATCTTGCTTTTAATCCTCCCCATTTAAAGGTTCGTTCATCAAATCATTATTGCTATAAAATTAATTTTTAAACTCTCTCTAATTCACGATTATGAAAATATCAGGTTGCCTAGTGTTTGGTGTTGTATTACTTTTAGCTTGTAATGTAGTACATGCTCAAAGCCAGATTGTTACTCTTTCAGACGGGAAACAAATTATACTATATGAGGATAAAACCTGGGATTATCTGGAACCTTCAGATGCATTTCCGAATTCCTCAGAAACTAACAGAATCCCTCAATTTCTCAGGCCTGGGATAACTGTCAGTAAGGATGTCTTGAAAAAAGCAATAGAGATGTATCAGCAAGGTTGGAGGTATGTAATGCCACGCCCAAGCTATAGTGCTAGCGGTAAAACTAATTGGTGGTTTGGATATTGGTATAACCATCAATCAAAAAAATTCTCAACAACTACTCCTTTGAAAAACAGAAATGGAATTTATTTTGGTGATGAAGAAATCAATCAGGGTAATTGGAAAAGAGCTGAACATCCCGGATACCCTACCAAGTTGCAGTGGCTATTGTCCAGAACCGGGGGAGTTAAACCCAGAGGTTGATTAAATTGTAATTCAAGGCTCCAAGCCCCATGCTCATTAACATAAATCAAAAAAATATTCCCACTTGACTTTTGTCATTTGTATTCAGCTTTTTTGTCCCTATACTTGCAACTCATTAAATTGATTTTTACATGAAAGAAGAAAAAGTTTTTAATGCTGTAGCAACCTTTGAAGAAGGCTATAATTGTGCTCAATCTGTATTCGTTAATTGTGCTGAAGAGTTGAACCTAAACGAATCAGAAGCATTTAAACTTACACATGCATTCGGCGGAGGAATTGCCAATCAAGGTGAGGTTTGTGGGGCTGTAATGGGTGCCTATCTTTTTCTTAGTTTGATCCATGGCTCTGACCTCCCAAATCAGATCGTTGCCAAAGAGAATCTTTATGCAAAGATCAAAGCTTTTCAGGAAAATTTCATCGAAGAATATGGTACATTGACTTGTGCAGATATCGTAAAAGTGAATATGAAAGATAATGATGAGCGAATTAAGGCACTACAAAATGGCGTATTTGCAAGTGTTTGTCCGAAGGTGGTAGCAATAGCAACCGAAATAGCTCTCGACCTCAAATAGTTTCATATTTTACATTCTTCATTCTACATTTTAAATTTATAATCTTTATCTTAGCTCAGCTTAAGCAAGTCTGAGATACCTCCCTATACTATCTTTTACTATTTATGCTAGCAGACTGCTTGAGGCACAGTTTGAAACACACACATAAAATAGAATAATGAAAGTTTACAGTAGATTTATCAAATTGATGGCGATCATTATGTTGCCTTCAATGATCTTTGCCCAAGCTCCGCAAGATCAGAAAATGCCTATGGATCCAAAGATCAAATATGGCAAGTTAAAGAACGGTATGACCTATTATATCCGTCATAATGAAGAACCTAAAGACCGTGCTAGCTTCTATATCATCCAGAATGTAGGTGCTATGCTGGAAGATGACGACCAAAATGGTTTGGCTCACTTCCTTGAACATATGGCCTTTAATGGTACAGAGCATTATGAAGGTAAAGGAATTATCAATTACCTTGAAAAGTATGGTGTCGCATTCGGAAGAAACATCAATGCATATACAAGTACGGATGAAACAGTTTATAATCTGTCGAATGTTCCAACTACCAATGAGAACTTAATGGATTCTTGTCTGTTAATCCTTAACGACTGGTCGAACTATCTTCTTTTAACAGATGAAGAGATCGATGCAGAACGTGGCGTTATCAAAGAGGAGTGGAGAACACGCAGAAATGCAAACTTCAGGATCTTTAATAAACTCGCTCCTTATATGTATAAGGACTCAAAATATGCGAAACGCGATGTGATCGGTGACTTAGATGTGATCGAGAATTTCGATTATGATGTAATTCGCAGATTCTACCACGATTGGTATCGTACAGATCTTCAGGCGATCGCAATCGTTGGTGATTTTGATGCTGACGAAATGGAGAAGAAAGTAATTGAACTTTTCTCAAAAATTCCTGCCGTTGAAGATCCAAAAGAACGTGTTTATTACGAACTTCCTGATAATGTTGAACCTATCATCGGTATTGTAACAGACCCGGAAGCACAGCAAAGTATTGCACGTATCAATTATAAGCATGATGAAGTAGCTGATGCTGATAAGAATAATGTGATGTATTATCGTTCACTGATCGTGAATGATCTTTTCACTCAAATGCTAAATACGCGTTTCAGTGAGCTGGTACAAAAGGAAAACCCTCCATTCATTCTTGCACAATCATTCTATGGTGAGTATGTGAAAACTAAAGATGCATTTACCATGATCGCACTCGCAAATAGTGGTGGCATGACAAATAGTATCAAAGCTCTTCTTGCAGAAAGTGAAAGAGTTAGAAGATTCGGTTTCACCAATGGTGAGCTTGAGCGTACAAAAATGGATGTTCTTCGTAGCTATGAAAAAGCATATAAAGAACGTGAAAAACGCATCCACGATCGCTATGCTATGGAATATAAAACACACTATATCGATGGTGAGCCAATTCCTGGTATTGAGATCGAATATCAAGCTGTTCAGGCAATTCTTCCTGGTATCTCAATTGCGGAGATCAATGCATTGGCAAGCAAATGGGTAAGAGACGAAAATGTTGTAATCACCATTCAAGGACCGGATAAAGAAAAAGAAAGCTTCCCAACTGAGGAGCAAACTCTGGCAATGATCAAGGAATCTAAAACATTAGAACTTGAAGCTTATAAGGATGAGGTTTCTGATAAGCCATTAGTAGCGAATGAACCTGCCGGAACTAAAGTTGTTGAAACTAAAGAGCTTGAAAAGTTTGGTGCAACTGAGTGGACCTTAGGAAATGGAATGAAAGTGGTTCTTAAACCTACTGATTATAAAGAAGATGAGATCTTGGTTTATGGATTCAGTAAAGGTGGTTTATCATTATTAAGTAATGAAGATCTTCCTTCAGGATCTATCGTTTCTAGCTATGTCGGAATGTATGGATTAGGTGAATTCAACAATATCGAATTACAGAAAATGCTTTCCGGTAAGATCGTTACCTTAAATCCATTTATCGCTGACGAAACTGAAGGTTTCAATGGAAGTGCATCTCCTCAGGATCTTGAGACTTTACTACAACTAGTTTATTTATATTTCGAAAATCCTCGTTTTGATGAGGCTGCTCATAAAGTATATGATGGTCGTTTGATCGCATTCCTTGAGAATAGAAGTAAAGATCCTAACCAGATCTTCAGTGATTCATTAACAGCTATCAAAGCGAATTATCATCCAAGAGTTGAGCCTTTCAATAAAGAGTTTATTGAGAAATCGAACTTTACAAAAGCAAAAGAAGTATTCCAGGATCGCTTCCAGGATGCTAGTGATTTTACATTCATCTTTACAGGTAATATTGATGCTGAAACTGCTAAACCACTTATCGAAAAGTATTTAGGTGGAATTACAGATAAAGACCGCGTGGAAACCTGGAAAGATAATAATATTGATGGCCCTGAAGGATTTGTGAATAAGACGTTCAACCAAACGATGGAGACAAAGAAATCCAGAGTTCATATCGCTTATCATGATGATATGGAATATACTCGTAAGAATAAGATCGCTTTAACATTGATCGAAGGTATTCTTGATTTGCGTTATACAGAATCTATTCGTGAAGACGAAGGTGGTACCTATGGTGTGGGCATCAGAGCTGGAGCTACACATTATCCTAATTCTGAGTTTGAGGTAATGATGCAATTCGACTGTGATCCTGAGAAAGCTGAGCATTTAGCTTCTTTAATTCATCTTGAGATCGATAAGATGATGAAGGATGGACCAACACAGGTTGACTTGGATAAAGCACGTGAGAATATGTTGAAAGAGCGCACAGAGAATATGCGTAAGAACAGATTCTGGCAAAGTGTGATGATCCAGTATTATTATCATAATGAAACTGCGATCGGAGCGGAGAATTATGAAGAAATTCTGAATAATATGAGTACTAAAGATCTTCAGAAGATCGCTAAGAAATTACTCAAGAAAGCAGATAAGATCCAATTGATCATGAAACCAACGGAGTAAATTCCGCAATACGATAACTTGGAAGACGGTTCGTAAGGGCCGTCTTTTTTTGTTGATGAGTACTGAGTATTGAGTATTGAGTACTGAGTCTAGAGTACAAAGTATGAAGTACTAAGATTGCTGTACTGAATCTTTAGTCTTCTATCTTAGTACTTAGTACTAATAGTTAATAGCTAATAACCAATAGCCAGCTCTCAGCACCTACCACCTCCTTTTTTATCTTAGTACTTTGTACTTATTACTCTTAACATTAGAGACACTAAATATCTCATAAGTTACATCTGCCTAGTCTTCTAGAAGGTTGAAGTACAGTCTTTAAACTTATATTGATTCTAAATTGTAATTTCTCAAAATTATTAGGGTTACCATCTTTCTATATGTAGAATTAAGTGATATCGTGAGAACCAACTAATTCCTTTTCTCAACCTTAACTATTAGATTCGATAATATTTCTCACGATAATTGACCACTTCCTCCCCCAAGGATTCTTAACTGTTAATTCAGCATTGCATTGTCATTTGAAAAATTAACATAAGAATTATATAAATCAATTATCATGAAAAAAATCTTTACTCTTCTTGCAAGTTTATTAATCGCATTTTCATTAAATGCACAGACGAATACGTTTCCAACAACCGGAAATACAGGTATAGGTACTTTAAATCCGGCATTTAATCTGGATATATTTAATAATGCTACCACATTATTGAGATTACACAGGCCTAACTCAGCCCTAAATTCAACAACCCCAGTGGGTATTGGATTCAGTCATAGAGGAGATGCTAATCAACCAACAGGTGATACCAGAGCAGGAATCTATTCAAGTTATAATGGAGATTTGTTTTTTGCAGCTGCAAATGGTGTAACGGATTTAGCAACTTCACCGTTTCAATATTCCCGATTATTTATCGAAGGAACAGATGGATATATCGGGATAGGTACAACGAATCCAACACAACTTTTACATGTAAAAGGGAATATTTTATCTACAAATGGTACAAGTGCTATAATTCTGGGTCATGGAATTAGAGCTAATAATCGTGCAGAATTATTCCTTAACGCTGAATCTAGTAATGATGTATCTGAAATATTTTTTGGTTATGGGCCTTCGTACGATGAAACCAAGATTCGATGGGAATTTCCGATAGGGGAATTAATGACGGTGTCTTAAGAATATATAGAGGTCCGGCGAATGGAGGATTTATGTCAGTTATGGAATTTAGTGCTGAGAATGATGTTTTTATTCCGAATGGAGATCTAACAATTGGAGATAAGCTTCACTTTAAAAATGGTGAATACTTCTCAAATGCTATAGACGGTGTGATCCTATCTCAACTAGATGGTGGCTCAATGGCTCCAATGCAAGTTTCCGGTTTAAAAATTGGAACTTCTATATCTGGTGTTCCAGCAAATAATTTCCTGGAAGTTAATGGTGGAGCCTATTTTAATGGAGACATCGGAATTGGTACTACAGATACTTTTGGATACAAACTAGCGGTAAACGGAACCATTGGAGCAAAGGAAATCGTTGTAGAAACCACCAGTGCATGGCCGGATTATGTTTTTGCTTCAGATTATGAATTAAGATCTCTTGATGAGGTAGAAAATTATATAGAAGAAAATCAACACTTACCTGATGTTCCTTCTGCTGCTGAAGTGGAGGAGAGTGGTATTAGCCTAGGTGAAATGAATGCCACGCTACTACAAAAAGTTGAAGAACTCACCTTATACATCATCCAACAACAAAAAGAATTGGATGCACTTAAAAAAGAAGTTAAAAATCTTAAGAAGTAAATCCAATGAAAAGATATTATATAATTATATTATTGCTCCTGCAATGCGGCTTCTCAATGGCGCAAACGCAGGGGGAAGGTGAAACTATCGAAATTGAACATTCTACATCAGGTCCTTATCAAGCATCTGAAAAAGTAGTCATGAAACCCGGATTTGTAGGATTACCTGGTTTCTCAGCCAAAATTAATCCAACTCTTGTATTTGCACCCTACGAAGCTACTTATCTTGATCCAAATTCTGGCGGCCTAAGCGGAACACCTGGTACAGGAGGTGTTGTAGGTAATATCAAAGCAAACTTTAACGTTACGAATTCAGGTGCTGTGACCTATTCAATTCCAATTGAAAGTCCCGCAGGAATCAATGGAATGCAGCCAAACATAGGTCTAGTTTATAATTCGCAATCGGGCAATGGTATCGCAGGTTGGGGATTTAACTTAAGTGGTCTTTCAATGATTTCACGTGTTCCAATGGAGTTTTTCTACAATGGAGAAAACTCTAGTATTGATTGGAGTCAATATAGCCCTTTTGCTTTAGATGGTAGTGTAAGCTTCCCTATTTTCCGTGCCATTCAAAATTAGATTTTTACAAGTGATTCCACGTTCATTTCCATAGGTGTTTTGTTCTTTAATGCATCATGTGG
>PARP01000008.1 GCA_002711565.1 Bacteroidota bacterium
ACCCAGGAACTCTGAATCCTTATGAGCACGGTGAATGTTATGTGACTGATGATGGCGCTGAAACCGATCTTGACCTTGGCCACTATGAGAGGTTTTCTAATGTACCTACATCACAGGCAAATAATGTTACAACCGGAAGGATCTACCAATCAGTTATAGAGAAGGAAAGAAGAGGAGATTATCTTGGATCTACGGTACAGGTTATTCCACACATCACTGATGAGATCAAAAGAAGTATCAAGATCTTAGGTGAATCTGGTCAATATGATTTTGTGATCACTGAAATTGGTGGTACTGTTGGTGATATTGAGTCATTACCTTATGTTGAGACCGTTCGTCAGATGAGATGGGAGCTTGGTTCAGATAGTCTTGTGATCCACTTAACGCTTGTACCATATTTATCTGCTGCAGGAGAATTAAAGACCAAACCTACACAGCATTCAGTTAAAACATTATTAGAACAAGGAGTTCAGCCGGATATTATCGTATGTAGAACCGAGCATAGTTTGAATGAGGGGATACGTAAAAAGATTGCGTTATTCTGTAATGTTTCGCCAAGCTCAGTTATTGAATCTATTGACGCAGATACGATCTATGATGTTCCTGTTTTAATGAAAAAAGAAGGATTGGATGTTGAAGTGCTGAATAAAACGAATACACCTATTCAGAATGGAACAAATCTTGAGAACTGGGAGAACTTCCTAAAAAGACTGAAGAACCCTAAGAAAGAAGTTGTAATTGGTCTTGTAGGTAAATATGTTGAGCTTAAAGATGCATATAAATCAATAAATGAGGCATTTGTGCATGCAGGAGCAATGAATGAATGTAAGGTAAAGATCCGACATATTCATTCCGAAAGTTTATGCGATGACTGCCTTGACAGTAAATTAGCCGGTCTGGATGCAATTCTTGTTGCTCCTGGATTTGGTGATAGAGGAATTCAGGGTAAGATCAATGCTATTGAATTCGCTAGAACTAATAAGATCCCATTCCTCGGAATTTGTCTCGGAATGCAATGCGCTGTGATTGAATTCGCAAGAAATGTTTTAGGACATCAGAATGCACATTCCACAGAGATGATCAAGGATAATGAATATCCTGTTATCGATATTATGGAAGAGCAAAAGAAGATCCATAATATGGGAGGAACAATGCGTTTGGGTAGCTTTAAATGTAAACTAGTCGAAGGATCGATCGTTTCCGGAGTTTATAAGGATAGTGAAATCGATGAAAGACACAGACACCGCTTTGAATTCAATAATAAATATAAAGAGGAATTTGAAAAAGCTGGGATGTTCGCAACCGGTATTAACGAGCAAAACAACCTTGTTGAGATCGTTGAGCTGAAAGATCATCCATGGTTTGTTGGTGTTCAATTCCATCCGGAATATAAGAGTACTGTTGCGAATCCACATCCATTATTTGTGAGCTTTGTTAAAGCTGCTATTGACAATAAGTCAGTCTAAACCATTATCTAACTAAAGGAATGGTTTTTGATTCAAGGAGAACAACCTAGGTAAAAAAAGAAATTAATGAACAGAAACAATTTAATAGGAATACTTATAATAGGGGCTATTTTCGTAGCCTGGAGTATTTGGCTTACCCCATCAAAAGAGGAACAAGCAGAGAAAAGAAGAATTAATGATTCAATTGCTCAAGTACAATTAGAGCAAAAGTTGAAAAGAGATTCTATAGCACTCGTGCGAGCTCAACAGGCACAAACACAATCAAGCGAGCAAGTTACAACAGCTATAACTCAACAAGAAAGTATTGCCGCTGATAGAGCTAAGTATGGTGTTTTTGCCGGTGCCAGTCAAGGTGATGATGAGATTATTAGTGTAGAAAGTGATGTGTTAAAATTGCAGTTCACTAATAAAGGTGGACGTATTCTTTCAGCAGAACTAAAGGATTTTAAAACCTACGACGGACAACCGTTGATCCTATTCGAATCTGACACCACCGTTTTCGGAATGTCATTTTTCATGAATAATAGATTGCTTAATACACAAGATTTCTATTTTACAGCAAGTTGGTTAGGAAGATCATTTGATACAAATGAAATCAAACTTTCTGGGGAAGAAACTGCTCAACTTTCACTAAAACTCCATGTTGATAATACCGATGGAACTGTAAATCCTAATAGATACATCGAATACCTTTATACGATCAAAGGTGATGATTATATGATCGATTACACCATTAACTTCAATAATGTTAGTGATGTGATCACCGCAGGTGCAGACTATCTGAATTTAGAATGGAAAGCTGACCTGAGAAAACAAGAGAAAAGTGTAGACAGATGGAGTGGTCCTACTGTTTATTATAAATATCTGAATGATGATGTAGATTATCTATCAGAAACCAAGAATGATGATGAGCAACTAAAGGAAAGAGTGAAATGGGTTTCATTTAAGCAGCATTTCTTCTCTTCTTCATTGATCGCTAAGAATCATTTCGAAAATGCAGATATCGTAGTTGAGATCGATGAGGATGCTGAAGTAGCAAATCCAAGATACTTAAAGACAATGAGCACTGTCGTAGGTGTTCCATTCAATCTGAATCCGATCCAATCGGTTCCTATGGCATTCTATTTTGGTCCGAATAAATATAAGATACTTAAACAATATGATCTTGATCTTCAAAGACAGATTCCATTAGGATGGAGTTTCTTCCTTTTACAATGGATCAATACAGGAGCAGTAATTCCGGTATTTAACTTCCTTGAAGGTTTCGGATGGAATTATGGTATCATTATTTTAGTGTTGACCATACTTCTGAAGATCATCTTATTCCCGATCGCTTATAAAACGTATAAGTCGCAGGCGAAAATGCGAGTTCTTAAACCTGAGATCGATGAGTTGAATAAGAAATTCCCGAAAAAGGAAGATGCAATGAAAAAGCAACAAGCCACAATGGCCCTGTACAAGAAAGCAGGGGTCAATCCAATGGCAGGTTGTGTTCCTATGTTGCTGCAGATGCCAATTCTATTTGCAATGTTCCGTTTCTTCCCATCTTCAATTGAGTTAAGACAGCAGTCCTTCCTATGGGCAACAGACCTGTCTTCCTATGATTCGATTCTTGCATGGGATATGCATATTCCGATCTTGAGTAGCGTTTATGGTAATCATATCAGTTTATTTACATTGCTGATGACGATCTCAACCGTATTATATACACGTATGAATAACCAAATGATGGCTTCTAATCAGCAAATGCCTGGGATGAAGACTATGATGTATATGATGCCGATCATGTTCTTAGGAATCTTTAATAATTATGCATCAGGTTTAAGTTATTATTATCTACTTGCCAACCTGATCACTTTTGCTCAGATGTATTTTATCAGAGCTTCAGTTGATGAGAAAAAGATCCTTAAGCAGATCGAATTGAATAAGAAAAAGCCGGTTAAGAAATCAAACTTCCAAAAGCGACTCGAAGAAGCTGCAAAAAAACGAGGTTATCAACAACCAAAAAAATAATTAAAATGAGACCTGTATTTTTTACAGGTCTTTTTTTTGCATATGTAGAATTTAGCATGATTTATGTATATTTTCAATTATAGCTTTACAAGTGTATTATTTGTTTAGTTAATTTTGAAAAAACTCCTTAATGAAGAAATATCTATCTGTATTAATTTTTATAATTCTGACTGCTACAGTTTCAGCGCAGCAGATCTTTGTTTTGGATCTAGCAGATTCAAAACCGATCAAGAATGTTGCTGTGTTTAATCTGGATGGCTCGAAGTCGGTTATTACAGATGGTAACGGATTAGCAAATGCAAGTAGTTTTACCGAATCAGATACTTTGATATTTCAACATCCTGCTTATTTGGATGTGATCTTACCATTTACGATCATAAAAAAGCTTGATTTTCAGGTTAAGCTTAGTAAACAATCCGTTAGTTTGGATGAGATCGTCGTTTCTGCTAATAAATGGGAACAAAACAAATCTGAGATTCCAAACAAGATCGAAACATTGGATGTAGCAGAGATCAGTTTTAATAATCCGCAAACATCCGCAGATCTAATTGGTCTTACAGGTGAAGTTTTTATCCAAAAAAGTCAGTTAGGAGGTGGAAGTCCTATGGTTAGAGGTTTCGCTGCAAATTCTATTTTGCTAGTTGTGGATGGAGTAAGATTGAACAATGCAATATATCGAAGCGGAAACTTGCAGAATGTGATCATGCTCGATCCTCTGATCATGCAATCAGCCGAGGTGATTTTTGGCCCGGGTTCAATTATCTATGGTAGTGATGCTTTGGGTGGGGTTTTGGATTTTCATACTAAACCCATCATCTTAAAGAAGGATGGAAAGGATTATAGTAGTACAAATGTTGTAAGTCGATTCTCATCTGCAAGCCTTGAACGAACATTCCACATAGATCATTCATTTGCTTCAGAGAAATGGGGTAGTCTGAGCTCAATATCATATAGTGCTTTTGGTGATCTTAGGATGGGAGGAAGTTCGAATGAGCGATTTGATCGCTTAGAATATGTTGAGACAATAAATGGTGTTGATCAGATTTTGCAAAATATAAATCCGGATATTCAGAAAGTTTCTGGTTATGATCAATTGAATTTTGTGCAAAAGTTTAAGTATAGACCATCAGATAAATTGGAGCTGGATTATGTTTTTAACTTCTCTACCAGCTCGGATATACCAAGATATGATAGATTAACTCAATATGAAGGAAATGAGCTTAGATATGCTGAATGGTATTATGGTCCACAGAAATGGCATCTGCAAGCTTTAAATGGTCATTTGAAGGAACAGAATAAGTATTTTAATGAATTGAAGTTTACTGCAGCTTATCAAAATGTAGTAGAAAGTCGATTCAGTAGAAAGCTAAATGACCAGAACCTAAGTGAGCGAGTTGAGAAAGTCGATATTTTTTCATTATCTCTCGACCTGGAAAAAGAATTGAATGAGAGATCAACCATCTTTTATGGATTGGAGGCTGTTCATAATCACGTTAATTCTGAAGCTTCCGCAAGAAACATAGTTAGCAATAATGTTTCGGCGATCTCCACAAGATATCCTGATGGTGGCTCGAATTATACAAGCTATGCTGTTTATTTAAGTTATAAGTCAAATATAAATTCGCACTTTACATTCCTTTCAGGGATCAGATACAACTATTTAAGACTAAAATCATTGTTTGTTGATAGAAGCTTCTTTGACTTCCCATTTGATGAGATCTTTATTCAGAATAATGCAATGAATGCAAGTATCGGACTTGTTTACAGACCAGAGAAAGAAACGCAGTTTAACTTGAATATTTCTAGTGGGTTCAGAGCGCCGAATGTGGATGATGTTGCTAAAGTATTTGATTCAGCGCCTGGTACTGTTGTAATGCCTAATGAAGATTTGAAACCTGAAAAAGCATATAATGTAGATCTCGGAGTTAATCATACTACAGAAAGAGTAAAGCTTTCAATAGTAGGTTTCTATACCTATTTAGATCGTGCGATGGTTAGGCGCCCATTTACTTTTAACGGTTTATCTGAAATAATGTATGATGGTGAGCTAAGTAATATTGAATCTATTGTAAATGCCGGTCATGCAAATATTTATGGTGGAAGTTTCTCAATGAGCTATGAGTTTGAAAATAATTGGAGATTATATACAACTCATACACTTACCAAAGGCTCTGATGATGATGGAAAACCGATCAGACATGCCGGTCCACTATTCGGTACTTTAGGATTGGAAATGAAGTTGAATAGGTTCCACTGCAATTTGTATTTGAACTATAATGGTGAGATCTCTTATGATCAATTATCGGATTCGGAGCGCAATAAAGCATACTTATATGCCCTTGATGATCTCTCTAGGCCTTATAGTCCGGCCTGGGCAACTCTTAATATCAAAACCAGCTACAGCATTAATGAAAAGTTCACTGTTTATGCAGGAATAGAGAATATTCTGGATCAAAGATACCGCCCATATTCCTCAGGTATAAATGCTCCCGGCAGAAACTTAGTGTTAAGTTTACACACTAATTTGTAATCATTTTAAATAAAATTTGTATTTTGGCCTAATATTGTATATTTTAGGTGGTTATACGCGTGTGTATGAATAAATTTCGATACTATGAAAACTTATAGACTTTTACTTATATTATTAATTGTTGTTGTTGGATTTTCTTGCGGGAAAAATACTATTTCCAACATAGATGATCCAGACGAGAATCCTACGGGAATGTTAAGTTTGAACGTTCCTTCGAATTTTGAATGGAAAACTAGCAGCAACTATAATTTTATCTTCTCCAATGGCACATTCGGTGTTATTGAGATCACTTCAGTAGATAATTCCTTTACTTATCATAGAGGTTCTTATATTGAAGACAACAGTGGGAATTACAATGTTAATTTAAATATCCCTTCTTACATTTCACAAGTACGTGTTAATGGTGATGTTGTTGACTTGATCGGTCCAACGATAGATATTAATATGGCTTTAAAAGCTGCTCCTATAAACTACAAGATTGATTTAGACGGTGCAGCCACAACTTATACTATGGGTGATATCAATGAGCTTGACGCTACATCAACATTTACTATCGAAGCATGGGCGATCGTTGATGATTGGTCACCTGGTACCAACCAAGAGATTTTTGAAAAGCTTACTGACGGAAGTAATTTAATTGCAATGTGGCTTGAACCTTCAGGAGCTCTTGAGATACATATTAATAATGCAGGTGCCGCTAAAGGATCTTACACACCAACATTAAGTGATGGTGATTGTTTCCATTTCGCAGTTGTTTATGATGGAGCGGGTGTAAGTAATAGTGATCGATTAAAGCTTTATATCGATGGTGTTGCAGTTGCATTAAGCTTTACTGGAACTATTCCTGCTACAACAGCTACAATGACCGGTGGTTTTGGTAGTGATGGAACAGGGGCGCCTGGATATTTTGACGGTAGCCTCGATGAATTGAGAGTGTGGAGCGATGTTAGAACTCCAACAGAAATCGCTGATAATAGACTCTTATCTATGGTAGGTAATGAGGCAGGATTAGTTGCTTACTATCAATTTAATGAAGGTTCAGGTACAACTTTGACCGATAAAGTAGGTACATATAATGGAACACTTACCAGCGGAAGTTGGAGTGTTAATACATGTAATTCTTCTGGGGTATGGTTAGATGATGACTTTGACGGTGTTCCTGATGCTTCTGACGATTATCCTGAAGATCCGGTAAGAGCTTATGATAATAACTGGCCGGCATCTGATACAGGTACACTCGTATTTGAAGATTTATATCCTGGTTTTGGTGATTATGATTTCAATGATATGGTTATAGGTTATCGTTTTAAAACTGTAACTAGTGCTACAAATAAAGTTGTTGAGATCTTTAATTATACAAAAGTTAGAGCGCATGGTGCTCAGTTAGATAATGGATTTGGATTCCAATTACCTAATGCAGCAGCAGGGCTCCTTACAGATCTATCTGTTACTGGTTATAATCACTCCGGTAGTTTGGTAACACTTTCAGGTACTGGACTTGAAGCAGGACAAAGTAAACCTGTGGTTATTGTATTAGATAAAGTATCCAATGTAATGGATAAGTTTGTTAATACGTCATCCGTGGCAAGTGGAGGTTTAACCGCTTCACCTGTTACAATTACAGTTACAATGACAACCACTTCTGGTTCTTATACAATGGCTGACTTCGATCTTGACGACTGGAATCCATTCCTGATCATTGATCAAACAAGAGGCTACGAATTGCACCTTGCTAATGATCCTCCTACTGATTTAGGAAGTACATCTTATTTCAATACTTTTGAAGATGCATCAAATCCAGGCGCTGGTAAATACTATGTTACAGCAGCTAATTTACCTTGGGCTCTTGATTTCCCAACTTCGTTCGAATATCCTTTCGAAAAGAAAGAGATCACGGCAGCTTATCTGCACTTTAGAGAATGGGCCGAAAGTGGTGGTGTTTCATACACAGATTGGTATACAAGTACTGCAGCAGGGTATAGAAATGCATCCTTGATCTATGCACCTTAATATTTAAATATATATGATTTGAAAAGACCGGCTTGTCCGGTCTTTTTTTTATTCTCACCATTCCAATATGGAGAAAATTTATCCCATAATGGGAAGAAATCAATAATTTGGATTTCTTATAAATTGCGTGCTATACATGACTGAATGTTTGATATGTACAAATCCGGAAATTTTGGCTTATTCGTTGATGTACAATGTGTCTTAAGTATGCAATAGTCAGAATAATTAATGTTTTATTTAGTTGGTTTTGAAATATTATAGTCTATTGCCGAACAGCAATTTAAGTGAACTTGAGTGCGATTATTTAAGTATGGCTGTATGAATGGTTACAGAATGTTTAAAGACAGAAGCCATGTCTTTGGATTTTGTTAATGCATAGATAATTCCATATCTTTGTATTGACTACCTGGACTTTAACTTGCGGGAATACTAAATCAATTTCACCTGACTTCGTTAGAAATTGTGTGCTTGTTTAATCTTGAACTCTAATAAATTATAATATGAAAGCTTTAAAGAGAAGTTTATGGTTCGTTAGTTTCCTGCTAATTGTAGCCATAGTGATCAATTCGTGTGGTAAAAATACCATTGATGTTAATAATCCGGATGAACCTCTAAATGGGATTCATTCATTAAATGTCCCAGCAAATTTTGATTGGAAAACAAGCTCAAACTATAGCTTTGTGTTTTCAAATGGAACTTTTGGAGTAGTTGAGGTTACTTCTGTTGATAATTCTGCAGTATACCATAGAGGTTCGTATATCGAAAACTCAAATGGAGATTATGTTGCAAATATTAATTTGCCAACATTTGTTACTCAAGTGAGGATCAATGGAGATATTCATGATCTAACAGGTCCTGTTATTAATGTTGATATGGTATTAAAAGCAGCCCCTACAAACTATAAAGTAGACTTTACTCCAAATGCATTTGCTTTGTTCGGAACGATTACTGAGTTAGATTTGGCTGCTGCCTTTACGATAGAAGGTTGGGCAATTGTTGATGACTGGTCAGTGGCAGGTGCTATTTTCGATCGCCCTAGTGGTGTTGCTTCAGAAATATCTCTTTCTAATAATGTAAGTGGTGAATTAGTGATCACACTAAACGGAACAACAACCTCATCCGCTACTTATAATCCATCACTTGCAAATGGAGATTGTTTCCACTTTGCAGTAGTTTATGATGGTTCTTTAGTTGCCAATGAAGATAAAATTAAACTCTTTATTAATGGCTCAAACGTAGGCCTCGTAGGAGGTGATTTTACTGGAACTGTTCCGGCAACAACAGCTACTGGTGGAGGTGTCTTTACTGTAGGTTATGGTACAACAAAAGGTTTCTTTGATGGCAGTGTTGATGAACTTAGAATATGGGATGATGCCAGAACACCAACTGAAATCTCTGATAATAGATTAGTTTCTCTTGTAGGGAATGAAGCAAACCTTGTAGCATATTACCAATTTAATGAAGGTTCTGGTACATCAGCAGCTGATAAAGCAGGTAATTATCCTTCAACTGGGTTCTTTGGTGTAGCGTGGTCAGTTAACACATGTAATAGTGCTGCAGCTTGGTTAGATGATGATTTCGATGGTATTCCAGATGCCTCTGATGATTATCCTGAAGATCCATTAAGAGCATACGATAATCACTGGCCGGCCGCTGATACTGGTACTCTAATTTTTGAAGATCTGTATCCTGGTTTCGGAGATTATGACTTCAATGATATGGTTCTTGGTTATAAGTTTAAAACTGTTACCAGTGCTACTAATAAAGTTGTTGAGATCTTTAGTTATACAAAAGTAAGAGCTCATGGTGCTCAACTTGATAATGGATTTGGCTACCAATTGCCAAATGCAGACGCAGGTCTACTAACAGACCTTACTGTTACAGGATATAATCATACAGGTAGTTTGGTAACCCTTAATGGTAATGGACTCGAAGCCGGACAAGCTAAACCTGTTGTGATCGTTTTGGATAAAGTTTCTAACGTAATGGATAAATTCGTAAATACACACGAAACTGGTGCAACTGCATCTCCTGTTACAATTACAGTAACAATGACTCCAACGGCTGATTACGAAATGAGTGATTTCTCATTAAATACCTGGAATCCATTCCTGATCATTGATCAAACACGTGGATATGAACTTCACCTTGCAGATTATCCTCCAACAGATCTTGGAAGTACATCCTACTTCGGAACTTTTGAAGATGCTTCTAATCCGGGCGCAGGTGATTATTATGTTACCGCTGCAAACTTGCCTTGGGCATTAGATTTCCCAACAGCTTTCGAATATCCATTTGAGAAGAAAGAAATTACAGCCGCATATCTGCACTTCCGTGAATGGGCAGAGAGTGGAGGAGCTTCGTATACTGATTGGTACTCAAATACTGCTGCGGGATATCGTAATGCAATTTATATTTATACTCCATAAAAAAAATATAGGATAATTGAAAAGCCGGCCAATTGGTCGGCTTTTTTCTTGAATGCACATAACTGAATGTGTATCTTTGTCTTAGAGGGAGAAAACTATTTAAACTAACTCAATTTTAACAGACCTGAAAAGTAAATTGACGAATGCGTTTTGTATAGGTATTAATTAAGTATATCTAAATATAACCTGATTATGAAATCCTATGTTAAAACTAATGTGGCCTATCTGGCCTGTGTCATACTTTTTTTTCTATCAATTTCTTGTGAAAACCTTAGTCCTGATATCCGTATCAATGAAAGCGGTATTAACTCGATAACGGTTCCCGAACAATTCAACTGGAAAACCTCTGAAGATTACAGATTTGTGATCTCTAATAGCCAGGATCAAGTCATTGAAATTACTTCTTTAGATAAGAATGTTATTTACCATAAAGGAACCTATATTGAAGATTCTTATGGACAGTATTCAATTGACCTTAATATTCCAGCTTATATTTCTGAAGTGAAAGTAAATGGGAATACAGTTAGTCTAAACGGACCAACTGTTATAGATTTAGATATGAAAGCAATTTCATCGTCAGTGAATTATATGGTCGACCTGAGTGGCGGATTAGCTAATTTAGGTGATGTTGATGAACTTGAAAATATCGATAAGTTCACCGTAGAAGCTTGGATTAACAGTGATGATTGGATGACAGATGGTCCACTGTTTTATAGGGTACTTGAAAGCGGTCATCGTCCTAAATTGTTCAGGCTGAATTTGGAGGGTGGAAATCTATATTTTATGGCCGGGCAGTACGTTGATTATGGATCAAGACCATGTTTTAAATATCAAATGTCTGCCTATACAAATAATTGTGTACATATCGCTTTGGTTTATGACGGTAGCGCAAGTACTACATCTCAGAAACTTAAGTTCTTCATCAATGGTGAACAACAAACTTTAGACGGAACAAATTATTTAGCACCTGTACCCACCTTGATATCAGGTTTTGATACAGATCTTTTTATAGGAAGCTTAGGTGGAAGTGTAGATGAAATTCGTTTCTGGGATTACGCAAGAACTACAACCCAAATATCTGATAATTACATGAAAGGCCTAATGGGTAACGAGGATGGATTATTGGCGTATTATCAATGTAACGAAGGTAGTGGCTCGGTTTTAATTGATAAAACATCTAATTATAATGGAAGTATGACGAGTGCTGTTTGGTCTGAGAATACTTGTGTGGATGATAACTCCAGTATAGATTATGATTTCGATGGTATTGCCGATATCTATGATGATTTTCCAGATGATCCGAACCGAACCTATGCAGTATATTGGCCGGCAGCAGAAGCCGGAACTCTGATTTTTGAAGATTCATATCCATCTATGGGTGATTGCGATTATAATGATCTCGTTGTTGGATATAGATTTAAAACGATAACTGATGCATTTAATAAAGTCGTTGAGATTGAGTGTGAGATCGAGCTTAAGGCTCATGGTTCGGATTCCGATATAGGTCTTGCATTTCAACTGCCTAATGCTAATTTAAGCCTGTTAACAGATTTAAATGTTGAAGGATATAATACAGTTAATGCAGTTTCTATTTCCGGAAATGGATTAGAGACAGGACAGGACAAACCGGTGGTTGTTGTTTTTGATCAGATCTCTAATCTAATGGGTGATATGATGAATACTGCAATAGATGGAAATAGAGCATCACCTCAAACAATTACTATTACTATGACTCCTACACCTAGTGCTTATTATACGAACGATTTTAAACTGCATGAATGGAATCCGTTTATCATACAAAGTAATAACCGTGGCTATGAATTGCATTTGGTTAATAGAGCTCCTACAAAGTTAGCTTCAAATTCCTACTTCGGAACGATGGATGATAGTTCGGTTCCTTCTAATAATCGATATTATGTAACATGCAACAATATTCCTTGGGCAATAGATTTTCCTGTAGAATTTAAATATGTATACGAAGGCAAGGATCTTGCTGATGCATACCCTTACTTTAAGAAATGGGTTGAAAGTGGTGGAGTCGACTTTACAGATTGGTATACAAATTTGGCTAGCGAATATCGAAATGCTGATTATATATATTCTCCATAAGATTTGAGCCGACCTAAGTCGGCTTTTTCTATATTCAAGAACCATTTTCCAATATTGGGATTTAAATCTCCATTTTTTTTAATTAAGAAAGTGTTGTAAGTGTCAGTGATACAGCGGAATATGAAGTTGTGATTGACTTCGGACTGCAACTTGTTTCTGCTAGCATGTGGACTAGAATACTTACACCTGGTAAGTGTTCGTGAAATTCTATTGCAAATTAATACGATATGTTATGAAAAACCTTATTCGCATCATAACGTTGCTGGTAATATTGCTGGGCGTTATTTTGATCTTTAATTATTGCAGTAAGACAAGTGTTCAACCAGATCCCGAAATCGTTACTGAGACTGAAGGTGAAAGCGGAATCCTTAGCTTTAATGTTCCTCCAAGTTTTGATTGGAAAATGTCGAAAGCTTATGATTTTGTTTTTAGTGGAGGTTCGTTTGGGACAATTGAGGTTACATCTGTCGATGAGACTGTAATTTATCACCGTGGTTCATATATTGAAAATGGATCAGGTAATTACATTGCCAGAATTCAAATACCATCATTTATTGATGCAGTAAAAGTAAATGGCGATCTAACCGAGTTAGTAGGACAGACCATCAATTTAGATTTGTCTCAAAAGACAGCACCTATTAATTATAAAGTTGACTTTAATGGGTCTTCAAGTTTTGTTGATCTGGGTGATATTGACGAAGTTGACGGAGCGACCAAAATCACTTTTGAAGGCTGGCTTATTAATAATGATTGGACAAAACCTGAGCATTTTATATTTCATAAGAAGAGCCTTACCGAAAGTGTTTCAATTGAGTTTGGCGGTCCTGACTTCTCATTCATAGTGAGTTACTCAGGCTTTTATGCAGTTGCTAATATCGGTACAGGTAAAGCTGATGGTGAATGTTTCCATTTTGCTTTTGTTTATGATGGTGGTGGTGTGACAGACTCTGATAAAGTTAAAGCTTATATTGATGGAGTCGCTGTTCCTGTCGGATTTATTGGGGGTGATCCTTTTCCGACGGCCTTACCAGATTTAAGTATTGAAAAGGCTTTTCTCGGAAAAAGAGAAAGTGGAACAGATTATCTTGATGGAAGTATTGATGAGTTTAGAATCTGGTCATCCGCAAGAACGGCTACTGAGGTTGCTGATAACAGATTTCTTTCTTTAGTTGGAAATGAAGCCGATTTAGTGGCGTATTATCAAGCTAATGAAGGTTCAGGCTTAAGTCTTATGGATAAAGCTGGGAATTATGACGGAACTTCAACAGATGTTTTATATACTGTGAATACATGTAATAATTCTACTGCATGGCTTGATGATGATTTTGATGGAGTGCCGGATGTAAATGATGACTATCCTGAAGATCCGTTAAGAGCTTATGATAATCACTGGCCGGCTTCAGACACTGGAACATTGGTTTTCGAAGATCTATATCCTGGTTTCGGTGATTATGACTTCAATGATATGGTGATCGGTTATAAGTTTAAAACAGTAACTAATGCACTGAATAATGTCGTTGAGATCTTCTCATATACTAAAGTTAGAGCTCATGGTGCTCAATTGGATAATGGTTATGGCTTCGAGCTACCAACTGCAGATGTTGGATTGCTAAGTGATCTTACTGNGACTGGATATAATCATACAGGTAGTTTAGTAACTCTACTTCCAAACGGATTGGAAGATGGACAAACTAAACCTGTTGTGATCGTTCTTGATAAAGTGTCCAATGTTATGGATAAATTTGTAAACACGCATGAAACAGGTGCTGTGGCACCTCCGGTGACAATCACAGTTACTATGACGCCAAGTGGTACTTATGCAATGTCTGATTTTAACTTAGATGAATGGAATCCGTTCCTTATCATTGATCAAACCAGAGGTTACGAATTGCATTTGGCAGGACAAGCTCCTACAGATCTTGGTAGTACCTCATATTTTGGAACATTTGAGGATGCTTCAGATCCGGGATCTAATAAATATTATGTAACTGCCAAGAATTTACCATGGGCACTTGATTTTCCAACTGCATTCGAATATCCTTTCGAAAAGAAAGAAATTACAGCTGCCTATCTGCATTTTAAAGAATGGGCAGAAAGTGGTGGTACTTTGTTTACAGATTGGTACACAAGTACAGCTCCTGGTTATCGTAACAGTATGTATATATATACTCAAACGCCATAAGTTTGAAAAGTTATTAAGAAATCGATCTATTATTAGGTCGATTTCTTTCCTTTCCTGGATTATTCTTTCCTGTTTCTGGAAATATTGCACCGTAATTAACATTTCTTTGTTCATATATGTGCCTAGATCCTTATTTATAGCTAGTTTATTTATATATCTTATTCTTCTTATTCAGAGTAAGACTGAAAATAAACTGCCGATTGTAAGTTGTTTGCAATCATAACTTTATCCTCTACTCTTTCTTCTCAAACTTTTAAGTTTAACTCTGATTAATATATCGAATATGTTCATTATCAGTTAGAAGTCATTGATATTTATACTTTATAGTAAGAATATGGAATGATTTTTGAATTTTAAAATATGGAATGAAGCTTAATTTGGGAAAATTAACTATATTTGGAAATTAATTAATTGCGTTTCGGTCTGATTTTCACTATTTTTATTAGAAGTCTAATAAGTGCGGTTGGAGAATCTCACCGAAGAAAGGAGTTACACTATGAAAAGAATTGAAGTTTTATTACTGATCGCTTTGATGATCTTTATCGGTTGTTCAAAGAATACTACTATAGATCCACCAGTAGATCCACCAGTTGACCCACCAGTTACTGAAGATCCTACTTTTTCTGATCTAACAATTTCATCAACATTTGATTTCAATAGTACACAAGATGTAGATTTGGATATTACCTTNCCATCCTTTATCGATTATTCAACGATAAAATCTAAAATCTCAATCTATTATCTTTATAATGATCAGCAGTTTCTTGTAGCTGATGTGTCTTGTGATGCTTCAGGTAGATATCAGGGAACGCATACAGTTCCTTCTTATGTCATTGAGATGCTTATTGTGAATGAAGCTGGTTCCTTAAACGTTACAATTACAAATCCAGGATTAAAGTCATCAGCTAACATTAATTATGATAATGCTTATGAAACAACTCCTCCAAGAGATACTGTTGTTGAGTCAAAAAGTAGCATGATCAATTATATTCTTGAAGATGCAAACTTCGGAATGCCAACTAATGCTGAACTTAAAGCTGTTGCTAATATAATTGGAAATGGAGATTTCGAAGCAAATGATTTTGGTTCACAAACGCATTGGAGCTCTACAATGACTGTTGATTCTAAATGGTATATCACAAGTCAGTTAAATGGTTTTGCAGGACAGTTTAATGATGGAAATAGCAATATTATGAGAATCACTCGTCCGAATAGTTTTAGATACGGTGGTGTTACTCAGCTTGTAGCTGGAAGTCCTGGTGATAGAATCACTTTTTCAGCAGACGTAAAAACTGTAAACAACTCATATAAGAGAGTTTGGTTGTATATCATTCCGAGAAATAGCAGTGGTAATCCTATTGCTTATTATTCTAGATACGTTGGAAGTACTGGAGGAAATTGGAGAAACTTCACAGTTGCTGCAACAATGCCAAATGGAACAGCAAGTGTACAGATTCTTATGTGGCAACATATCTATGGTGGTGAGATCCACTGGGATAATGTGATCGTTACAGGACCGGTTCAAGATGCTGATGGTGATGGTATCAATGATGAAGAAGATGAATATCCAAATGATGCAGCTNGTGCATTCAATAACTACTACCCATCTTCAGAAACATATTTCTCTTTAGCATTCGAAGATAATTGGCCAGGTAAAGGCGATTATGACTTTAATGATATGGTAGTTGATTGTCAGTATAAAACTGTAACAAATGCCTCTAATGCAGTGAAAGATCTTGATGTTAATTTAATTTATCGTGCGATCGGGGCAACTTTCGAAAATGGTTTAGGATTTGAGTTCAACACAGACGCAACCAATGTAGCTTCAGTTTCAGGTTCAACATTAACAGGAAGCCTGATCACAACAGCAGCGAATGGTGTTGAAGCAAATCAAGCTAAAGCAGTTGTTATTGCTACCGATAATGCTTTTAATAAACTGGCACATCCTGGTTCAGGAATTGGTGTGAATACAACAGTAGGAGCAACCTATGTTGAACCTGTACTGCAAACATTGGAAGTTAGATTTACGAATGCCGTTGCTGCTACAGATATGGGCACTGCACCTTATAATCCATTCCTTATCGTAAATCAGGATCGTGGAAGAGAGATCCATTTACCGGATAAAACTCCAACTGGTTTGGCTAATGCAAGTTACTTTGGAACTCAGCATGATGATACCAGAATTGGAACAAAGTATTATAAAACTGCAGAGAATCTTCCTTGGGCCATCAGTATCCCAACAACCTTCGCTTATCCAAACGAGAAGGTGGATATTATCAACGCTCACTTGAAATTCTCAGATTGGGCAGAAAGTTCAGGAAGTCAATTCCAGGATTGGTATTTAGATAATACTGGCTATAGAAATAGCGGAAATATTTATCAAACACCAAATTAAGAAATAGAAGTGTAACTGAAATAGCGGATGTCGAATGACATTCGCTATTTTTTTTGCAGGGAGTTCAGAAGTGATTTGTGAAGTTTAAGGATCTGAGGTAATAACATTTCATTGTCATTATTATCCAGATTATGATCTGCCAATTCTTTCTTTTTCGCATCAGACCATTGATTATCCATTCTGTCTTGAATAGATTCTCGATCAATATTATCTCTCTTACTAACTCTCCTTATTCTTGATGATTTTTTTGCAAATACATTAATGGTTTTATCAACATATTTGTCAAACCCACTTTCAAATAATATTGCAGCTTCCAGAATTATATACAGACTGTTTTGTTCATTTACCCACTCAATAAAGAGTTCATATACTCTTGGGTGCAGTATTTGGTTTAATTGAGATAGCTTTTCTTTGTCTGTAAAAACAATAGAGGCAAGTTTTAATCTATCAACCTTTTTATTATCCACGATCTCTTTGCCAAAGATCTCGATGATCTCATTCTGAACTTCTGCAGTATTTAATAATGATTTAGACTCATCATCAGCATAGAATACAGGTATGCCTAGAACTTCAAAAGCTTTGGCAGCTGAAGATTTCCCACTTCCGATATTTCCTGTTAATCCAATTCTTAAGGTCATCGTAGTATTATATATTCAACCGTTTCCGGTTCTATACGATTAATTTTTATATAAGCCGGAAATTTGCTTAGCTGTACTTTCTGAGTGCGCTGACGATTCGGATTGAAGATCACTTGCGCTTCAAACATCTCAGCTTTGATATTTTGAAAATCTTTTAATGCAACAAGATATCTAACACTAACTTCATTAGGGAAAAACCGGATCTCGCGATCAGCAACATAATTAAAAGGAATGATAATCACACCCTCAGTGAACTCTTCAACCTGAATATCCAATTCCACAGAATCTACAGAGTAATCTATATTTAATCCTTTCGGTTTTAATAGAGCCAACTTATT
This sequence comes from Bacteroidota bacterium, assembly GCA_002711565.1. GTDB lineage: Bacteria > Bacteroidota > Bacteroidia > Bacteroidales. The sequence continues at coordinate 18,111 of PARP01000008.1, forward strand.
TTTAACCGATTTATCAATTTGATTCAGGCTTAATTTGGCTGTCTTGATCGAATTTACAGTGTCTATGATAGATGGAGGTCCGTAAACGATCACACTATCGATCGATTTTCTGATATCTCCATAAATATCAAATTGCTTCTTTGTACTGATATTTATGTCAAATTCTATAGGCACGATCTTGGATGAGATATTCTCAATATGAAAGAATAAGGTGTCCGGACTAATTCCAATAATGTTTTCTGCATCCTCAAATTGCATTCTTATCTGCGGTAATAAAGTGGATGTGATCACATAATTACCTAGCGTATATCTGTTTGAATGAATGCGTGAAGAACGTAGGTTTACTCGAAATGGCTTCTTCTTTTTTATGTAAAGATCACTGAATAGATTGAATCCTTTGGATTCTAATTTAAGTGAGATCGTCGAATCTTTAATGTTGGTTATTGTTTGATCTTGAGGAAAGTTGGTGTATTCAATTGGGAATTCAACATCTGTATTATACTCTTTAGACATTTTGATCATTAGCCAGATCGAAAGCGAGACCGCTAAACAAATAGCAAATACGTACAAACGATTCTTTGAACGCTCATCTTTCGGTTTTGCGAGATATTTAAGTGATTGAACAAATTCTAAGAGTATGCTCATAAACTGCAAGATAAAAAAAAGGAACCCTATTTACAATAATAAGGTTCCCAGTTCATATGATATAATGTGAATTATTTCTGTTCTCCTATTTGAGCTCCACCTTCACCAGCAATTGCAGATTTCTCTACAGTGATCTTTGCAGCATTGATATCAAGTACAAATGTAGTTTCTTTTACTTCAACGATCTTTCCGTGAATACCGCCAATTGTAACTACTTTGTCACCTTTTTTTAATGCTTCACGATATTTCTTTTGTTCTTTTGTTTTCTTCATCTGTGGACGAATAAAGAATAAATAGAAAACAACGATAATAAGAATTAATGGTAAGAATGACATGATTCCGCCACTTTCCTGGCCTTCCTGAGGCATGAATAATAAAATGTTCAATAGGTTCATTTTAAAATATTTTTAGTTTTTCTTAAGTTTCTGATCAATACTTCGCAAAAATAGAAATTATTTCGGGATTTTTATTGATTTGCCAAAATTGTTAACGAACCTCGGAAAACATCAGTCTCGGTTTCACCAACGCATTTCAATACATAGAAATAAACACCATCGGGCAGATCATCTCCATCCCAATCATTCTGATAGTTCTTAGTTTCGTAAACTACTTGCGACCAACGATTATAAATGATGAGTTCATTTGATACATAAAAATCATCCAAAACAACTTCACTTGAAGGTGTTGCACCTGCATTTTCAGCTGATGCGATCACAAAAGTATCATTCTTTCCATCTCCATTTGGTGTGAACACATTCGGAATGAACAATTCAACCGACTTTACATCTATCAAATGATAAAAAGTAGTATCGCAATGAGTTTGATGAATGATCCTTAATGAAACTTCAAATCTGCCTAAATCTGTATAGGTGTGAAATGCATTTACTTCTGCCGAAGTGCTTTCATCTCCAAAGTTCCAAAGCCACCCATCCAGTTCGATCTGATCTGCATCCAGATTTGTAAAATTGAATTCTGCAGTTGGATTTTTTATATAGATGGTATCTCCTGGCTCAACATCGATCTGAATTTTAGGTGTTCTTAAGACAGGGAGGAAAACTGTAGTATCAAGGGTCAATCCCAGATCATCTGTTATGATCAGTTGATGCGTTCCACCNCAAAGGTTAATANCAACGGAAGGATCTGAGGAAGAAGCTTCATTATCTACCCATTGATAGGTATATGGTGCTGTACCATTAGAAGCTGTGGCTTTTATTTGTCCGAAACAATCACCTGTAGAACAGGTAGAACTTAAGATCTCAAAGCTGACTGTAAGTTGGCCGAAACTGCTTAAAGAAAATAAAAGGAATATGATTGAAATATATCTCATGCGTTAATTTGTAGTCAAGTTACAAAATTTAACGTGAGCTTATACAGAATAGTATATCACCTAATATAACAATAATACATATTCTGTGAATGCCTTATGTTCTTATGGATGGTAATTTATTGCCTTCGGCAATGATATTAGTTGCTACGCATCGAAATTCGTCACTTTGTGACTGTAATTGTATTATAGGCTGTTCCACAATGAAGGTTTAAGGAAATATAGATTTAGTGAATTAAATTACCATGAATTACATCTGTCGAACGAAGTGAGACTGATAAATTACCAGAATTTATTACACATTGAATCTAATGTGCAGAATATCGCCATCACCAACAATGTAGTTCTTTCCTTCAACATTGAATTTCCCTTGATCTTTACATTTTTGCTCTGATCCTAATTCAATGAAGTCATCGTATTTCATTACTTCAGCACGAATAAAGCCACGTTCTAGGTCACTATGAATTACTCCTGAAGCTTGAGGTGCCGTCATCCCTTTACGGATCGTCCAGGCTTTAACTTCTTTTGGTCCAGCAGTAAAGAATGATTGTAGGTTGAGTATACGATAAGCTGATTGTACAAGTTTATTAACTCCCGGTTCGGTTAATCCAGCATCTTCTAAAAATGCTTCACGATCTTCCTTATCTTCCAATTCTGCAATATCTGCTTCTAATGCGCCTGCAATAACAATGGTTTCAGATTCTTCGTCTTTCACAGATTCTTTAAAAGCTTCGGTGTAAGTGTTACCGGTATTTGCTGATCCTTCATCAACATTACAAACGTAGATTACAGGTTTGATAGTTAGAAGATAAATGTCATCAATTAAATGTTTATCAGCTTCAGGAATTTCGAAAGTTCTTACATTTTGTAAGTTCTCAAGATGATCTTTTACTTTGGTAAGGAATTCAATACCGTGTTTAGCAGCTTTATCTCCCGATTTTGCAATTTTCTCAAGTCTTTGGATCTTTCTTTCAACTAGATCAAGATCTCTAACCTGTAATTCAAAATCAACGATCTCTTTATCTCTAACAGGATCTACAGAGCCTTCAATATGAGCTAAGTTTTCATCATCAAAACAACGAACAACATGAATTAGTGCATCCATTTGCTGAATGTCGGCAAGGAATTTATTTCCAACACCTTCACCCTGATTGGCACCTTTGGTAAGTCCTGGTACATCAACGATCTCAACGGTAGCAGGTACTACTTTCTCAGAATTGATAAAGCTATCTATTTTATAAAGTCTTTCGTCTGGAACATCAACTTTACCAATATTTGATTTAGTTGCACTGAATGCAAAATTTGAAGCTTCTGCTTTAGTGTTTGATATACAGTTGAAAATGGTTGTTTTACCAATATTTGTGATTCCGATAATACCGCAATTTAATGCCATCTTGTTTTGATTTTTTGAATTCGGCTGCAAAGATAGTTAATTACGAATTACGAATTACGAACCGAAGGCAAAGCCGAGCTCAGCGAAGCTAATTTCAAATTACGAATTGTCAATAGAAATTAGTTGCCTTTGTCAACGACATTAGCTGCTGCGCAGCGAAATTCGTCACTTCGTGACTGAAATTAGTTTATTGTTGTTAATCTACAGTAAAGTGCCAAAGGCATGTGGATTTTATGAATTCAATTAGCTAGACATTGGTTGCTGAGCGATGCGAAGTACGAAAATCTAAAATACCAATAGCTAATAGCCAACGGCAAACAGCCAGCATTAGAAATGACATAAGATTAACTTTGGAAGAGTAGTTTCTAATNCAACGACGCACTCTCAATATACTCACTCGGACTCATGCCTACTTTCTTTTTAAATAAGCGCGAGAAATATTGAGGGTATTCAAATCCTAACTGATATGCTGTTTCGGATATAGAAGCATTCGGAGCTAATAATAAGTTCTTAGCTTCTTCGATAAGGTATAGATTGATTTGATCTACTGCTGTTTTTCCCGTTTCAGCTTTGATCGTATCACTCATATAACGGTGACTAACTCCTAATTGCCCGGCTATCCATTCAACATTCGGAATACCTTTTTCTTCCATTTGATTGGATTCAAAATATACATCCAAAATATTTCTGAATCTTGTATACAATGCCTTATTTATCTCTTCCCGATTAAGGAACTGACGTTTATAAAAACGATCGGCATATTTGAGTAAGGTTTCAAGATGTGAAATGATGATCTCTTTACTGAATTCATCCTGATTATTCTGATATTCCGCTTTTATATTCCTGAATATATTTTTGATTAACTCTTCTTCCTTTGGTGTTAAATGCAAAGATTCATTCGCATGATAATTGAAGAAGCTGTATTTCTTGATCTTGTCAAATAAAGGAGTGCCGCTTATATAATCTTTATGAAAAGCTACATAAAAAGCCTCAGAACTAAATGCAATTCCTTTAATGATCATGGTTTGATCCGGTGCTGTAAAAAGCATGGTGCCTTTAGAACTATCATATTTTGTACGACCGTAGATTATTTCACCAGATGTTATATTTTTCAGACTGATACCATAGAACTGACTGGTCATACTGATTGCTTCAGATGGCTCATCGTCATCACAACGCTGTTCTTCACCTTCTTTTTGCTCAGTATGAATAATGCTGAATAAAGGGTTTTCCGGAGGTGGAAAACCGCTTTGCTCATGTAAATCCGAAATTGAATTATAAACTAACTTCTTCATATTATAAAATTAAGCTTTTTAAAGTTTGATGTTTAGGTTACTTGGATTTATATCCTACAAGTTGAATCAGATAGGAGTGATGTCCTTCTTTCAATTTTAGCATTTTATCAACTTTTTTTCGGTGAAATCCTCCGATCACAACCGCATTCATATTATTAGAAGCTGCATATAAATATATATTCTGAGTTGAATAAGCAACTTGATTTCCATAATAGAAATCCATGCCATGAGCTTCTTCCATAGCCTGTTTCATATATGGTGCAAAAGATGAATCATCAATAGTCATAATAAAAACTGCTGCTGCATTTTTTACAGGCTCCTGAGGAGAGATCTCCGAACGAATATCTTCTTTTAATACGCGTTTCAGTACATTATGTTTAGGTTTGTATAGATAAACTCCATCCTTCATAGCAATATAGATCTGAATATCTCCTAATAATGGTACAGTTCTGCCACCATTTTCTCTGTTAATTCCTGCTGCTGCCCAAAGCAAATTGCTTAAATCCTGCTTGCTAAGGTTTTTATCAGCAAAGCTACGCGTTGATTTACGATTTTTTAATGCCTCATATAGAGATGTTTGATTCTCAAATTTAGGCTTGTCCAGTTTGATAAGCGTACTTTNTTTTTTTGTAGCACCACTTACTGCATCATGAGATTTCTCCTGGGCATTTGTTAAAGTGATTAATAAGATCATCGATACGATTGTTAAGGCTGTTCTTTTCATGTTTTTGTATTATAAAGTCCATTTACAATTTGTTTCTTTTTCTGATAATGACCAAAGTCTTTCTGCTACTGCTTTATCAAAAGCAAAAGGCTCGATTTCGCATTCACCAACTGGACCACTCCAATTCATATTTCTAGTCGGACCGTAGTATGCCTTAAGTTTTAGGTTTTCTTCTGTTGCACACATAACTTCGGGATATGAACCTTTTTCGGCTGATTGTACAATCGGTAACATTGATAATATTGAAAACATGATTCTAGTGCCTCGACTTGAGTTTTCATTAATAAGTGAAGTCCTGGAAGCTCCGGGGTGACAAACATATACCTTAACATCTCTTTTTGCTGAAGATATTTTGTCTTGAAGCTCATAACCGATCATCATCTGCGCAAGTTTGCTATGACAATAAGCTCTATTTGGTTGGTAGTTGTGATCAAAGTTCATATCATCAAACTGAATGGTTTTTAATCCCATTTTATAACCTTCACTACTTACGATAACAATTCGTTTTCCTCCTTCTTCAACTTTGTTGAATAGTAAATTGATAAGCAAGAAGTGCCCATAATGATTAACTCCTAGTTGACTTTCAAAACCGGCAGAGGTAAAACGCTGCTTAGAAACTTGAGCGATCGCTGCATTACATATCAAAGCCTCTACTCTTGGGATCGTTTTTGAAATTGTTTTGGCAGCTTCTCTCACTGATGAGAGTTCCGCAAGATCCATTTTAATGAAACTTACTTTAGTTCTAGATCCAAATTCCGTCTTTAGATTGCTAATTGCAATTTCTGATTTCTTTGGATTTCGGTTCAGCATCACAACTTCAGCTTCCTTGCTTAAGAGTATTCTTGCAGCTTCATATCCTGCACCTGTATTTGCTCCTGTAATTAAATATGTTTTACCTTTTAAGCTTCCAAGTCTGTTGGGAGTCCAGCCTTCTTTTCCAAATATATTTTCTTTTATTGGTTTAGATGTTTAGGAAGGATCTAAGCAGACCCTTCCGATTTAAATTACTTGCTGTATTTCTTGAAGAACTCATCCATTTTTGCAACCGCCTGATCTACATCTTTATCAATATCATAAAGATTAACATGTGATGCTCCAGCAACTACAAAAAGTTCTTTAGGTTCACTTGCAGCTTCGTAAAATGCAGTTGTTAAAGGACCTGTATGAAGAGGTTGTAAAGCTTCACCTTCTTTAGGAAGTGATGTTTCACCGATGATTCCTAAATATGGAGTATATAAATATGGTGCATAATCAACTGCACTTGTTAGAGGTGCATTCTCAAATAAGAATTGAGGAGCTAAGTGACTGTAATTAGGATAGGTTTGTTTGCCTGCTCTTTCAGTCATATAGTAATCATAACCTTCATTTGATGGATCAGTATTATCCATATTTAAGGCATCATAATAATCTACTTCACCAGTTTCATAAGCTTTTTGACGAGCAGCATTTGCCATTTCGAATAAAGGCATTAATTGTTCTTTGGTCATGACACCAAAATAACTTGCTTTATTATCCATCATTCCACTTACTGTTGCAATTGCAGCTAATCTTTTATCTGTTACTGCTACTAAAGGCATATACCCACCACTTGCACAACCACCGAGTCCGTATAGTCTTGTTCTGTCAACAAATTCTAAAGTTCCTAAATAGCTAATCGCATCTCTGATGCTTTCCATTTTGATAAATGAGTTCTCATTATCTCTGATCTCACCTTCACTGTCGCCATATCCTAAATGATCGAATGAAAGAAATACATAGCCCAAGGCAGCCATCTTTTTACCGTATGCAGCTCCCATTTGTTCTTTAATTTGATTAAAAGGACCCGAGAATACCACGGTTGGGTATTTCTTTGATGCGTCAAAATTCTCTGGAGTAAATAATAGCCCGGCTAATTTTACCACCTGACTTTTAAAAGTCACTTCGTTAATCCCTGATTTAATATTATTCATAGTATTATCTTTTAAATTATTGTTATCTGCTGATGCTAATGTTGTAACGATCATCAGCATTATTCCGATTATTGATCTTAATATTGTTTTCATGATTCTGTGTTTATGAATGTTTTGATGCAAAGTAAATGCAGGGCGGTCGATTACGACTTAAACATTTTCGTATAAGGCGTATACTTTTTCGGGAAGGTCAGTAAATGAGGTGGTTAGGGTGATTGAAAGGGTGGGATGTTAAGCTTCCAATTGTGTATTTATTAATGGAAATTAGTTGCCTTTGGCAACGTTATTAGTTGCTACGCAACGAAATTCGTCACTGCGTGACTGTAATTAGTTTAATGGTTATAAATCAAATTGCGTAAAGCGAAAAGCGAATAGCGAACTGCAATCAGTAATTAGTTGACTTCGTCAACAATATTAGTTGCTGCGCAACGAAATTCGTCACTACGTGACTGTAATTAGTTTAATGGTTTTATTTCTTATCGCCAACAGCCAACAGCCAATAGCGAATAGCGTTCCTATTGAATTAACAATGAATTACATCTATCGAGCGAAAGCGAGATAGATAAATTACCATGTATTACTACCTAATTACCTTTCACGATCTAACTCTCCTCAAAATCAAGCCTTTTCACTTGGAATTAACAAATACATTTTCTATTTTTGCACGCTCATTTAAGGATGCCCGATTCTATTCGTAGAATACTAAATGGAAAAAACAATGTTTAACCCGTTTCTGTAACACTTCCGGGCAGTGGACAAAGAAGCACAATTCTTTATCTAAATGACAGATAAGAAAGAAGAAATCAACAAAGAAGCTGAAGAAGTAAAAGCAGAAGCAGTTGTTGAAACAAAAGAAGAGCCTAAAAAAGAGGCAAAAGCTCCTACCAAACCACAACCAGATCCAGATTTTGATTGGGATTCAATCGGTAAAAAAGATGTTGCTTATTCAGCAGACGAGAAAGCTAAATTAGAAGACGTTTATAACAAAACTCTTAGCGCAATCGTTGAGCATGAAGTAGTAGATGGTTTTGTTGTTGCTAAAAACAATCGTGAAGTTGTTGTAAACATTGGATTCAAATCTGATGGTGTAATTGCATTAAACGAATTACGTTACAATCCAGACCTTAAAGTAGGTGATCAAATCGAGGTTTATGTTGAGTCTCAAGAAGATCCTAATGGTCAGTTGATCCTTTCTCACAAAAAGGCACGTATCCTTAAATCTTGGGAAAGAATTAACGAAGCTCACGAGAAAGAAGAAGTTATCAATGGTTACGTTAAGTGCCGTACTAAAGGTGGTCTTATCGTTGACGTATTTGGTATCGAAGCATTCTTACCAGGTTCTCAAATTGATGTTAAGCCAATCCGTGATTACGATATCTACGTGGACAAAACAATGGAATTCAAAGTTGTTAAGATCAACCATGAATATAAAAACGTTGTTGTTTCTCACAAAGCTCTTATCGAAGACGAGCTTGAACATCAAAAAGCTGAAATCATTTCTAAACTTGAAAAAGGACAGGTTCTTGAAGGAACTGTTAAGAATATCACTTCTTACGGTGTATTCATCGACCTTGGTGGTGTTGACGGATTGATCCATATCACTGACCTTTCTTGGGGTCGTATCAATCACCCAGAAGAGATCGTTGAGCTTGATCAGAAAATCAAGATCGTTATTCTTGACTTTGATGATAACAAAAAACGTATCGCACTTGGTCTTAAACAACTTACTCCTCATCCATGGGATGCTCTTGATGAGAAATTGGCTGTTGGAGATAAAGTTAAAGGTAAAGTGGTTGTTATCGCTGATTACGGTGCATTCATCGAGATCGCTCCTGGCGTTGAAGGTCTGATCCACGTTTCTGAAATGTCATGGTCACAACACTTACGTACTGCTCAAGATTTCCTTAAAGTTGGAGACGAGATCGAAGCTCAAATCCTTACTTTAGATCGCGAAGAGCGTAAGATGTCTCTTGGAATGAAACAACTTATTCCAGATCCATGGTCAAATATCCAAGATCGTTATCCAAAAGATTCTAAACATACTGCTACAGTTAGAAACTTTACCAACTTTGGTATTTTCGTAGAACTTGAAGAAGGTGTTGACGGATTAATTCATATCTCTGACCTTTCATGGTCTAAGAAGATCAAACACCCTGCAGAATTCACTAAGATCGGTGAATCTATCGAGGTAGTTGTTCTTGAGGTTGATGAAGAAAACAGAAGATTAAGCTTAGGTCACAAACAATTAGAAGAAAATCCATGGGATGTATTCGAAACTGTTTTCACCCTAAATTCTGTTCATAAAGGTACGATCCTAACCATCAATGATAAAGGTGCTGTTGTATCTCTTCCTTACGGTGTTGAAGGTTTCGTTCCTACTCGCCACTTAGCGAAAGAAGATAACACTCAAGCTAAAGTTGATGAGCAAATGGATTTCAAAGTGATCGAATTCTCTAAAGAAAGCAAGAAGATCATCCTTTCTCATACTAAGATCTATCAAGATGAGATCCAAGCTGAGAAATCTAAAGAAACTGCAGCAAGAAAGAGCGAAAAACGTTCAACTAATAAAGCAGTGAAGAATATCAACGATAATGTTGAGAAAACTACTTTAGGTGACTTAGATGCACTTGCTAACTTAAAATCAGAAATGCTTGACGCAGAGAAAAAAGCTAAGAAATAAGCTTAACTGATTATATACTTAAAACTCCTTGTCCGCCGGCTGGCGGACGAGGGGGTTTTTATTTCCCCAAATTCACTTCATTCCGCATTGATGCATTTCACGTATCAATTTTCGCACTTCACGTACTTCCGGAAATCACTCATTAATTATTAGGATAATTTCGCAGCAATCAATTCAAAGTATTGCAAAATGAAATTTAGAAAACCCTGGTATTTATTAATAGTGATCAGCATCATCATGACAGCATGTGGTTCTGGTGAGGAGCAGAAAGTAGTAAAAGAGAAATATGTTAAAACCTATCAAGTTAGCTCTGCTACTTCAGATAGTGAAAACACATATAATGGAAGTATTAAGGAGAAAAGCCTGACAGCTATTTCTTTCAGAGTTGCCGGACCGGTTCTTGAACTTGAAGTAGTAAGTGGTGATTTCGTGAAGAAAGGTGATGTGATCGCAAAGATCGACCCAAGAGACTATCAATTGCAACTGCAATCTGCAGAAGCTCAGTATAAACAAGCAAAAAGTGAATATGAACGTTATAAAGTACTTGCTGATCGAAAAACGATTCCGCAAAACACGTTTGAACGTGTTGAGTCGGGTTATTTACTGGCTAAAACAGCGTATGAAAATGCAGTTAACCAGCTGGAAGACACGGAACTGATCGCTCCGTTTGATGGTTATGTTTTCGAAAAATTCGCTGAACAGTTCCAAACTGTAAATATTGGGGAGCCAATTATGTCTCTTGTTGATCTTTCTCATGCTGAGGTCGTGATCAGTATATCAGAGTCTCAACTAAAGAAGTTTAAACAAAATCCTAAAAGCTATGTTAGTATTAACGATATTGGCCTTGATCGCAAGGAAATCAAATTACTCAGTATTGCTGAAAAAGCAGCTCAGGATGGTACGTACGAAATTAAGTATGTCCTGAATGATCCTTCCAAATACGGTGTGCTTCCGGGCATGACTGCTGAATTATCTATTGAAGAAAATAATAATACACTTTCAGTATTAAGCATCCCAATAAGTGCATTATTTACAGAAAAAAATGCGAATTATGTTTGGGTATATAATAAAGCCAATAAAAAGATCAATAAAAGAAAAATCGAGGTAGCAGAGATCCTTGAAGATGGAAAGATCAATGTAGTTTCAGGCTTAAAACCTCAAGAAATTATCATCAGTGCAGGTGTGTTTACACTTTCTGAAGGACAGTCGGTTAAACCTTTAAAAGCTGTTTCTAAATCTAATATTGGAGGATTATTATAATGATCAATAAGATTTTAGATAAGAAGGCGCTGCTGAACACCCTGTTCATTGCAATTTTCCTTGGTGGATTATTTGCATACATGAATATGGGGAAGCTGGAAGACGCGGAGATCGCTATCAAGTCGGCCGTGATCGTTACTCCTTATCCAGGAGCCGATGCATACGAGGTTGAATTGGAAGTTACGAATGTATTGGAGAATGCAATTCAGCGATTGGAGAATGTTGATGATATAGAATCAAGATCGATGGCAGGTATGTCAGAGATCACAATTAATATAGCTGAACATGTTACTACTCAGGAAATTCCACAAATGTGGGATCACCTGCGTAGAAAGATCAGAGATGTAGAAAACGAATTGCCTCAAGGCGCAATGAAGCCAATTATCGCCGATGACTTTGGTGATGTTTATGGGATCTTCATGACCGTTACGGGGCAGGGATTTGAGTATGATGAGTTTTATAATTATGTAGATTTTCTTAGACGTGAATTCTTAGAAATTGAGGGCATTAAACGGGTTGAGTTATTTGGTGCACAAACCGAGGTTGTCGATATATTGTTCTCAATGGAAAAGCTTGCAAACCTAGGAATTAACCCGATGTTGATCGTGCAAGCGATCAACGACGAGGGATCGGTTGTTAATACAGGAAGCATCGTTGCCGGTACCGAGCGAATTCGCTTGGGTATCGGTAACAAATTCACGTCATTAAAAGAGATCGAGAATGTGTTGATCCAGGTACCTGAAGGCGGAAATTTTAAATTAGGTGATATCGTTGAAGTACGAAGATCATTCCTTGATCCGAAGAGAGAAAGCTTAACATATAATGGTGAAAGAGCAATCAGTTTAGCACTTTCGATGGAAAGTGGCGTAAACGTTGTAGATATAGGTGATGTTTTTAATGAAAAACTAATTGAACTAGAAGAATATTTACCTGCTGGTATAGAGGTAAATGAAGTGTTCTCACAGCCTGAGCGTGTCCGTTATTCCATTCGCGGGTTTATAGTTAATTTGGTAGAGTCAGTACTCATAGTGATAGTGGTGTTGTTGTTCGCGATGGGGATACGCTCGGGCTTACTTATTGCAAGCGGCTTGGTTTTTACTATTCTGGGAACATTCATCATCATGCTTTTAATGGATATGCAATTGCAACGTGTGTCACTTGCTGCCATTATCGTAAGTATGGGGATGTTGGTCGATAATTCAATTGTTATTGCAGACGGTATACTGATCGACTTAAAGAAAGGTGTTAGTAGAAAGAAAGCTTTTACCGCTATCGTTCAACGAACAGCATTGCCATTACTAGGTGCTACCGTTATTGCAATTCTAGCATTCTGGCCATTGGCAATGTCTCCGGATAGTTCTGGAGAGTATTTATCATCTTTATTTTATGTACTTGCGATCTCATTATTCTTAAGCTGGGTATTCGCAATGATCCAAACTCCTTATGTGGCTAAAATGTTCTTGCAGAGTAAAAAAGATAAGGCAGCAAAAGAAGATGTTGATCCGTATCAGTCAGGTTTCTATCAGAAATTCAAGAAGCTTATTGAATGGGCTTTATCTCATAAGGCAATATTCTTAAGCACGAGTGTAGTAGTTCTGGTAGTTGCATTCTATTCGTTTAGATTTGTGAGATTCGAATTTATGCCACTTTTGGATTATAATCAGTTCGTTATTGAATATAAATTACCTAGAGGTGCAGACCTTGATGCAGTAGAGGAGGATTTAAAAGAGATCAGTAAAGAATTGGTGAGCTGGGATGAGATCTATAATGTGACTGCTGCAACAGGACGGACTCCGGCACGATATACATTGATCAGACCTTTTGCTACCGGCGGTTCAAACTACGGAGAGTTAATAATAGATGTCGAAGACTATGATGCATCCGTAACTGCCGGACAAAAGATCTTAGACTACCTTCAAGTGAATTACCCGCAAGCAGAAACTTGTAAAAGAGTGTATGGACCGATCTTTACAGAGTATGAGATCGAAGTACAATTCGAAGGTCCGGATCCAAGTGTGCTAAGAGCTCTTGCAGAGGAATCTAAAGCGATCATGAGAACAAATCCAAATGCTCAGGCCGTTACAGATAATTGGAAGAATAAAGTAAAAACTTTAAATCCGATCTATTCTGTTGAAAAAGCAAGAAAAGCAGGGATCTCCAGATCAGAAATGTCAAATGCTTTGGCAATTGCTTCCGAAGGAATGATCGTTGGAGTGATGCACGAAGGTGATCAGATGCTACCAATTAGCTTTAAACTTGATCAGCCACTAGAGCAATCGATTGATCAAATTGAGAATCTTCCTGTATGGGGAACCTTTAGCGAATATTCAGTTCCATTAGCTCAATTAACTGAAGAAATCAAAATGGAATGGGAAGATGGAGAGATCTTCCGTTATAATGGTCGCAGAGCGATCCGTGCACAATGTGATCCAATTCAAGGAGTTTTAGCAACAGAATTAGAACTTGAGCTGAAAGATAAAATCAATGCCATAGTTGTTCCTGAAGGTTATACAATGACTTGGAAAGGTTCTGGAGAAGATAGTGCTAAATCACAAGCTAATCTTTTCAAATTCTTACCTGTTGCCTTAGGCTTGATGTTACTTATCGTTATTGCATTATTCAATAATATCAAACAATCATTGATCATATTCACGATCTTCCCATTTGCCTTTGTAGGTATCGTGTTTGGATTTGTAACTACTGGTGGAGTTTTTAATTTTATCGGAATTATCGGAGCACTTGGTTTGATCGGTATGATGATCAAAAACTCAATTGTACTATTGGATGAGATCAATCAGAATCTAAAATCCGGATTAACACAATTCAATTCGATCGTTACAGCCGTGATCGCCCGTATGAGACCTGTTGTTATGGCATCAATGACTACAATGCTGGGTATGATCCCATTGTTATTCGATGTGATGTTCAAGTCGATGGCGATTACCATCATCTTCGGATTATTATTCGGAACCATCATTACATTATTTGTAATTCCTGTAATGTATGCGAGTGTATTCAGAGTTTCAGCTAAATCTTAAGAACGAAATAAAATGATCAATAATATATATATAGCAATTGTTATCAGC
>PARP01000009.1 GCA_002711565.1 Bacteroidota bacterium
CTGTATAACTTCAAGGGTAATGAAGGAGTACATTGTCAAGGGCATTGTGCTAAACTGCACCCAGTATTTATAAACTATAAGGATGGAAGAAACCATCTAAGAAGGATGAATCTTAATCATTACAAAAACTTTAGACAAAAGTTTAAAGATGAGATATTCTATGCAAGAATACTTGAAGACAGCACTTTATACATGAAACTTTTCATTACTGAGATGTTGAACTTAACTGAAAAGAAGGCGATTAGAAATTGTATGTTCTGCAAGTATCATGCATATAAAGCTCATCCTCACGAGGTATTTGATCATGACTTACCATATTTTGAGGATGTTAAATACCCCTGTAAAATGCAAGGAGGGTTGCTCGTAAACTCTAATGAAGCATTATCGTGTGAATATTATAATAGTAATACTCCGTTTGAATATGAGCATTACCTAAGTGGTAAAGAAGATCATTGAAGTAAACATCACTTAGTATCGCAAACTAAATTCCTAATTGACCTTCGTAATCATCCTTTAGCATATAATATTCATGCTCAATGGAAGCTTCAATATGACCTGAATTATCATATGAACCACCACTAGAATAACTGTCAGTATAGGGATACATTTCTGCCAACTTTTCTGGCAGAAAAGGTGGGTGCGAAGGATCACCCCGTCTATCAATATCCTTCTTGTAACAGTTCCAATAGAAATCTTTTAGGTATTGAGGATTACCATTGTCATCCTCCAATATCATTGCTTCTACTATAACTTTATCGCAATCAGGGTGATCATACTCTTCATAATCAATTAGTATCTGTTTCTCTGCAAAAAAGTCAATCGAAACTTTTCCTTTTTCGATCAGTGCTCTATGGTTATTCGACAATATCGGTGCATTTGATATTACTCTGTAAATAACAGAATCAATCGGTATTCTATCTTGTAAATCTAAAATATCTATAATCGTAGGAATCTTTATATATGCATCTCTGGTTTCCTCACCATATTCATCTTTTACTCTTTGCTCGAGTCTTGCAATGTACTTTCCTTTGTTGTATTTATCTTCTTTAATTTCTGAGACATAAACTTTATAACTATCTCTTAGAGCGAAGATCTTAGCTATAGAGTCTTTTCTTCTCTGCAACAAAGTAATTTCATTAGTTAGATCATTTATTTTTGAATCTAGTTTGTTTTGTTCTTTAGTTAGGTCATATATATTGGTAATCATAGTTTAGAAATTGAGTTAGATACTAAATTAGTAAATAAATTAGTTAAGTTCTTTATTAAGACTTCTCTAAGAGTGTTCAAGTAAGGTTTGGGATATAATTAATATGCTGTAATCTTCATATATCAGTGCTGAAAGCTTTAAAGATCATATTTTAGCTAGCTTCAACTAATCTAGCGAGATCGTAAAGCACTCTAAGATCAGCTATAAATTGGTTCGAGAATGAAACTGTTAGGGGAGCCCAAAAAAAAGCCACTCAATTGAGTGGCTTTTTTTATATCAGATAGCAGATAAAAGATATTAGATATCCGATTTGGATTTTTGAATTAAGATATGTGTTCTTGGACGAGAAGTTTGTTATAGTACGATTCTGCATATAATACACCCAGCAGCATGTACTTCATTATCAACACCTTATCATATATACATTTATAGATTTGAGTTTAAAAAAATCCAAGATTGCAACACATTTTCCAATATTGGGATGTGTCCTTTTTAAGTAAAATCAAACAAATTCCCTCTATTTCAGTACTTTAATTACCACAATTACGCATGGAATCATAGTTGGTTTTGTAAAACACTTAACCACACTAAATTAAAAAACTCATGCGCTCAAAAACTCGATTACTAATTGCAATCTCAGCATTAGTCCTAATTCTAATTGCGATCGCTTGCCAAAAACTTGAACAGAACGAAATCGAAGATTCTGAAAACGAAACTACAGAGCTAAAAAATCTCCAGTTTAGTAAAGAATTTGATTGGCAGAGTACACGTATTATAAGCCTAAATTTTACATCTCAAAGCAAACAAGTTATAGAGGTTACATCCACCGACAGAACCATCAATTACCATAAAGGTATTATTAATGCTTCTGAAAATAAGCTTATAAAAATAAGTGTACCTAACTCCATTAAAACATTGTTGATTAATAACGAAGAATACATCCTAAGTTCAGACAGGATCACGATAAACAACTTTAGTTTTAATACAGCTCAACACTCTAAACTTAACAAAGTTCAGAATTTAACTTCAGACTCTGATGGTGATGGGATAATCGACAGTCAAGATGATTTTCCAAATGATCCTGACAAAGCATTTCTAAATTATTTCCCAGCTGCAGGATATGGAAGCTTAGCCTTTGAAGATCTTTGGCCGGCAAAGGGAGATTACGATTTTAATGATTTAGTTGTGGATTATCGTTTTACTACAATTACAAATGCACAAGATTATGTTGTAGATATTAAAGCCTCATTTGTTGTTAAGGCTTCTGGTGCATTTTATGCCAATGGGTTTGGGTTTAACCTACCTACCTCTAAAAGTGGTATAGAAGCAGATCTTTCTATTAGCGGATATTCCATTCTGGAATCGTATATAAATTTAAGTGGGAATGGACTTGAGCAAAGCCAAAGTCATCCAACGGTAATTGTTTTCGACAATATTTTTAATCTTCTACCTCATCCGGGTATCGGAACTGGAGTAAACACTGAAACCACTGCTCCATTTATACCATTCGAAACCGTTGACATCACTTTAACTCCTACCCAAAATACTCTTATTGCCAATGATTTTAATCTTGTTGAATGGAATCCATTCATTATTGTTAACATGAACAGAGGTGTTGAAGTACACTTAAAAGATAAAACACCAACAGACCTTGTTGATCCATCCATGTTTGGAACAATCGATGATGATTCAGATCCTGGTTCTAACAGATATTATGTAACTACAAATAACTTACCTTGGGCAATAGATATTCCATCAAGTTTTGACTGGCCGAAAGAAAAAATTGAAATCTCACAAGCCTATCTTAATTTTGTTGATTGGGCTGAAAGTCTGGGATTAGAGCATGAAGACTGGTATCTTGACAGGCCAGGCTATCGAAATTATGATCACATTTATATATATCCCGATTCATTAGTAATACCTACAACTATTCTTAAACCTGTTCCTAACTTTAAAGCTGACCATGAGTTAATTATTGAAGCAGAAACCGTACAGTTTACAGATCAATCTACAAACACGCCAACTTCCTGGCTTTGGGATTTTGGCGATGGTTCAAACAGCACAGAACAAAATCCAGCGCATGCGTATTCTACTAAAGGGGAGTATACTGTAAGTTTAACATCAACCAATCAATACGGTTCAAATACAATAACAAAAACTAAATACATTACAGTTATCCGAGAACTTGAAGAAGGTATTAGCACATCATATATTGATCTTGATTATTACAATGGCACGATTCATACGTTTAATTTAAACTCGGGTACTGTTTCAATTAATTTCACGGGTTCTGTTCCGGAAATTGAAGTGGGAGATGTATTCACTGTCGACAGAGATACAATGGGCTATCTACGAAAAGTTATTAGTAGTCAGATTAATGGTAATACAGTTACGATTGAAACTGAACAAGCCTACTTAACAGAAATTTTTATTGATAAAGAGTTTAAGTTGGATACGGAAATTATCCCTCCAAATACACAATTGAAAAGCACGAGTACAAATCGTGAAATTTCAATGGCGTTTACAGATGATAATGGATTCATACACCCGGCTGAAATAATTTATCGAAATTCTTATGGACAAATTATTAAGAAAAGTGCTTTAGAACTTAGTTCAACCAAAGCGGGCGGCAGTGTTAACATTATAAACTATGTTAATGACTTTTCCGATGAAGATCTTTATGGTGAAGATGGAGATCCTGTGCACTTCTATATAGATGAAGGTGAAATATCATTTGCTACAGATGCTGTTCTAGAATTTGAATTTGCTCCTGGCTTTTTATCTACTGATTTAGAAAGTCTCGAGTTTTATCTGAAAAGTGAAGCCAGATTCTTAACTAAACTAGCACTTGATATGAGTGGTGAATATACTAAAGAGGATTCGAAGAAGTTATTTGATGTGGCAACAAAAACAGTAAAATTCTTTGTTGGCTTTGTTCCGGTTTGGATAACACTCGATTGTGATATATATGGGGCCTATAATTTTGAATCGAATGCTTCTCTTCATGCAGATTGGGGATTCGAAAGTAATCATACCTTAAAAGTTGGTGCCAAATACCAGTCGGATAATCTATCTCCAATATTAGATTATACACCTGAGAATATTATTTATCCTTTAAATATAAATGGAGAGGTAAATCTTGAAGCTAAACTGGAAATATATCCTACTGTTGATATTGCACTTTATAGCATTAGCGGACCTTATATAGATGTTGTACCGTATTTGTCTGGAAACTATAATGCCGCTTTTCAAAGTATAATTACAACCTCAGGTGCAGAAAACTTTTTGGCTTGGAATAGCAATTTAAATGTAGGCTTAGAATCCAGAGTTGGAGTAAAACTTGATGCAATTAAGAAAGTATTTGATATTGAGGATGATGAAATAGGTCCTGAGGTTTTCCCGATTTTTGAAGATACGCTCTGGAAAGCACCTCATGATCTTGAATTACTTACAAATCTTGAAGATCAAGTTGAACCTGGTACAATAATTCCTCTAACATTTAAAGTAAGCGATTTACTGGATCTTTCAACACCGCTTTGTCCAGTTTATATAAGCGGAGATGGAACTTTTTCAAGTGAAATTCTTATTACTAATTTAGACGGTGAAGTTCAGCTAGACTGGGAAATTGGATCAGAAGCGCAAGAATATCAAGCCATGGCTTCAATATTTACAGCAGACACAACAAAAATAGACTCTATAGAATTTAGTGTTACCGCTTATGAAATTCTCCAACCAATTGTTGTTACATCTAATATCAGTGGAATAGGTTCAACTTTTGCAGTTGGTGGAGGTAGTGTGAATTCAAATGACACTGGCGGAGAATGGGATAATGTGACACAAAAAGGAATCTGCTGGAGTACTTCTGAAGATCCAACTACAAGTGACTTTAAAACTACCAATGGATCTGGTGATGGAGCATTTGTAAGCCATTTAACGAATCTTAGTCCGAACACCACCTATTATGTTAGAGCATATGCAACAACATATCAGGGAAAAACATTCTATGGAACTCAGAAAGTGTTTACAACGGATCCTTAAAAATGTTGATTTAATAAAGAATTTAACATAAGCCAACCCATCTTTAGGGAAAATAAAAAAAGCAAGCCGTTTGGCTTGCTTTCTTTATATGATGAATAGATTTTTAAAACTAGTTCACCC
Organism: Bacteroidota bacterium; assembly: GCA_002711565.1. GTDB lineage: Bacteria > Bacteroidota > Bacteroidia > Bacteroidales. The sequence continues at coordinate 5,366 of PARP01000009.1, forward strand.
ATCTAAGCTCTAAAAATCTAGTTTTTATTCTTCGGCATTATAAAATGGAAGGTGGTGCCTGTGCCATAAGTAGATTCAACCCAAATCTTGCCACCATTTTTCTCAACGAATTCTTTACATAAAATTAATCCTAAACCGGTGCCTTTTTCTTTTGCAGTGCCTAAAGTGGATTTATGCTTATCCAAACCAAAGATCCCATCAATCTTATCAATAGGAATTCCAACCCCATCATCTTTAATGCTAAGCTGCCAGAATTTCGACAGATCTGTACAGTATAACTGGATCTGCTGACCTTCATTGGAGAATTTGATGGCATTAGATAGCAAATTACGCACAACCGTTCCGATCATATGATTATCGACAAATACTTGAACAGCTTCATTTACCTCGATATTAAGTCTTAAACTTTTTTGATCGATTTGTTCCTGAAGGATCTTCACTTCCTGATCTATCAACTCTTTCAAGTCATACGTATCTGCCTGAAGATCTATGCGATTAAGTAAAACTCTTGACCAATCAAGAAGATTGATAAGTAAGGTATATGCGTTTTCAGTTGCCGTTTTTATATGATTGATCTGACTTAAGATCTCATCATCAGACATTGAATGATAATCTTCAGTTAGCAAATCAGCAAAACCTAAAATATTATGGAATGGATTCTTTAGATCGTGTGCCACAATTGAGAAGAATCGATCCTTGGCCTCATTCATTTCCTTTAATGAATTCTCAGAATCACGAATGATCTTAATGGCTTCCTTATACTCAGTTATATCAATAAAAACAGTCGAAAACTGCCCTTTTTTCGGGCTAAAAGCAACAACCTCGAAATGCTTTTCCAGATCCGGTGAATACTGCTCAAATTGCAATTTCTTACCATCGAGAGCCACTTCCCCATAGGTTTCAATGATACGAGTAGAAGAGTCTGGGAACAACTCAATCAATGTTTTTCCAACCACATCTTCAGCTTTATAACCTGTGATCTTTTCAAAAGCGGGGTTCACTTCCAGATATCTGTAATTAACAGCCTTTCCGGATTCGTCCGTAATGATCTCATGCAGGGCATAAGCACTGAACATGGTTTCGAACAATAAGCGAAATTGCTGATCCGTATCCTGCTTTCTGTTCTTATGATAAAGTCTGAACAAAGATTTCAGATAAGCAAGAACCCAAGATTTTGATTGACCGGAAACGATAAAACCATCAATCCCCAGATTGATATAATCAACTTCTCCACTATTACTTAGCTGTTCTTCGGAAAGTAATACAATGATTGGCTTTAAATCACAATGGTTGAAAGAATTGATCCCTTTTTTCAATCTTTCGATATCGAAAGAACGATCAACAAGCACAAAGGTTGGGCATAGCTTATACGAGCTATCAGTGAGATCATCAAAACTATCAAATTGTATGATCTCAACCGATTCCGGTTTTAAAAGTTCAAAGATTTCTTTTCCCTGACCTTTGGAAGAACCTATGATGAAGAATACATCTTCCATGCTTGAATCTCGATTAGGTTAAGAAAACTAAATTAAGAAATGTTTTAAGACGACTAAACATCAATCTCACGAAACAATTAACATCCTAACTAAATCTGTTGAAAACTAGCTGCCTTTTTTCTTTTTTAATCATTGGATATCCGTTATTTTTATCGGTTAATCAGTTAATTTATTCTTTATAATCTGGTAAAACTTTTGCATGAAAAAATACTATTTGATTGCATTCATTCTATTCGCATTTTCACAAATTGCTGTGAGTCAAACCGCTGACTTTGACTTTACAGATGTCTGCCTTGGTGATACAACAATTCTTATCAACACATCTACCAGTACGGATCCAATCGTTGATGTAGGTTGGGACCTCACAAATAATGGTTCTTTTACTGATGCTACGGTTGATACTTTAAGAAGAGTATTCACACAAGCAGGAGTTTATACCATTGGCTTGAGAGTTACAACCTCAACTGGTTCATCACGCGCCATCTATCAGCAAGTGATCGTAGGAAATTATCCGGTTGCCAATTATACAGTTGAGAATGGCTGTGCGAATGAGTTTACAGACTTCACCAATTTATCTACAGCCGGAGGTGAAGATCTTGAAGATTTTATTTGGGATTTTGGTGATGGAACCACTGACAACTTCTCTACAAATCCAAGACACTGGTACGTTTTTCCGGGAATTTACAATGTTAAGCTTGTTGCAATTTCAAATATTGGATGTGCCGACTCAATTTCAATGAGTGTACAGATCAACGAACTCCCAACCTTAACATTCCAATTCGAAGGTGATACCATATTCGATGAAGGGGAAAGTGTTACGGTAAGAGCTGTTGGTGACTTTGATGAGATCCTTTGGTCGACCGGACAAATAGTCAATCCTATTACCATTACTACCGGTGGATATTATTTTGCTCAGGTTAGCAAAAGCAATTGTCCAACAACAAAATCATTCACCATCATTGTAAATGATAGAGAAGGAATTGCAAATGTGATCACACCAAATGGTGACGGTTTTAACGACTTCTGGAAAATATTCCATGTTGAAAAGCATGCCCCATGCCAAGTGGAGATCTACAACAGGCAGGGTCTCAAAGTATATTCGAGTTCGAATTATGCCAACAACTGGAATGGAACTTACAATGGCAAACCACTGCCGGAGGGCTCATACATTTATATCGTTATTTGTAATGACAATCGTATTCAAAAAGGAACTTTAAATATTATTCGATAAACATATTATGAAAGCATTTCCCAAGCTCATAGGATTACTAATATTGTTGATGTTATTTCCAACTATGCTTTCGGCGCAGCAGATCTTTACTGCGAATAATTACCTTGGGAATAGATATATGCTTTCACCATCTTATGGCGGTATTGATGAATACACAACAGTATATGTAGGCTATAAAAGAGAATGGGCAAATATAGAGACCGGGCCAAGAACCAGTTATGCAAATGCATTCTTTCCAAGCTCAGAAAACGTTTGGTTTGGAGCACAAGTGATCAGCGATCAATCGGATATCTTCAGAAATACTCAAATCCACTTTAGTTATATTCAGCATATGCAAGTAGGTTCTGAAGGTTTTCTCGATTTCAGTATCTGGGGAACCATGCTTCAGAACTATATCAATCTTGCAGGAGTTGACATAGCAGATGTGAATGATCCACTTTTAATGAACTCAACTGAATTTAACGGTACAGCCCTGAATGCAGGTACATCACTCATGTATCGCTGGAGAGAAGGTGCTATTGGTGTTAATATTCCATTCCTGTTCCAAAACAAAGATGCTTATTCTGTTGGAAGCAATAAAAACCTATTTGTGATCAACAGACATTTTGTAGCCTATGCAAGCTATAATTTCAGAGTGAATTATGATCTGGATTTTGAGCCGATGCTGGTTTACAGATCAACAACTGATGTTGTGTCTCAAATAGAAGCTACTGCTTTATTTAAATATCGTGACAACTATTGGGCAGGCATCACCTATAAAGACATTGGAAAGACTATGATCAGCCTCGGAGCTGTATTCGCCTATAACTTTATCATAAATTATTCCTACGAGTTTGCTACAGGTGCTGATATTTCACAACCGGCAGCTACTCATGAATTTACTGTAGGGTTTATATTCGGTAAATACACTAAAAAGAGCAGGTGGAGATCATATTACGGACAAGCATATTAAGTCGATAGTACATGCTCAGAAACCTAAAACATATTCTTTTAACCTTAGTGTTTATCACTAGCCTGCTTTACATCAATGCGCAGGATCATACCAATATTAGCATAAACATTGAGTTTGATGCAGCACCTACCAATGCAGTTGCCAGCATAACACCTCTGAGATATAATAAAGATTTTGCATTAAGCTTTACTATTGATGATGGTGAAGAGGAAGTTTATACTTATGCATTTCCTCTACTTAACGGAGGAACTTTAAATAATGATGTTTACCAGGGATTGTTTTTCACAGATGGGTGTGGTAATGATATTAACTTCAGCATGACTGCCGCGATCTTCTCCATGATAGGAACCAGAGATGTTCATGAAGAAGGAACTGACTATGCAGATATGTTCATTACTTGGGCAGAAATTGAAGACCTATACAATAATGGGTGGAGTATCGCAAATCATGGTTTCAGTTCTTCAGTTGCCGGTGATGTTGACTATTTAGTTGCCCGAAATCATAGCTATATAAGATCTCACACAAACTTAAGTATTCCAAATGGGGTTTATACAACAATCTTTGTAAATCCCAATGGACAAGATGCTTTTACGGAACCCGCATTTAACCAGGGGTATAATGCTGCTTACAGACAGTTCTCATATGGAGTTGATTACCTAAATGTTAATCAAACCTCAAATATTATTGATTTGAATCAACTCAAAATGGGCAGAAGCGAAATGTCTGGTGCTACAAGTATTGCAAATCTCGCAGATGAACTTTATGGCGCCTCACAAACCTCCAATGTTACACCCTGGGCTGCCACATTTAACCATTCTGTAGCAGGTGGGGCAGGATATTCATTTTCTGCATTTAAGACCTATATGCAGCATATTGCAGATACTTATGGTAAAGATGGTTTAGATAATATTTGGTTTGCAAGTGAAGAATTCGTTTTAGATTATCTATTAGTTAAAGATGCCATTACATTAGAACAATCCTTAAATGGCAATGTATTGACATTAACTTTCTCAGGCGACCTTCCGATCGATCTTCGTAATTATGCCCTCAGCTTATTGGTTGATGTTGAGAACGAAAGAAGCATCACGAATATCACAGTTAATGGAGCCAGTAACTCAAGTTTTAGCTCATTGAATACTGATCAGGCATTAATTAATTTTGAGTGGAACGGACAAAACATGCCTAGCGTTCTTGAAACGGCCACATTCTATGTAGATTCTGCTGAAAGTGCACTTTCAGAAAATGCCGCTATCATCGCTTATGATTATGTTTCTATGCTTGATGAAGGAATTGAAAAAAGCACCCTTACAACCAGACTTTCAAACCTGGAAGGCATCATTATTCCTGACTTACCGGTAGATTGTAGCTTCAGCTTAGGAAATGACACAACCATTTGTGCAGGAAGTCTGATCCGATTAAGCGGACCTGCCGGTAAAGATTCTTATTCATGGAATACCGGACAATCTACTCAGATCATTGAAACAACACCTCAATCAGCAACAACTTTTATACTAACAGTTACAGATGATGATTGTACAAGTAAAGACACCATAGTGGTTTCTATATCAACACCACCAGCCATTGAAATTATAAGCGACACAAGTATTTGTCCGGGAGATTGTGTAGAACTTTGGGCAACAGGTGGATCGATTTACTCATGGAGTACTGGTGAAGAAACCAGCACAATTGAAGTTTGTCCTGATGTACCTACAAAATACGTAGTTTCAGTATCCAACGATGGTGGATGTTATACAAAAGATAGTGTTATTGTAACACAAAGAACACCACCTACTGCAAATGCAGGTGATGATGTTACTTTAAACATCGGAGAATGTACAACCTTAAATGCTAGTGGTGGCGTTGAGTATTTATGGAATACCGGAGCGATAACAAATAGCATTGAAGTTTGTCCAACAAATACCACAGATTACATACTTACAGCTTACGATCAAGTTGGATGTTCTGATAAAGATACAGTTAGCATATTTATGAGCAAACAACAGAAAGTAAGTAATAATTCCGGACTGGAAAGTATTGTGATCAACTTTGCAAGTGCCCCAGGATCTTATTCTGTTGATAAAAGTGCGCTTAAGTACAATAAAGATTTTGCATTGAGTCTCCATCTAGATCAAGCTAAGAAAGATGCTTACACTCATGCTTTTAAAATGCTGAATGGTGGGACCATCGATGGCACTTCTTATCCGGGTCTGTTCTTCACCGACGGATGCGGAAATAATATGAATTTCACACTTAGTACCTCCATTAATGCCTTTGCAGCGGATGGAGAAACGGACGTTCACGATCCTGAAAATTCTACTTATAATACCGAATACAGCTCCTGGTCAGACTTGATCGAGATGTATAAAGCAGGTTGGTCGTTGACAAATATTGGATTGCTTCCGGATAATTCCGGAAATGCACTTTATAGTGTGAATAGAAATCATAGCTATTCCAAACTTCAAACCTTTGGTGAAATAGAAAATGGAATCAGCTTTAAAGCATTAGTAGCACCAAATAATGATTCCACATTCAACAGAGCGGCTTTAGATCTGGATTATAAGTTGATCTTGAATGAGAATTACAACCTTGGAGTTCCGCGAATAAACGTTGAAGATATTGATGTTGCTCATTTAGATAGTCTGAGATTAGGAAGAAACTCTTTGAATAACAGAGAAAGTTTAGCAAAACTCGCTGATTCTCTTCATAGCAATAGCGGTCAAAACCAACATCCATGGGCATCTGCATTCCTTAATTCCGTAACCGACGGATTAAATGAAGGTTATGCGTTTAGTGTATTCGAACTTTATATGAACTATATCGAGGATACTTATGGTAAAGATGGACTAGACAATATTTGGGTAGCCAGTGAAGAGGAAATACAAAACTACCTGAAGGTTTATGACCTCATCAATATTCATGAAGAACTACTTGATGATAGATTGCTGATCACTTTTTCCGGAAATGCTCCAACAGACTTAAGACATTATGCATTAAGCTTGATCGTAGAGAGTGATGTTGCAATTGAAAGTATCATCATTAACGGAGGATCAGTAAGTACTTCAAAGATCAACAATGATAATACGGCACTGATCAATCTGAATTGGATCGGCCAGGTTGATGAAAATATTTTTGAATTAACCGAGGCTGCTGTTACAAAAACAGAAATGGACCAAACAACTGAAAGTGCACTCATAGCATTGGATTATATCAATATGCTTGATCCCGGAATCGAAAGAAGTAGTTTCATAGCCAGATTAAGTGAAATTGAAAATGTTACTTTACCAGAGGGATATACTAATTGTGGTTTTAAACTGGGAAATGATACAGCCTTATGTTTGGGCAATAACATAACTCTAAGTATTCCTGACAGATTCGAATATCTATGGAGCACCGGAGCAAGCACTCAGGAAATCACCATAACTCCAACAAGCGACACCACGATCTTTGCTCAGGCTGAGAACGCATTAGGTTGCTTAAGTCACGATACAATTAATATTCTTGTATTTGAGATTCCTACTATTGCAATTACAAATGACACACTGATCTGTCCTGGCGACTCAATTACCTTAACGGCCTCAGGTGGTTCAAAATTCCTTTGGGAAACAGGTGATACAACGGCAAGTATCAAAGTATCCCCAACAGAATCTACTTTCTATCATGTGGATGTATTCAATGCTTCAGGATGTGAGTCAAGAGACAGTGTTTATGTTGAACTTTTCGCTGTAAATGGAAATGCAGGAATAGATGTAAGTATTTGTAAAGGCGACCAAACATTCTTAACTGCGACTGGCGGTTATGGTTACGTTTGGAGCACAGGAGATAATACGAATACAATTCAAGTTAGTCCTTTAGACACTACTGCATATACCGTTGAGGTCTTAAACCTAAATGGCTGTTATGCGAAAGACACAGTTGTGGTTAATGTTAGAGAATTACCTATCGTAGATGCTGGACAAGATGTTCTTAGTTGTCGCGGAGCTACAGTTCAACTAACAGCAAGCGGTGGTTTATTCTATGATTGGGATCATGGCCCAGACACATCAGCTATAGAGGTGAATCCATCCATAGAAACTCAATATTTTGTAAGTGTTAGAGATCAGTTTGGATGTAGCTCGCGAGATAGTGTAACTGTTTCTATCAAAGAATCGATCGACTTACAGGTTTCAGGACTTAGCAGTGCATATTGCGAAGGCGCCTCAGCATCTTTAATTGAAGGAATACCTGCTGGTGGTGTATTCGAGGGTCCTGGAGTCACAGGAAATATATTCTCTCCTACAGCCGCAGGAACAGGAATTCACAAGATCACTTATGGAGTTGAAAATGATGGTTGCTACCTCGTTGACACATTCCTTGTTTCGATAAATGAAAAGCCAAGAATTCTATTACCGGCAGATACTTCGGCATGTGCTGATGAAACCATTACCTTAAATGCTGGTGGTGGATACGATTCATATTTATGGTCTAATGGATCTACAAGTCCGACCCACTTCCAGGACTCTACAGGTGTTGGTTTTGGAACTCTTACACTTGACCTGATCGTTACAAACAATGGATGTGTTTCTATGACCAGTATTGATGTAACATTTATCTCATGTTTCACTGGTATTGAAGACCTCGAAAGCTCAGGAATTTCGATTTACCCAAATCCAAGTAATGGTGAATTGAATATCAATTTAAATGGCAGAAATGAAGATCTAACTGTTCGCATTTTCAATATGCATGGACAAGAAGTTTTTGCTAAAGAAATCATTCCATGCGGATTGGAAAACTGTAAAGAGAAACTCAACTTACATCACCTTGAAAAAGGGATGTATGTGATTCAGTTTATTGCAGACGACTTCTTCTCAACCGGCAAGCTATTCATCAACTAATCAATTTAGTTTTTTCATTTGATTTTCATACATTTGCGCCAAATTAAAAATCGCGTAGATGAAAAAAGTACTTGGAATGGGGAATGCTTTGGTTGACATTCTCATTCAGATAGATAATGATAAGATTTTAGAAAACTTAGAGCTTCCTCGTGGAAGTATGCAATTGGTTGATGTAGAAAGAGCAAGAAGAGTTCAGGAAGCAACCAAAGAATATAAGCGTGAACTTCTCTCCGGAGGTAGCGCAGCAAATACGATTGCAGGGATCGCCAAAATGGATATTCCAACAGCATTTATTGGAACAATAAGTAAGGATGAAATGGGTGATGTTTTTGAGAATGAGCTTAAGGCCATCGGAACAAAACCATTGCTTGCTTATTCAGATACTCAAACCGGAACAGCAACAACATTGATCAGTGCCGATTCTGAAAGAACTTTTGCTACACATTTAGGTGCAGCAATTGAATTATCACCTGAGCAATTAAAGAAAGAATTATTCCAAGGATATGATTTCTTCTACATTGAAGGTTACCTGGTACAAAATCATGACCTGATCAGAACAGCCGTTAAGGTTGCCAAGGAAGAAGGATTGAAAGTATGCTTGGATCTAGCCAGTTATAATGTGGTTGATGAAAATGTTGACTTTCTGCATCAGATCATTGAAGACTATGTAGATGTGGTTTTTGCAAATGAGGAAGAGGCAAAATCTTTTACCGGACTAGAACCTGAAGAGGCATTACATTACATTGCTGATATGTGTGAAATAGCTGTAGTGAAGGTAGGAAAGAAAGGATCTCTGATCAAAAAAGGTGATGAGGTATTTGAAGCAGGGATCATTAAAGCTGAGAGTATTGACACAACCGGTGCCGGTGATCAGTATGCCGCAGGTTTCATCTATGGTATGGCAATGGAAAAAGATCTTGCAGAATGTGGTCGTCTTGGTTCGATCCTGGCCGGCTATGTGATCCAACAATATGGAGCAAGAATTTTAGAAGAAAAATGGAGCGAGATAAATGCAATGATTGGCTAATAATCAAAGCCTTTCGTTCTATTTATAAGCATTTCCTTTTTATTATTAATCAGAAATTTATACTTTTGCGTGCATTTTATAGGCTACGTGAAAATTAAAATATCAAACAATACATAAAATGAAGGTATATCAAACTAACGAAATTAAGAACATTGCCCTTGTAGGTGGTGCTAAAACCGGTAAAACGACATTAGCTGAGTCTATGTTGTTGGAAGGTGGTGTGATCAACAGACGTGGATCTGTTGACGAGAAAAACTCTGTATCTGACTATCGCGAAATCGAATTAGAACGTCAAAATTCTGTTTCATCAACTGTATTATACTCTGAAGTTAACGGTAAGAAAGTTAACATCATTGATACTCCGGGATTTGATGATTTCGTAGGTGAAGTAGTTTCTGCTTTACGCGTGGTTGATACAGCTGTTATGGTTGTTAATGCACAGAATGGTGTTGAGGTTGGAACTGAGATCGCTTGGAGATCAACTACTAAAAACGAAATGCCGGTAATCTTTGCGATCAACCATTTAGAGCATGAAAACTCTAACTTCGACGAAACTGTACGTCAGCTGAAATCTAACTTCGGTGGAAGTTGTACAGTATGTCAATATCCTGTAAACGCAGGTTTAGGATTTGATTCTGTTGTGGATCTTATCCAAATGAAATTATACAAATTCCCAGAAGGCGGTGGAAAACCAGAGATCACTGATATTCCTGACGCAGAAAAAGGGAAAGCAGAAGAAATGCAAGCTGCAATGATCGAAGATCTTGCTGCTGCTGATGAGGCTTTAATGGAAAAATTCTTCGAAGAAGGAACTCTTTCAGAAGCTGATATGCAAGCCGGATTAAAAATTGGTTTGGTAAACAGAGGTATGTTCCCAATCATGTGTGTGAATGCTAAACACAATATGGGTGTTGGACGTTTACTTCAATTCATCACAAACAATGCACCATCTCCAGATGAGGTAGCTCCTGCGAAAGATACAGAAGGAAACGATGTTAAATGTGATGCTTCTGCGGATGCTGCATTATTCGTATTCAAAACTTCAATCGAGCAGCACTTAGGTGAGGTATCTTACTTCAAAGTATATGCTGGTGAGGTTTCTGAAGGTACTGATATGATCAACCAAACGACTGGTAACAAAGAGAGAATCTCTCAATTAATGATCACTGCTGGTGCAAAAAGCAGAGAGAAAGTTGCTAAAGTTGCTGCTGGTGATATCGCTGCGACGATCAAACTTAAATCAACTGCTACTAACGCTACTTTAACAGGTGGTAAAGCAGATCATAAATTCCCTAATATTGAATTCCCTAACTCTAAATTCAGAGTAGCTGTTAAGGCTGTTAATACTGGTGATGATGAGAAATTAGGTGGTATCCTTAATGAGATCAGCAAAACTGACCAAACAGTTATTCCTAAGCAATCTCGTGAGCTTAAGCAATTGATCATGGAAGGTCAGGGTGAGTTACACCTTAACATCGTGAAATGGATCATTGAGAATCAGTATAAGATCCCTGTAGAATATATTGCTCCTAAGATCCAGTATCGTGAAACGATCACTAAAAATGCAAAAGCTGACTATCGTCACAAGAAACAATCAGGTGGTTCTGGACAGTTTGGTGAAGTTCACATGATGATCCAACCTTATTCTGAGGATATGGTAGATCAAACTGAATTCCCAATCCGTGGCCGCGAAGAGGTTCAATTAGAATGGGGAGGAAAAATCATTATGCACAACTGTATCGTTGGTGGCGCAATTGATGCTCGTTTCATGCCAGCTATCATGAAAGGTTTAATGGAGAAAATGGAAGAAGGTCCACTAACTGGTTCTTACGCACGTGATATCGTTGTAAACATTTATGACGGTAAAATGCACCCGGTAGATTCTAATGAGATCTCATTCAAATTAGCTTCTCGCCACGCATTCCGTGATGCATTTAAAAATGCAGGTCCTAAGATCCTTGAACCAATTTATGATGTTGAAGTATTAGTACCAGAAGAAAAAATGGGTGATGTAATGACAGATCTTCAAGGTCGTCGTGCGATCATCATGGGTATGGATGCTGAAGGTAATTACCAGAAGATTAAAGCTAAAGTACCTCTAGCAGAAATGAACCGTTATTCAACTGCATTAAGTTCGATCACTTCAGGTCGTGCAATGTACGAAATGACATATGCTGAATATGCACCGGTTCCTGGTGATATTCAAGATACGCTACTTAAAGAATACGAAGCTAGTCTGGAAGAAGAATAGACTACTTTATAAATTGATATACCAAAAAAACCCGGCTCATTGAGTCGGGTTTTTTATTTAAAAAATATTACTAAATTTGATTTAAAACTTTCTCCCCTAAACTATTCAATGGCTTGTGTTAGAAACTATACTAGAAATTTTTCATTTTATTTTTACTTGAGTAGTATATTGTAGGAAATACAAAAACTTAAATTAATTGTTTAATCTAGAAGATCATACAGTATTTAGAATCAAATCTGCTAAAGATTTAGAATTTAACCAATCATTATACGAAAGAATTAATGAAAGTAACCAAGCTTTTAATTATATTTTGGACAAAGGATATAATAAATGGCTTATTACTTTTTCTGGTGGAAAAGATTCAAGCTTAACACTTGTTCTAGCATTAGAGTATGCGCTTAAAAACCCTGATAAAGTAGATCGGATTGACATCGTATACTCCGACACGTTGCTAGAGATTCCATCAATTCATTTCTTTGCTACAAAATTCCTAGACTATTTAAAAAATAGTGAACGGTATTTTCAATTATCATTAAAAATACATATTGTTTACCCGGAAATATCTGAGCGTTTTTGGGTAAAGGTGCTAGGTAAAGGATACCCTCCTCCTCATCAAAAATTTAGATGGTGTACAAAAAGATTAAAAATAGATCCATGTGAAAAGGAGCTGAACAAATATATGATTCCTAATGAAACTGCCATTTTAACCGGAGTAAGATATGGTGAATCTAATAGTAGAGACCAACGTTTAAATGCGTCTTGTACTAGAGGTGGAGAATGTGGACAGGGACTTTGGTTTGAGAAGAGTACCAAACTAAAAATTGGATATCTTGCGCCTATAATTAATTGGCCATTATGTGATGTTTGGGATTACTTAATTGGGTTTGCACCAAATTTAGGCTATCCAACTAAAAATCTCAAAAAAGTATACAATGGCCATGATACAAGGTTTGGATGCTGGACTTGCACAGTTGTTAAGCAAGACAAGGCTATGAAAAGAACAATAGAGCAAGAAGAATGGTCTCATCTGCAACCTTTATATGACTTCCGCAATTACCTGTGGGAATTTACCAGAGAAAGAAAAACGAGAGTATTAAGGAAAGATGGGTCAGTAAGTAAAATAAAACAAAAATACAGAAAGCACTTATTAAATAAACTACTTGAGATTCAGAGCAATTTAGGTATTACATTAATTACTAGTTCAGAAATTCAATTTATATATAAACTCTGGGAAAATGAGTATTAAAAATAATCAGATCAAAGTCATCCCTGTTGTCGATATTAATATCGATGAATTAAATGTTCGCACTAAAGATCGAGGTGATAAAGTCGAAGAACTTGCTGAAAGTATAAAAGAACACGGTCTTCTGCAACCAATTGTTCTAATAGGAGATTATGGGAATCCTCCGTATAAAGTTATTATTGGACAAAGAAGACTTCTCGCTCATAAACATTTAGGATTAACAGAGATTCAATCAATTATTATTCCTGAACTTGATACAGAAAGAGCTCTTTTGTTGTCTCTTGCTGAGAACATTCAGCGTGTAGATTTAAATCATGAAGATAAGCTTAATGCAATAACAAAGCTCTATAAGTTAAATAACAACAATGTATCAGATGTTGCTAAAAAACTAGGAGTGAGTAAGGTTACAATATATGATTATTTAAAAATTGATGAGGCTGCCACCTCTAAGGCGAAAGAATATTTAACAAATAAAAAAGTTTCAAAGCAAGATGTAAAACGAATTATTAAAATCGCTAAGGGAGATTCAGAGAAAGCAGATGAAATGCTTGATAAGATGAGCGAACTTACCAAGTTTCAGAAAGATCGGTTAATTGAGATTAGTGACGAAAAGCCAAATTTAAACAGCACTGAATTAATTGAGGAGGCGTCTAAACCTAAAAAGATTTATACTATTGTTTTGGCTCTTACTAAAGAATTTGAAGTAGCATTAAATCATGCAAAATCGGAATTGTCCCTTGAAGCTGAAGAAATTGCTACAATTGCACTAAGACAATGGTTAACCCAAAACAGATTCATTAAGTCTTAATCATGGATGAAAAAGTTAAAAACAGTCTAGCGAGATTAATTCTAAATACAGATCGAAGTAACAAATCAAGAATAAATAATATTATTGAAATTGCGAATGATATTAAGATCTTGGCATCACATTACGGGAGTCTTAAAATGTTAGGAAACGAAATTGGTATATCCTCTGGAATGTTAAGTAAATTTTTAACTGCTTTAAAGGTTGAGCCTGAAGTAAAAAATAAAATTAAAACTAGAGAGATTGATAGTGTGTTTTTTGTTCATTATCTAAATTCATTTAATAGGCAAGATCAACTAGATATTATTAACTTAATAGATCAACCCCCTCTTTCTAGTAAGGAAATAAGAATTCTTGCTCCTTTAAGAAAAAGCAATCCTCATGCTAATTTGCTTGATTTGATTAGAAAAGTTAGACAGCCAAGCACTGAAAAGTTTTATATTATTCAATTTGAGAATCCAACTGATCTATTAATAAAAAAGACTTCTAATCAATTAGCGATTTACTGTAAGATTGGAGAATTTAATGTTTATAAGAAAAGTTCTAGGATTGGCATAATTGAGCTAAATGAAGAAGCTTATGAATCTTTAAAACAATCTGCAAAATCAGACAAAATGATATTTCAAGATTTTATAATTAAAAAGATATTCGAAGAATAATGCGTCCTTTAATTCAAGAAAAATTTGCGGAAGCATATGGGAATTTGAGAAACTGGCGAGAAACAGTATATAGCATCTCAAATTCCAAAGATCCTAAAAATGGTATTCTCCCTTTTGTAGCTGGCCTTAGGTTTTCGGCACAAATTATTTATATAGCTCGAAAAATCTTATCAGATTCAGGCTTAAAGGTTGATTGGGGTCATATTATTAATGACGACGATGAAACTTATTGTAACTATTCAAATGAATGCGATATAATTATTTATAAAGCTCAAATTAATAATGTTGCTGAAAATTGGAATGGTGACGATAGGACCAACCCTGTAATGAACTTTAAATTCGTCAATAAATCTGCAGTTGTAGCTGTTATTAGTTGTAAGTCAATGATCAACAAATCAAATATAGATAAGAATTATCCAGAACAAGTAAAGGATTACGTATCTGAAGTTTGGTTGTTTTCTGAATGCTGTGGACCGAGAAGTATTGACAGTGTTAGAAATGAGGCTATAAGTTCAGGATATAGTAATTTTTGGCCTCTTTATACTTGGAGCCCCAAATCCAGCTCCAAGGAATACAAAGACGGCTGGGAAGATTTTAATAACAAACTTCTCGCTCTAGCACAATCAGTCCAATGAGTCTGGTCTATTAATTGAATTCGATACAAGTTAGTTTGCCCAGATCGTTTCGATTTCTACTGCATTTAAGCTGAATCTTTCTCCATTGATATCATCATTACCGGAAATTCCGTGAAGAAACCCAAGCGATGTACACTCATCATTGATCACTTCAGCTTGATAATCCGCACCACAAATCCCAGGAAATAATACAAAAACAGTATCATTCTGATACGTATAGGATCTGATGTATGCACCTTCATCACATGTTAATTCAGCATCCACAAAATCTGTAAACTCTGCCTCCAAACAAGTTGAATAACTGCTAAAGTCAGCTTCTGGGTTGATCAATCTATCTTCATCTTTATCACATGCTGCTAAGAGGCCTATAACAGCAATACACATTAATAGTTTTTTCATTCTTCTTTAAGTTAATTAAGTGATCACAATTTAATAGGAAGACGCTTATAATATTGCTTTAGTTGCTTGATCTATGTCAATAAGTGATCATGTTCAGAAAAATTATAACTTGCAATATCAGCTAAATCTAAACTTACCTAATTATGAATTTAAAACCTATCAGCCGTCAATTACTAGCCATACTATTAGTAGTATTTATGATCCATACTTCTGCAGAAGCACAAGAATGGTCACAGTTTCGTGGACATAAAGCTATGGGAATAGCAGAAAATGCAAATCTCCCGGATACATGGGATCTGAAAACTGGAGATAATGTAAAGTGGAAGATTGATATCCCTGGATTAGGCTTGTCTTGTCCTGTGATTTGGGATGATAAATTATTCATCACAACTGCAGTTAGTGAAGATGATAACAGTGGTTTTAAAACCGGATACTTTGGAAATGTTGATCCCGTTAATGATACTTCATATCATGAGTGGAAAGTTTATTGTTTCGATAAAAATACCGGTAAAAAACTCTGAGAAGACACTCCATATAAAGGTGTTCCAATGATCAAACGCCATTCGAAATCATCACATGCAAATTGCACACCTGCTACAAATGGTGAATACCTGGTAGTTTTCTTTGGTTCCGAAGGATTGTATTGTTATGATCTTGATGGAGAACTTGTTTGGGATAAAAGCTTTGGTAAATTGAAATCAACCTGGTTTATGAATGAAAAAGCTGAGTGGGAGTTTTCCAGCTCTCCAATAATTCATGAAAATGTAGTAATTATCCAATGTGATGTTTTTGAGAACTCATTTTTGGCTGCTTATGATATTGCAACAGGTAAAGAATTATGGAAAACAGAACGTTTAGAATATCCGGGCTGGTGTACACCAGCTGTATATGATGTTGATGGCAAAGCTCAAGTAGTTGTGAATGGATACAGACATAGAGGTGCCTATGACTTTGAAACAGGGGAGGAGATCTGGAAAATGTCAGGAGGAGGAGATATTCAGGTTCCTACACCTATTTATAATGATGATCTTGTGTTCTTTAATAGTGCGCATGGAAGATTTTCTCCAATTCTTGCTGTAAAAAAAGAAGCAAAAGGAGACATTACATTGGCTAAAGGAGAAACCTCAAATGAATATGTAAAGTGGAGTTGGCCAAGGGGAGGTGCTTATATGAATTCCATGCTTCTTTATGAAGGGAATCTATATAATTTCAGATGGAATGGTATACTCAACTGCATCAATCCTGAAACCGGTGAAGAGATCTACAAAACTAAAGTTGGTGAACGCGTTAGCTTTATCAACAGTCCGATCGCTGCAGATGGCAAGATCTATTTAGTAGATGAAAATGGAATGGTTTACACAATTAAAAGTGGTATTACTTATGAACTTCTTAATACAAATACGTTGGATGATGTCTTTATGACAACTCCAGCAATTAGTGAAGAAACCATCTACTTCAGAACGATGAAGCATTTGATCGCGATCTCAAAATGATTATCCTAAGACTGGTTCCGATCCCGAAACTTCGGGATTCGGGATTGGTTCTTTTATCAAGTCCTCGACATTTTGGAAATTTAACAGCGTTGTAGATAACTTTGGAAGATCATCAGTCAGGCCGAGCCCGTTCTTTTGAATGGAACAAGATTTCTTTATCAAGTTTGGGCGTTGAGTTATTTGAAATACCGATTGGCACACCAAGGCCGTATAATAGACCAAAATATTTCTTTTTTCAACTCATTCTGACTGTTGATTTAAAATCCAGATTATATGAAAAAGAAAGAATCAAAGATGAAGTTCAATACAGGGCTTCCTATTTACAATCCTAATTCTTGCGGAATCGATATCGGTTCAACGCAATACGATGTAGCAATACCTGATGGAAATACAGGTCATATTGTTCAGCAGTTTGGAACATTTACCAAAGACCTGGAAGCTTTGGTTACATGGTTATTAGAAAACGGTATTACTACTGTAGCCATTGAAAGTACTGGCGTATACTGGATAAATCTTTATCTTAAACTGCAGGAAGTAGGGATTGATCCTTACTTGGTAAATGCCAAACATGTAAAAAATGTGACTGGACGAAAAAGAGACGATACAGATGCAATATGGCTCCAGAAGCTTCATGCCTGTGGTCTTCTACAAAAAAGCTTCCAGCCTGAAAGAAATTTTCATACGTTGCGAACATATGTGCGCCAACGAAACAAGCTCGTGCAAAATGCATCCGATTGTGCTAGAAGGATGCAGAAAGCTCTTGACCTAATGAATGTGAAGATACACAACGTAATTAGCGATATCTTGGGTAAAACAGGAATGCTATTAATTGAAGCAATATTGAATGGGGAAAGAAGTCCTGAAGAACTACTGAAACTGAAAGATCGCAGGATAAAGGCAAGCGACCAAGATATTTTAGACTCTCTTAATGGTATTTGGAATGATGATTATATCTTTCTTTTACAACAAGCTTATGACCAGTACAACTTTCTACACAAACAAATAAAGCAGTGTGACGATAAAATTGAGGGTATTCTCATTTCATTATATGCTAAGGTGAAGCACGGAGACATAACAGGCCTAAATACAAAAAAGAAAAGACGTCCAACTAAAAACGATTTTCCATTCAATGCAAGATTGCTTATGCAGGGAATCGTTGGTGTTGATTTATGCAGGGTAACAGGGCTTAGTGAGACAACTGTTGTAAAGCTAATTTCAGAAATTGGAACAGATATGAGTAAATGGAAGAGTTCCAATCAGTTTTCTGCATGGATGAATTTAGTTCCAAACACAAAAATCACAGGAGGTAAAGTTATAAGCAGTAAAATGCAACGCAAGAAAAATTATGCAGGGTTAGCATTAAGAATGGCCGCAAGCAATATGAGCAAAAGTAAATCTCCTTTGGGAGACTTTGCGCGAAGAATGAAATCTCGATTGGGAGGTAAGGGGGCAGTTGTTGCATCTGCCCATAAATTAGCAAGGATTATATATTATCTAATAGAGAACCAAAAAGAATATGATAGCTCCATTATGATTGAAAAGCAAATAGTATGGAAGCAGAAGAGAATAGAATGCCTTGAAAAACAACTTGCTAAACTGAAAAATGCAGCTTGAAGCAACGTAAGTTATATAATAGAAAAGAACAAATAAGGATATCTACCAGAATAAATCTAATATCTGAGTTCTAGCATCATCATTTAAAGCATGACACATTCCCTGAACCTTATTCTGATTCATTAAAGTCAGAACTTCATCCTTTGTTTGTCCGGCTTCAGCGATCTCACTGAAACGGATCGGACATTCAATTCTTTTATAATAATCTTCAAATGCTTTGATGGTTTCATCAACACCATCAACATCAAAAACATTCTTACCAAGGAAAGCTATTCTTTCAGGAATAATATCTTTATGATACTTCATCCAGGCCGGACTTGCGATGGTCAAACTTGCACCATGAGCTGTATCATATAACATTGATAAACAATGGCCTATAGTATGCACACCCCAATCGCCGGAGGTACGACCATGCATGGTGATCTTATTCAATGCCATTGTTGCATCATACATGATATTTGCTCTAAGATCATAGTTTTCAAGATCGTCTAAAAGAGCTTCTCCATACTCCATTGCATCCTTTAGGATAGCGAATACTATCTTATCGGATAAAGTCGCTTCACCGCCTCCAAAATAAGCCTCAAGGCAATGTGCGATCAGGTCAGCAATTCCATAAGCAGTATAGTCTCTTGGAACGGTATATGTGTTTTCTGGATCCAGGAATGAGTGCTTATTATAAAGCAAGTCATGACCATAACCTAATTTCTGTTGTGTTTCCTTATTTTGAACCACTGCAAATGGATTCATTTCAGTCCCGGTAGCAGCTAAAGTCAATACCGAAATTAAAGGAATTGCAGTTTGCGGTTTCGCTTTACCCGCATAAAAATCCCACCCACTATGTTGAACAGGAATTGTAATTGAAATGATCTTCGCTGAATCAATCACACTTCCGCCACCAACAGCAAGTATTACATCAACATCATTATCTCTTCCAAGTTTTGCAGCTTCATCAACATCTTCAATGATCGGATTTGGCTTAATTCCTGAGTATTCAAAAACCTCAACACCAATTGATTTTAGCTGTTCAACAGCTTTATCATAAATACCATTTCTTTTTATGGATCCACCTCCATAAATCAATAAAACCTTTTTTCCGTATTCTTGAATAGCTTTTCCGAGTTGATCCATCACACCTTTACCAAAGTGCAATTTCGTAGGGTTATATGCGATAAAATTTTCCATAGTTCAAATTTAAATAAAAGGGACGACATCCGCCAGTCGGCGGATGTCGTCCCAGAATATCATTAGTAATATTTTAACCGATTACGCCACTACCGTAGCAAATGGTTTCTTTCTCATCATAGATCACTCCAAATTGACCGGCAGCGATACCTGCAATTTGTTCATCCGATTCAAGAATATACAGATCATCTTTTTTCACAAGAGTACCTCCTGTGAAATCAGGTGTATGGCGAATTTTGAATTTTATTCTCTTCGGATCAGAATAATCCTGATCAGGTTTATCATTGATCCAGTGAAAATGCTTCAACTCAACCGTAGAGCCATATTGAGAGATCGGATCATAACCATTAGAAACATAGATGATGTTATTCTCAACGTCTTTCTTAACCACAAACCATGGTCCCTGACTTAATCCCAAACCACGACGTTGCCCAATTGTATGAAACCAAAAACCATTATGAGTTCCAAGCTTCTTTCCTGTTTCAAGTTCGATGATATCGCCTTTCTTCTCTCCAACATAACCTTTGATAAAATCATTATAGTTGATCTTACCAAGAAAGCAGATTCCCTGACTATCGGGGCGATGAGCACTTGGAAGCTTCATTTCTTCTGCAAGTCTTCTTACTTCACTTTTATCGATATCGCCGATCGGGAACATCAATTTATCAAGTTGTTGCTTCGTGATCTGAGCAAGGAAATACGTTTGATCCTTACGTTTATCAATAGCAGTAGAAAGGTACTTTTGTCCATCGATGACTTTAGTATTTGCATAATGTCCCGTTGTGATCATATCGAAATCTTTCCCATACTTTTCTTCAAATGCTCCGAATTTGATCATTCGATTACACATCACATCAGGATTTGGAGTAAGGCCTTTTCGAACCTCATCAAGCGTATAAGCAACCACTCTATCCCAATAGATCTCCTGAAGGTCTACGATCTCCATTTTCAGACCGTATTTCTTTGCCAGATAACTTGTGATCTCAATATCTTCTTCAGAAGAACAATCCATAAATGCAGATTCATCTTCCATTCCGATCTTGATATAAAAGATCGTTGGATCGTATCCCATTTCCTTTAATCTAGGAATGGTTACGGAGCTATCTACTCCCCCTGAAACTAAGGCTGCTATGTTCATTTATTAAATTTTGTGCAAAGTTAGTAAATAGATATTAGATAAAAGATGATAGAGATAAGATTCAAGTGAGTGAGTGAGTGAGCATGTAAACAATAATAAAAAAAACGGCTCACTAAAAAGCAAGCCGTTTAATATTTTAACTAAAAGCTAAAAGCCAATGGCTAACAGCAACTATATTAAGCCTTTATCATATTTCTTTTGAATTGCTTCAAGCATATCTTTGGTCATAGCATCAAGATCGAAACTTGGTTCCCATCCCCATTCCATGCGGGCGCAGCTATCATCAACTGAATTTGGCCATGTATCTGCAATATCCTGACGATAATCAGGTGCATAATCGATCTCAAATTCAGGAATATACTTCTTAATTGAATCTGCAAGCTCCTTAACTGTAAAACTCATTGATCCAACATTGAAATCTGAATGATGTTTCAAGTTATCAAAATCAGCTTCGAAAAGATCTAATGTTGCTTTTAAACAATCAGGCATATACATCATTGGAAGTTGAGTGTCCTCTTTCACGAAACAAGTATATTTTTTATTCTTGATCGCTTCATAATAGATCTCAACAGCATAATCAGTAGTTCCACCTCCAGGAAGAGTTTCATTTGAAATAATACCAGGATATCTCAAACCTCTTACATCTAATCCGAATCTGCGAACGTAATAATCGCCTAGTAATTCACCAGCAACTTTAGTTACACCATACATAGTGGTTGGACGAAGGATCGTTTCCTGTGGGGTGAAATCAGCAGGCGTTTCAGGACCGAAAGCAGCAATAGAACTTGGAATCAGAACCTGCTTCATTTCCATTTCGCGTGCGATCTCTAAAACATTGATCAATCCGTTCATGTTCACATCCCATGCTAGCATAGGTTTCTTTTCGCCAACAGCCGAAAGGATCGCAGCCATATTAATAATATGATCGATCTCATATTTCTCACATATTGCTTTAAGGTCTTCACGATTACAAACATTCAACACCTCAAATAATCCATTTTCAGCTAATTTCTTACCTGCATTCGGACATAGATCCGTAGCTACAACATTTTCAGCCCCGTACCTTTTGCGCAATTCTAACACCAATTCAGAACCTATTTGTCCTGCAGAACCGATTACTAAAATCTTTTTCATTTATATATGCTTTAAATATCTTGTTATAAAATTAACAGTGTGTCGCAAAAGTAAGAATTTTTAAGTTTAATCAATTGCATCTTAACAAATAATGCTCAAAATTATTCTATCTTTGCTAGCCTTAGAACGCATAAATACTTTAATAAATTATTCAAAGATATGTACGGTAAAATCAAAGACCAATTACAAAAAGAACTGGCAGATATCAAAGCTGCAGGTTTGTTCAAAGATGAAAGAATTATTACCACAGCACAAGGCGCTGATATCGCTGTAAATACAGGTGATCAGGTATTGAACTTCTGTGCAAATAACTACCTTGGCTTATCAAATCATCCAAGATTGGTTGATGCTGCAAAACGCGGTTTAGATACTCATGGCTACGGAATGTCATCAGTACGTTTCATCTGTGGAACTCAAGATCTTCATAAGACTCTTGAAGCTAAGATCGCTGAATACTTTGGTACAGAAGATACAATTCTTTATGCTGCTTGCTTCGATGCAAATGGTGGGGTTTTCGAACCAATTCTTACAGCAGAAGATGCAATCATCTCTGATTCATTGAACCATGCTTCTATCATCGACGGTGTGCGCCTTTGTAAAGCTCAAAGATATCGTTATGCTAATGCAGACATGGCAGACCTTGAAGAAAAGCTAAAAGAAGCACAGGCACAACGCTTCCGTATCATCGTTACTGATGGTGTTTTCTCAATGGATGGTAATGTTGCTCCAATGGATAAGATCAATGAGCTTGCCAAGAAATATGACGCACTTGTTATGGTTGATGAATGTCACTCTGCTGGTGTTGTTGGTAAAACAGGTCGCGGTGTAACTGAAGAGTTTGACATTCGTGGTGAAGTAGATATCATAACTGGAACTTTAGGTAAAGCTTTTGGTGGTGCAATTGGAGGTTTTACAACAGGTCGTAAAGAAATTATCGAGATGTTACGTCAACGCTCTCGTCCGTATTTATTCTCTAACTCGCTTCCTCCAACCGTTGTTAGCGCTGGTATCGAAATGTTTGATATGATGGCTGAAACTTCTGAACTTCAAGACAAGCTTCATAAAAACACAGATTACTTTGTAGGAAAAATGAAAGATGCAGGTTTCGACATCAAACCAACAAAATCTGCAATTTGTGCAGTAATGTTATACGATGCGAAATTATCTCAGGATATGGCTGCTAAACTTCTTGATGAAGGAATCTATGTAATTGGGTTCTATTATCCAGTTGTTCCTAAGGGTGAAGCTAGAATTCGCGTTCAGCTTTCTGCTGCTCACGAACAAGCACATCTTGATAAATGTATCAACGCCTTCACGAAAGTAGGTAAGGAGTTGGGCGTTTTAAAATAAGCCTTTAACTATTGGCTGTTAGCCATTAGAAAATATAAAAAAGCGACTTGCCTTCTTTGGTAGGTCGCTTTTTCTATCATCTATCTTCTAAACATCTAACATCTATTTACTAACTTTGTACAAAATTCGATTTCATGGAAAACAATCTTTTCATTCATAATACATTAACTCGTAAAAAAGAGAAGTTTGAACCTTTAAATACTCCACATGTTGGAATGTACGTTTGTGGTCCAACCGTTTATGGTGAGGCACATCTAGGTCATTCGCGACCTGCAATTACGTTTGACCTTGTGAACAGATATCTTCAACACTTAGGATATAAAGTGAGGTATGTAAGAAACATTACAGACGTAGGTCATCTAGAAGCAGATGCTGATGAGGGTGAAGATAAGATCGCTAAGAAAGCCAGACTTGAGCAGTTGGAACCAATGGAAGTTGTGCAATACTTCACAAATAGCTATAGGGCGAATATGGATCAGCTGAATGTCCTCAAACCAAGTATAGAACCGCAAGCTTCAGGCCATATCATTGAACAAATTGAAATGGTTCAGGATATTTTGAATAAAGGCTATGCATATGAGACTAATGGTTCGATCTATTTTGATGTAGAAAAATACAATCAGAAGCATCCTTATGGAATCCTTTCAGGAAGAAAGATCGAAGATCTAATGGCCAATACACGTGAACTTGATGGCCAAGATGAAAAGAAGAATCCAATGGATTTCGCACTTTGGAAAAATGCACAACCAGAACACATCATGCGCTGGCCGTCACCTTGGGGAGATGGATTCCCGGGATGGCATATGGAATGTTCTGCAATGGGTTGCAAATATCTTGGTGAAGAGTTTGATATTCACGGTGGCGGTATGGACTTAATGTTCCCACACCATGAAGCAGAAATTGCACAATCACAAATAGCCAACGGTAAACAATCGGTAAGATATTGGATGCACAACAATATGGTTACTCTTGATGGTCAGAAAATGGGCAAATCTCTTGGAAATGCGATCGACCTTAATGATGTATTCACCGGTAATCATAAACTAATGGAACAAGCTTATAGTCCAATGACCATTCGCTTTTTCATTCTTCAGGCTCACTACAGATCTACACTGGATTTTTCGAATAAAGCATTGCAGGCTGCTGAAAAAGGTCTTGAAAGACTGATCAAAGCATCGGAAACAGTAATGCAATTAAAGGCAGGGAAATCATCTGATTATAATGTTAAAGAGTTAATTGATAAGTGTTATTCAGCAATGAATGATGACTTCAACAGTCCGATCACTATTGCAAATCTTTTTGATGGTGTTAAATGGATCAATTCTGTTAAAGATGGTAAAGCCAGTCTAACCCAGGAAGACATTGATCAGCTTCAAAAATTATATCATGAGTTTGTATTTGATATTCTAGGTTTGAAAGCTGAAGCAAGTTCAAATGAAGGTGGAAATGACATGGTTNATGGCTTAATGAACACCATTCTGGATATTCGAAAAGATGCAAAAGCGAATAAAGATTGGGGAACAGCCGATAAAATTCGTGATGACCTTAACAAGATGAATATCATTGTGAAAGACACTCCTGACGGTGCTGTTTGGGAAGTTAAAGAATAGTATAGATCTAAAAAAGCATAACCCATCTTAGGCTTCGCTTGATGGGTTTTTTATTTTACATCTTTAAGGCCTTTTTGGCTTCTTTATGATCCGGATCCAAATCCAATGCTTGCTTGTATTCACTCTGAGCAAGCGCAGATTCACCCATTTTCTCATAGACCATACCTAATCGGTAATGTGCCCAGGCAAGACTGGGTTGATTCTTCTTTGGTTCCTGCAATAAATATTTCTCAAAGCTTGCTTTTGCCTTTTCCAGCTGAACATTATATAATGCGCCAATTCTCCCAATACTATAATAAATATCAAGTCTGCTTGAATCAATTACAATGATCTTTTCATAAGTTTCTATGCATTTATCATAGTCTTTGTTCTGCTCATAAGTAGTGGCAAGATTATAATAGAGTACTATATTGCCTTCCTCCATCTCTATTCCATTTAAATATTCCTGAATTGCCAGATCGAAGTTTTCTGCGTGCTTATGGATTTCAGCTTTCACAATTATACCTCTTATTGGATCCAACTCCCTTATTTTTGAAGCTTGTTCTTTTGCTTTTTCTATACTTCCACCCATAATTCCCGGTGCCATTAGATAATACATTGACAGGCTATACCTTGCTTCAACATTCTCCGCATCCAGCTCAATTGCTTTAAGCAATTCCTTTTTCATTTTTTTAGCGAACTTAGGTTTCTTTAGAACCGACGTATTTTGAGCCTTAATCCCGTATGACTGAGCTAACCAATGGCGATAAGCAGAAGAGTTTGGATTATTATCAACAACATCCTCAAACAAATCTATCGCTTCATTATAATTGCCTTTAGCTAAATAGATCCTGCCGAGGTAATAACGAACTGAGTCTTGATGTTGATGTTTCTTTATACAAGATTTGAACAATGGCTCTGCATCATCAAAATTGCCGTTGATGAAATGCTGGACTGCACTTTTGTAGTTTTCGGAAATAGATTGTGAACTCAAAAAGAGAGGTAAGCTAATTAATAGGATGATCAATAAATTACGCATAGCTTGGATTTTGATTGAAAAGATAGCTCTATTCCAATCTTCATGCCGCCTTTTTAACGTATATTAACAGTATAGATATAAAAAAGCCTGCAACATCAGTTACAGGCTTTATATTTTACAATTGGAGAGAGTCTTAAACTACTTTTACCAGGAAGTAGTTTTTCTTACCTTTTTGAACGAGAATGTACTTATCATTCAGCAGATCTTCTGAAGAAATTTCATAGCTATCTTTTACCTTTTCTTTGTTCACAGAAACTGCATTGTCTTTTAGCATTCTTCTGGCCTCGCCATTAGAACCAAAGATCTTTGCTTTCTGAGCTAAAAAGTCAATAACTCCAATTTTTCCTTCAATATCAGTTCTACTTACTTCACTTTGTGGAACACCCTCAAAAACGCTTAATAGAGTGCGCTCATCAAGCTTTCTCAAACTTTCGGTAGTTCCTTTCCCAAAGAGTATTTGTGAAGCTTCTACGGCCGCATTAAAGTCTTCTTCTGAATGAACTCTGATCGTAATATCTTTTGCAAGCTTTTTTTGAAGTTCTCTGAGGTGTGGAGCTTCTGAATGTTTACTCACTAATTCTTCAATTTCTTCTTTTCCGAAAAGTGTAAAGATCTTGATATACTTAGCAGCATCTTCATCCGAAACATTTAACCAGAACTGGTAGAAGTGGTATGGAGAAGTTTTCTCAGGATCCAACCAAACATTACCTGATTCGGTTTTCCCGAATTTTGATCCATCAGCTTTAGTGATCAAAGGACAGGTAAGAGCGAATCCTTCACCGCCTGCGATCCTTCTGATCAGTTCGGTACCAGTAACGATATTACCCCATTGATCTGAACCACCCATTTGTAGTTTCAATCCATGCTCTCTGTATAAATGCAGGAAGTCATATCCCTGGATCAATTGATACGTGAACTCCGTGAAAGACATTCCGTGTTTTGACTCAGCACTTAGTCTCTTTTTTACAGAATCCTTAGCCATCATATAGTTCACAGTGATATGTTTACCGATATCTCTTGCGAAATTCAGGAAAGAAAAATCTTTCATCCAATCGTAGTTGTTCACCAACTCTGCCTTATTTGGAGCTTCCGTTTCAAAATCCAGAAACTTAGCTAACTGCTTTTTCAGGCATTCCTGATTGTGTCTCAAAACCTCTTCATTCAATAGGTTTCTTTCTTCTGATTTACCTGAAGGGTCACCGATCATTCCAGTTGCTCCACCAACCAATGCAAATGGTTTATGTCCTGCAACCTGTAGATGTTTAAGCATCATAACCCCTACAAGATGTCCAATATGAAGAGAGTCAGCTGTTGGATCAATTCCAACATAAGCGCTGGTTAATTCTTTTTCGATCAACTCTTCAGTTCCCGGCATCATATCGTGGATCATGCCACGCCACTTAAGTTCTGTAATAAAGTTCATTCTATTCATAGTTTGCAAAGATAAAAATTAGATCCTATAATTAAGAATTCCTAAGGATGAATGATTTGTAATCAGTTCTTATATAAAATTTAATCCGAATATGCATTAGCAAGGATTGAATTCTTTAACTTTGATCTATGATATTTATAACAGGAGGAACCGGACTCGTTGGAGCACATTTGATCTATGATCTTTTATTGGTTGATAAAAAGATCAAGGTATTAAGACGCAAGAATAGCAATACGAAGAAAGTGCTGCAAACCTTCTGTTATTATACTTCCGAAGAAAAAGCCTTGGAATTATATGACCGAATTCAATGGGTAGAAGGTGATATTTTAGATATTGAATGCTTAAATGAACATATCTCACCAGGCGATACTGTATATCATTGCGCTGCTATCATTTCTTTTGACCCCAAAGACAGAGAACGAATGATCGACGATAATGTTCAAGGAACAGCCAATGTGGTTAATATTTGTCTGGAGAAGAAGGTAAAAACGCTTTGTCATGTTAGTTCAAGTGCAGCGATCGGCCGGGATCACGCTTCAGATGAGGTAACCGAGGAGCATGCATGGCAATATCATTCCAAGATTTCAGCTTATTCGATCAGTAAACATGAATCGGAAAGAGAGGTTTGGAGAGGTATAGCTGAAGGATTGAATGCCGTGATCGTAAACCCATCCATTATTCTTGGTCCGGGCGATTGGACTAGTGGAAGCTCTAAGATCTTCTTATCGATTTATGAGGGATTGAAGTTTTATACGAATGGAATTACGGGTTATGTAGATGTAAGAGATGTGGTTAAAGCAATGCAAAAATTAGTTGAAGCTGAAATAAATTCAGAGCGATTTATTCTGAATGCGGAAAATGTAGCATTCAAAGATCTGTTTGCGGATATTGCAATTGGACTTAAGGTTAAAGCGCCACACATTTTAGCAAAAAAATGGATGTCTGAAATTGTATGGAGAGTAGAAGCTTTTAAGTCTTTGATCACTGGATCCAAACCGATAATTACAAGAGAAACTGCTTTTACTGCCAATAAACAATATCAGTTCTCAAGCAATAAACTATTGACATCAATTGAATTTTCTTATCGGTCGGTTTCATCCAGTGTTTCAGATTTTTGCAAGTTGTTTTTAAAAGATATGTCGAAAAACATGCATTAAGCTGGATTTTCTAACGATTATAATTGTAATTTTATGTAACGAATTACCTAAATATAGAATACAAATGGAAAAAATCGGGATTATTTACTGGCCCAAAGGTGGTAGCGTAGAAAAAGTAGCAAGAAAAATTTATGAGCGTTTCGATAAGGTGAATGCTGATATTTATGATATTCTCTCCATTGAAGCTACTGACCTTGTTAACTATGATTGCCTGATCATGGGAGGATCTACTGTAGGAGCAGAGATCTGGCAAGAAGCTGAAGCTAACAATAAGTGGAATATTTTCTTTAATGAACTAGATAAGCTCAACTTAAAATATAAGGAAGTTGCCATATTCGGATTAGGTGATCAGATCTTATATCCAAATAATTTTGTTGATGGTATGGCATTGATCCGTGATGAATTTGAAAAAAGAGGTGCACGAATCATTGGAAACTGGCCAACTGAAGGATACAATTATAAAGATTCATTAGCAGATGAAGATGGAAAATTCATTGGGTTAGCTATTGATGAAGATCAGCAAGCAGATCTAACGGATGGTCGAATTGATTCATGGTTAGCACAACTAAAAACAGAATTGAACGGATAATCAATTCTTGATCAAGTTCTTATAATGGTCGTAGCGATCCATGATCTCTATCACAAAATTATAAGGTTCTTCTCCTCTACAATACCCATATCTTACTACGCTGTCTCTATAAAACTTAGGGTCTGATTTCTGTCTCAGGAATGAATCTACACTTCCTGTCCAGACATTGGGATCACTATCGTATTTCTTTGCTAATCGTCTGGCATCATATACATGTGCAAGCCCTACATTATAAGCTGCAAGTATGAACTTCATTCTCTCTTGAGGATCTACAACTTCTTCAGGGATCTGACGATCCAACCATTGGATAAACTTCATTCCAGCTTCAATATGTTCTTCAGGACTGGAAGTACTATCCACTCCGAATTCAGCTGCAGTACTAGGCATCAGTTGCATTAATCCATAAGCACCAACCCAGGATTTTGCGTCTGTTTGGAATCCCGATTCCTGATAGATCAAAGAAGCGATCAACCTCCAGTCTACTCGATACTTCTCACTTAAGGTTTTGATCACATCATCATACGGAGAGATCTTACCTCCACCAATACTATGATATTCGCTTTTTGCATAATTTCTGGTACGCTGATTCTTGAAGTACTTATTATAGATCAAACGGGAAGTCAGGGTATTTTTAAACTCTCCAATCCAATTATTAACTAAAATCTTAAGACTGTCTTGCCCTTTATCAACTACCCATGATAAATTCTGTGGAAAGCTGATATTTGTTGCTACGTCAATATCAGGATAGTAGCGCTGATTGACCATTGCGATGTGTTCATCACTTATCGTATAATCGATTTCACCATTTGCAACCATGGCGATCAATTGCTCAACTTCTTTATTTGGATCTTCAATGATATGAATAGAATCACCGATCTCTTCAGAAAGGTTCACTAATCGATCAAAAAAAGATGTATTCTTTTGAATAACGATCGTTTTCCCTGCCAGTTCGATCTGATTTCGGATCAATAATTCCTCTAACTCATCCGCTGTCTTAATTTTTCTCCAGTTATCAGGTTTTCTCTGAATAAGCACCTGACGACTTTGATCTATTGGATCGGTAAAATCAACGATCTCCTGCCGCTCTCTGGTTTTGGTAAGTCCAATAGAGATAAGATCTACCTCGCCATTAGCAAGCATTTCGAAGCTTTGGTCCAGGTCATTATTGGTTTTTATCTCCAATCTAACCCCGAGATGATCAGCAAAAGATTGTAATAACTCAAACTGATAACCCATTGGGGTTCCTCTGTAAATAAAATAGTTTGTGGAATTATAATCTGTTAAGGCGATCAGCTTTCCTCTTTCACGAATCAGCTCCAATCGATCAGCCTTCGAGCTCTCTTTTTCTTGCTGTTTATATTCATTGCTCTGGTTACAAGACATTTGTACGACTGCAACAAATAAGATCAAGAAGCTCAAATATATTTTCAGGTTCCGCGGAATCTCCATATTATCGATTTAGACCCTACTAATATACTAAAAAACATAAAAAAAGCCGGTCTCGCGCAAAGCAAGACCGGCTCTTAAACGTGGGTTTTATTATTTTTTAACTTTTGTCCAATAAGTTGTTCTGCCTATGATTGATACGCCAACATATCCTCTGATCTTCAGCTTTTCATCATCTACAAACTTCATATAACAGCTATACGTATTTCCCTTTTTAGGATCATAGATCTTTCCATCCGTCCATTTAGAATTTCCATTAAACTCGAAATTAGTAAGGATCTCAAGACCAAAAACAGGTCTGCTTCTCAATGATTCATCCGGATTATGCTTATCCAGCTTTTCTTTTCCTGTTTCATCATCAATAGGGAATTTCAACCATACAAGTTTCCCAAAATACTTATTGTCCCGCTTTGTAATTTCGATATATGCATCTTTGTCTTCATTCATCCAAACTCCCAGAATGTTATCTGCCTTTTCCATAGCAAATGCAGATGGTATCGCGTATGCACATACAGCAATTACAAGTAAAATACGTTTTAATTTTCTCATAATTTATTAGTTAGATTAGTAATAGAATGCACTAAAATACAAATTCTGAGGATTTATTCTACTTCCTCTTTCAGGATTTCAAATGTATATGCAATTGCTTCGAGCTGCTTAACCAATATCTTCTTGCGATCTTTTGGTGCATAAACATAGGAATCAATAGTGATCGTACGATTACGTTCTTCATCAACAAGTGTGTAGCTTAAGAAAGGACCACCCATAAAGTCGTTTTTCACATCCCATAAAGCTCTGATCTCAACAGCAAATAAACCATTTAAGCTGATGTCTTTTGCTACTGGCTGAATAAACTCATCTGCAACCTTCATATAAGATCCATTTGATGGACCTGGAATATATCTTCTCGTTATCTGGTTTCTTTTTCGAAGAATGTTTCTATGATCCAATTGATTCATATCTGTATAATCTTCAATATAGATCATTACACCCTGACTATCTTTCAAGGTTTCATTCCTTAACCAGATGAAAGTGCTATCCATCTTAGCAATTTTGAAATTGCTTGGGAACACCATATTGATATCAAAATTCTTATTTAATGCTTGCTTGATCTTAGCATTTTGAACCGACTTGAATGCACGTTGAATTCTTATTCTTTCAACATCATGGTAAAGTTCAAGCATTCTGTATTTATTCTCCTCAAATACTTCAGTAAAGGATTCCAGATCCGGAGCTGTAATCTTGATCACTCTTTGAGGTGCAGCCCAATGGTCTTTTCGGGTTTCGATCTGGCCTTTCTGGAAACTACTATTAATATCAACGATCAGAATATCTCTGTTAGCCTTATACATATCAAGTAATGCATCTTCCGGAAGATGGAAGAAGGTAAAAAGAGGTTCTACTTGAGGTAATCCCAATTGTTCCTGTCCGAAGAATTCTTTGATCTGTCTACCAATACTACCGTTCCACTGCTCATTATTATTGGTAACCACCATCATCTCAAGAGTTTTTCCTTTAGAATTTGGCTTTGTTGTTTTGGTTTCAGAACATGCTCCCAACAAAATAATTGCAATTAGGGATAGGCTAAGGATGTTTACGAGTCTTTTCATAATTCAGTTTTATATGATATTAACCAATAATGGCTATTTTGATCTTCTTTCNGGGAGTTAGTNGNTTTGTATTTCTGANATTATTCAGTCTCTTGATCTGATCAACAGTAACTCCGTCATACGCTCTAGCAATATCCCATAATGTATCTCCCTTTCTGATCGTATGATATAAGAACTTAGCCCCTTCAGGTGCTTTGAAAGCTGCCGGAGCATAAACGATCAATTTCTGATTTGGAAAGATCGTAGACTTTCTAAGATTGTTCCATTCTTTCAGATCAGTGATCGTGCACTTATATCTTTTCGCAATGAGACCGAGGTTTTCACCACTTCTTACAATATGAGTTGATTTCTCATTAGAACGTTTTGTATAGTTCGTACTTTGTGCTACCTGACTTCCTCCTCCATAAACGATCAGTTTTTGACCGGGATAGATCGTATTGCTTTTTAGATTATTCCAGCGTTTAAGTTGAGAAATATAACATCTGTATCTTTTTGCAATAACTCCCAGATTTTCACCTGATCTTACGATATGGATATTTCTATCTTTTACCTTTTTCAGCTGTGCAAGTAACTTATCTCGCTCAATTCCTTTCTTCGTTTTGAACTTATACAACGAATCTTCATTATTCAAATACGATGCCACAAATTCTTTAGGGAGGCGTAATACATATTTCTTTCCATGAGTTGCCGGGATCACACCTAATTTGAATTGCGGATTCAGGAATTTAACATCATCCATTGGTACCTCTAGAAGTTCAGAGATCTGATCGAATGAAAGCACATCTCTAACTGTAACTGTATCAATACCCATATATAATATCCCAGGATCTCTTGGATAAAGATTGTGCTCGGTAGCATAATTCATCACATAATTAACAGCGATAAATGCCGGTACATATCCTCTGGTCTCACGTGGTAAGAAAGGCCAGATCGCCCAATAGTTCTTTACACCTCCGGCTCGTCTGATTGCACGATTCACGTTACCGGCGCCGGAATTATAAGCAGCAAGAGCTAAGCTCCAGTCATTATAAATATCATAAAGATCTGATAAGTGTTCGCAAGCTGCTATGGTAGATTTCATCGGATCGAAACGATCATCAACATAAGAACTTACTTTTAATCCATAAACCTTACCGGTTCCATACATGAACTGCCATAAACCTTTAGCACCAACTCTGGAACCTGCTCTTGGATTAAGCGCGGACTCAACAATTGCAAGATACTTTAACTCGAGAGGAATATTATGACGATCCAACTGCTCTTCGAAATATGGAAAATACACTTTCGCTAGACCTAACATTTTCATGGTCAATTCACGTCTGCGCTTACTATAAAGATTGATATAATTCTTTACGGTTTTATTATACGTCAGCTCAATTGGAGTTTCAGCATTAAGCATCTGAAGTCTAGCCTCAATAATGGAATCAGAATATATCGGAACTGAATCTTCAGGGAATCTATATACGTTAAGGAAGTTCGTATCTGATTTCAGATAATTCTCTTTGAAATATTTTATGTGTACTAAGCTATCCAGAGCCACTACGATGGGTGAATCTTCGATAAGACCTTCATCGATATTTGTAGAGTCCGAATCCTGACTAAATCCAGCCAAGGAAAAACTCAAAATGAGGCTAATAGCAAATATGTACTTATTCGTTCTGCTTCTTGTCAACTTCAATTTCATTGCATTCATTATTTGATACGTAAACCTTACAAAAATATAATTTTTATAAGCCGAAAGGGGCTTGTAAAGTTCATTTCGATCGGGCTTTGTCGATTTTAACTTTTTTTAATAAAAAAAAGCTGCCCATCCATTGATGAACAGCTTTATCGAGCATATATCTGTTTTATTCTTTATCTTTTTTCTCTTGCTTTTCCTTTTCTTCGTCAGGATTGATCCCTTCTTTGAATTCTTTAACACCTCTACCGATACCTTTCATTAGTTCAGGGATCTTCTTACCACCAAATAATAGTAGAACAATAATTGCGATAATTACAATTTGCCAAGGCCCTACCATTCCAAGAATTACAAATAAGTTCATATGATTCGAATTTTAAATTTATTGACAAATATATGGAAAAAGCTCAATGCGACACAATTATAATTCAAGAACTCTTTTGAGTTCATCCGTTTGAATAGGTTTGGTTATGTATTCGTCCATACCAACATCAAAGCATTTTTCTTTATCCTCATTGAGTGCATTCGCTGTAATAGCAACGATCTTTACTCTGTCGAGGTGATTATCGTGCTCATAATTTCTAATAGCCACGGTAGCTTCAAGACCATCTAGTATTGGCATTTGAATATCCATAAGTACAACATCATAGCTCCCCGATTTATACATATCAACAGCCATCTGACCATTAACTGCTATCTCAACATCATGACCAAGTTTTTTGAGGTTGATCATGGCTACTTTTTGGTTGATCAAATTATCTTCTGCGACCAGTACTTTTAAACCCATAATGAGTGCTCAAGATTTATTGTTTCACCGAAATGAACTAGTTATTAATACATTATGTACTATAAATATATGAAAAAAAATGCGCTAAGGAAACCGAAATAGACGAACTGCTTAATTGTTAGAACCAATAATGCAGCATCATTAAATCACAATAAATGATAATATAACAGTAAGTATGAGTGTTAAAACCCAAATCAAAACGCGTTCTCGGGGCTGAAGTCTTTCCATTAGATATAGTATTAGTTTTATAAAAATACTGATTAATCTATGAATTGGAAACAAAAAAAGGGGGAATTATCCCCCTTTAATTGTTAATATAATTTGATGTATTAATTACATTTTAATTCTTGAGTCATCTTGTATTTAGCAGCCTCAACATTTGGTCCATCAGTTACATTTTTGTAAGATGCACATGCTTTTGCACTATTTCCAAGACCTTCATAAGCTTTACCTAACTCAAAGTAGATATTAGATTTGCTTTTCTTTTCTTTAGCTACTGCATTGTTTCCAGCTTCTACAGCTTTTTGGAATTGAGAAAGGTTATTATAAGCTACTGCTGCAAAGAAATATGCTTGAGCATTGATAGCACCGTATCCGGCACCTGTTTCCATCATTTCAACAGCTTTTTTGAAATCTCCTGCCTGAATTGCTTTTCCAGCTTGAGTATTAGCAAAGAATTTAGCAGCAACAGATTTTGCTTTAGCAACTACTTTATCGCCTTCTTTACCGTTAGCGATCATATAATCAACCTCTGTTTTATATGCTTCAACATTGTTTTGCTTACGATAAACCAATGCTTTACCATTGTTTGCTCTTAAATAAGCTTCGTCATATGTTAATGCTTTGTCGAACATTGCTAGTGCATCATCATATTTTTTTTCTTTATAAGCAACTGAGCCTTTAAGATTATAAGTTCTTGCTAAATATATTTTTGATCTTTTTACGCTTTCTTCGTCACTGATCGTCTCTGCACTAGACATTGCAGATCCGAATGCCGCAACAGCATCATCTAATTTCTTAGCTTTATATTGTGCTTTTCCTAAGTTGTAATATGCTAGAGGGATCTGCTTTTCAGCATTAGCTTTAAGATCTGCTCCTTCTGCGCCTAATCCATTACAAATTTCAACACAGTTTTTATAAGACTCGATCGCTGCAGTATAGTCTTTTGCTTTTGCTTTTTGGATTCCTTCATTGAAGGCAGTTCCTGCTTCATCAATCGTTTGCGAGAATACTAGTACAGTTATACTTAGAAAAAATACGCTTAAAAGAAGTCTTACCTTGTTCATTTTGGTTGTCTGTTTTAGGTGAATAATTAATGTTTGGCTTGCAAATATATAGATTCTCAAAAAAAATCAAAGTCTAAAATTAAGAGACTTAACAATTTAGCTGTCTGATTCGTCGATTTTAACATTTTTTAAGTTCTGCTATACTTCATTCTGTGAGTTCAGTATGAATGAACTACAACAAAAAAAAGAGCCACGCTACAAACATGACTCTTCTTTTTTAAAATACCCTATAAATAAGGAATCTCAATAATATTATTCAGGGTTTTACTTTAAGGATACAAACAAACCTTCGTCTGTCTTCTCTACTTTTGCAATACTTGCTTTTGTAAGTCCTTTAATCGCTTTATCCCATTTTTTATTGCTTTGTCCGAACTTTTCTTTTAGAGCAGGAAGTTCACATGGTGAATTATCCTTTAAAAGTCCAAGCAGGGTCTTTTCATCCTCTGTTAATTCAACAGCTTTCTTCTCTGGTCTCATCTGAGGGAAGAATAATACTTCCTGAATAGAATCCGAATCCGTCATCAACATCGTTAAGCGATCCATTCCGATTCCCATACCAGAAGTTGGAGGCATACCATACTCAAGGGCTCTAACGAAGTCCATATCGATGAACATTGCTTCATCATCACCTTTTTCGCTAAGTTTCAATTGATCCTGGAATCTCTCAAGTTGATCGATCGGATCATTCAACTCAGAATAAGCATTACAAAGTTCTTTTCCATTCACCATTAGCTCGAAACGCTCCGTTAACTCAGGATTATCGCGATGCATTTTACAAAGTGGCGACATTTCTTTCGGATAATCTGTAATGAAAGTAGGTTGAATATAATTTGCTTCACATTTCTCACCGAAGATCTCATCAATAAGTTTTCCTTTACCCATTGATTCGTCAACCTCAACACCTAGCTTCTTACAAACCTCAACAAGTTCAGCTTCATCCATGCCATTAATATCAATGCCTGTATGCTCTTTGATAGAATCGATCATAGAAATACGTTTGTAAGGACGCTTGAAATCGATCTCTTTATCTCCAACTTTCACTTTTGTGGTACCGTGAAGGTCTAAAGCAACTTTCTCGATCATTTCCTCAGTGAAATCCATCATCCAGTTATAATCTTTGTATGCCACATAGATCTCCATAACTGTAAATTCCGGATTATGGGTTCTGTCCATACCTTCATTTCTGAAATCTTTTGAGAACTCATAAACACCATCATAACCACCAACGATCAAGCGTTTTAGGTAAAGCTCATTAGCAATTCTCATATATAAAGGAATGTCTAATGCATTATGATGAGTAATGAAAGGACGAGCAGCTGCTCCACCAGGAATTGGTTGAAGGATCGGAGTTTCCACTTCGATATAACCTTTGCTATTGAATAATTCTCTGAAAGAATTATAGATCTGCGTACGCATTTTGAACTTATCACGAACCTCAGGGTTTACGATAAGATCCAGATAACGCTGACGATATCTTTGTTCAGGGTCTGTAAAAGCATCAAATTCTTGTCCGTCTTTCTCTTTAACAACCGGTAACGGTTTTAAAGACTTGCTTAAGATCTTGAACTCAGTAGCATGAATAGTTGTTTCACCCATTTTTGTAGTGAAAACATAACCTTTCACACCAATGATATCACCAATATCCAATAAGCGTTTAAACACAGTATTGTACAATGTTTTGTCTTCTCCAGAACAGATCTCATCACGCTTAAAATAAACCTGAATACGTCCTGTTGAATCCTGTAATTCAACAAATGAAGCCGCTCCCATGATACGACGACTCATAATTCTTCCCGCTAAACTGATCTCCTGGAAAAGCGAATTATCCTTAGGAAACTTATCATGAATTTCAGCTGTATTCGCATTTACATCATAAATTTCTGCAGGATAAGGATTGATCCCGAGATTCAGCAATTCATTCAATGAATTTCTTCTAATTACCTCTTGTTCACTAAGTGTTACGCTCATTATTTTATAAATTTTTGCAAAGATAGTAATAAGAAGTTATAATTCAGTGCTTAGAATATAGAATGCCTAAGTAGATTTATGAGCACTTTTTTAACTAATTTTGCCGAAAAATCAAAGGGATGGAAAACAAACGCAGACGTCAGAAGCCTGATTGGTTAAAGATCAAAGTTCCAAGCGGAAAGGAATATACACAGGTTAAAGACATTGTGAACAAGCATAAATTGCATACGATCTGTTCGAGCGGTCAGTGTCCGAATATGTGTGATTGCTGGGGGAGGGGAACTGCAACCTTAATGATCTTAGGCGATATTTGTACTCGTTCGTGTAAGTTCTGCGCTGTTAAAACCGGAAAACCATTAGCTGCTGATCTGGAAGAACCTGCACGTGTTGCAGACTCTGTCAAGTTAATGAAACTAAAACATGTTGTATTAACATCTGTAGACAGAGACGATCTCGAAGATGGTGGTGCAGGAATCTGGGCTGCAACAATTCGTAAGATCAAAGAAATCTCTCCAGACACAACTCAGGAATGTCTTGTGCCGGATTTCATGGGTAAAGAAAAAGATATTCAAACAGTTATTGATGCAAAGCCGGAGGTTATTTCACATAACTTAGAAACTGTAGAGCGCTTAACGCCTCAAATCAGAAGTGTTGCGAACTATAAAAGAAGCTTAAAAGTAATCGAGCAGATTGCCGGTTCTGGATTGAGAGCTAAATCAGGAATCATGTTAGGTTTGGGTGAAACCGAGGAAGAGGTGATTCAATGTATGGACGATCTTAGAGCAGTTGGATGCCACATTTTCACTTTAGGACAATATCTTCAGCCAAGCATAAAGCACCTTCCGGTAGTTGAATATATCCATCCAGATCAGTTTGAGAAGTATAGAAAAATCGGATTGGAAAAAGGATTTACCCATGTGG
Source organism: Bacteroidota bacterium (assembly GCA_002711565.1). Taxonomy (GTDB): domain Bacteria; phylum Bacteroidota; class Bacteroidia; order Bacteroidales. The sequence continues at coordinate 44,348 of PARP01000009.1, forward strand.
AAAGCGACCCATTGGTTAGATCTTCATACCATGCCGAAAAACATGTAAAGTAAAGATCATGTCAGTAAATGTAGAATTTAGAGATCTAAAAGAGATCAGATATAAAGAAGCCTGGGATTATCAAGAGGTTTTATTCAAGGAGTTATTGGATGCTAAGCGCAATGATGTTACATCTAACAACTACCTTCTGTTTTGCGAACACAATCCTGTTTTTACACTTGGAAAAAGTGGTTCAGAATCAAACTTATTAATGAATGAAACGTTCCTAGGTCAAAAGGGAATTGAATTTTTCAAGATCAACAGGGGAGGAGATATCACTTATCATGGGCCCGGACAAATTGTTGGTTATCCCATTTTGGATCTGGAACAATTCCAAATGGGAGTGAAACAATATATTCACGCATTAGAGGAAGTGATCATTAAATGTCTTGAATCATATGGCGTAAAATCCGAAAGACTTGAGGGTGCTACAGGGGTTTGGTTGGATACCGATAAGCCTACAGCTCGTAAGATCTGTGCAATTGGAGTTAAAGCCAGCAGATATGTTAGCATGCATGGTTTCGCCTTTAATATAAACACGGATCTTAATCACTATTCATATATCAATCCTTGTGGATTCACTGATAAATCTGTTACCTCTTTACAACAAGAATTAGGAAGGGAAATTGATTTTGAAGAAGCTAAAGCTAGAGTGAAAGAAGCCTTTATTGAAGTTTTCGGAATGCAGTTCTAGGACAAGACTGTTTTAAGAACTTCCAGAGATTTTATGTTTTCAAATGCCGGTAAGTGGTGATGATAATATCTGATGATCTTTTCAGATATTTCAGCTCTCGTTTCACCATTGATCTTTAATTGGTGCATATTTTCATAACTCAGCTTGAGGATCTGATCGAGATTCTTTGATCCGTTTTCATCAATATGTTCATGTACGCAATTGAGCTTGCTGTCGAACATCCCTTCTACCAAATTAAAGATGGGTGTACTTTTAGTATTACTACCCGAAGGATAAAACCCTAAATACTTAGTGAGCTGAATGGCAAAAATCAAATGGAAATTGGCAAACTTTTCTTCCGCCAGATCAAAACACATCACTGAATTAAAGATAAACTCAAAAAGTGCTGGATTTGGCTCTTCTTCTTTTATTGATCTATATAATAATTCATTGATAAAGATGGCAATCGAAGATTTTACAATATCCACACTTATGGACTGAAAATGATGCAGGCTTTTGATCTCTTTTAGATGATGTAAACTACTTTTCTCTTTTCTGTAGGCAACGATCTCAACTAGTGAAAGCGCTTGAAATAGGGCAGGACTGATCTTTGATTTACGACTTCTGGCACCTTTTACTAAATACGACTGAATTCCATAATCCAATGTAAAAACCTTCGCGATAATACTCGTTTCAGAATATTTCAACTGATGCAAAACGATGCCTTTGGTTTTTACAAGCATTAGTTTATGATTAAGATTTTTGTAACAAGGGTAACAGATCCATCTTCATTACTGGCAAATACCAGATAAACGCCACTACTTGCTTTCTCACCACTGAAGTTTCTTCCGTCCCAAACGGCTTGTCCACCCAAAGCATAGGTTTCGAAAACAACATTCCCACTTATATCTGTGATCTTTACATTGGCATCTCTGACAAGGTTCTTGATTGCAATTGTTCCGGAATACCCAACAGGAACAGGGTTTGGATAAGCATAGATCTCTTTGATCCCATTTCCAGGACTGGCTGCTTCTGCGCGATAAGAGATCAGTCCTTCTGTTGTGCCTATAAAGACTTCACCAGAGCTTAAAATTGCGATGTCTGTGATCGTATTCGAAAATAACGGACTATTATCAGTTGTAAAATGATGAACCTGAGTTTCTCCATCTTCAGTTAATACGAAAATACCGGAGTTTTGTGTGCCTATCCACTTACGATTTGCACCATCAACTGCAATGCTTGTAATTACTTCAGTCTCCAGTAAATATTGTGAATAGCCATCCCACTCAACAATGATACGCTGCATATCGTAGCTTCCACTTGTAAAAACATTTTCGGGAGTATAGATCACACCTATTCCTTCATCGGTTCCAACCCACAATTCTCCATCATGATCTTTAGCAAAGCAATGGATTTTATTTGCAAATAAAGCACCATTACCTACTGAACTACTTAAATTTTTCTGGCTATCATCACTTTTATCCATCGGCGTTCCCTGATCACTAAAAGCGATAAGAGATCGACTTCTTCTCGGAATGATCCATTTATTTCCAGCATCATCGATCAAAAGATCCGAAATATCAATACTGGTATTAATCGTACCTAAATTGAACGACATCCATTGATCATCCTGATCTTTTACAGAAAGAATGTCTTCTGCTCCTGAGTTTGCGATCCATAAATTCCCATTGATATCAAAAGCCAGATCGCTTACTAAGATTCTGCCTGGATCAGCTGTCCAGACTTGTAATGACGAGTTTTGATCGGTATAATTTGCTGATATTTCATCTCCCTCAAGTTCCAGAAGGCCTTTTTCCCAAGTTCCTACAAATACATTATTTTCATCATTTGGATTTATAGCTACACAGATCATATCTCTGATCTCCTCTAATTGAGGAAAAGCACAATCGTCAGAAATACAGTTGAAGGAAGTCCATTGTTCGTCCTTAAACCGATAAAAACCATCCCTACTGAATTGAGGTGACCAGAATTCCGTTCTTCCTCCCGAAACCGCCCATAACTGATCTTCGAGAGCAGTCATTGCATAAACATTTGGACTAAACGGACCTTCAGGTAGAATGAATTCACCATCAAAACCATCATTTGAAGTTTTAATTAATCCAAGAAATTGATCCGCAACCCAAATATTTCCAGAATTATCGGTATAAGCATCCAGAGGGAATATAGATTTCTGTTCCGGCGACCAGATCTTTTGTGTTTGAATCAGTTGATCATTGAAAACTAGAATATCCATATTTCGTGTGATCAGTAGTTGATCATCATCAACCTGCATGCTTTGGATGTCGGATCTTTGATCGGGATCAAAAGCTGTCCATCCGGAACCATTTGTATAATACATTTGATCTGTATTATAACCATTACGCTTATTTACAAGGATAAGATTGTTTCCGATACTTGCGATATGACTAAAATTATGTTCTGAAGTTGGGATCGTAGTGATTCTATTCCAATTTGAATAATCAGCGAGGTTTGCGCTATTCAGATTAGCATAAAAAAGGCCTTCATCAGAAGCTGCGAATATTGCGGTATCGTTTATGCATACGTCTTGAACATTGATATGCGAAGCACCGGGGCCAATTAAATAAGTATCCTTCACCTCTTCCCTTTGAAGATCGATCACAACAATTCCAAAACCACAAGCTAGATAAGCTAAATGATCCTGAATGTGAATTTGGTTGATGGTTTTATTTCCGAGGATGGGTTTTCTCTTTATATCTGAAAGATTGATGATCGCCTCACTTTTATGAATATCAACATTAGTGTTTGAATATGCGATGATCAATGCATTTGCTGAAGAACTGAAATCAATATCCTGAATCCGGTTATCAGATAATCCATTCACTTTGTTTAGCCTCGTAATTGAGTTATCTCCTTGATCAATAATTAAAAGGCTGTAAGGAGTTGCAGAATAAACGACTGAATTATTGTTGCTTACAGCAATGAATTTTGCAAAAGGCAAGTGATCACGCCATTGACCAATTCCAATTTGGCTGAATGCCTGAATGGAAAAGAAGTTGAAGATGATCAAACAAACAAAGAATCTAAAAACCATAACACAATAATACTAAATATGCGTGTAGCTTTTGATAAACAATGAGTGTAATGCAATTAATAATGATTTCACTATTTAAGTATTGCTTTACCTGTATGTTTGGTATAACTTTGTATTAGGCTGATATTGTATAACTTACAATTATTAATTATGAAACCTTTAAATTCAGTAACACAAAATATCTTAAAAACTTGCATGCTTATTTTTGTAATCTGGGCAGTTGCAAGTTGTTCGAAAGACGAAACTCCCGATCAGGGAACAGGTGGTGGAAACAGTGGAGGAAGTGCTTGCGATCTAAGTAATGTTACCTTTTCTGAGACAGTTTGGCCCATCATCAATGCGAATTGCACATCTTGCCATAGTGGAGCAAGTCCGGGAGGCGGAATACTACTTACAAACCATGCAACGGTTGCAGCTCAGGGGGCAATTGGCTCTGGAAACCCAGGAAGTCTTTTAGGTGCAATAACTCATGCAGCAGGAAATTCTCCAATGCCACAAGGTCAGGCTAAACTTTCCGATTGTAATATTTCTAAGATCAGAACGTGGATCAATGCCGGAATGCCGGATAATTAACAGATATTTTTATGAAAAAACTAACGATACTAGGAGCATTTTTGCTTGCCACATTAACAGCGAATGCTCAAGATGACCTCATGGATCTTTTTGAAGAGGATTCAACGCAAACTCAATTTGTACAATCTACATTTAAATCTCCAAGGTTGGTATTGGGTCAGTCTGTTGAAAATCCGAAGAATGGTTCATTAATACTATTGATCTCCCATCAGTTTGGCAGAATAAATTCTGGGTTTTATGATTTTTGGGGCTTGGAAAATGCTGTTACAAGAATTGGATTGGAATATGGATTTAATGATCATTTTGCAATGGGTATTGGAAGAAGTACCAATTCAAAGCTTGCTGATCTGTTTATAAAAGTAAAACTTATGAGGCAAAGTAGCGGTGCTAAAAATAATCCTTTGAGTATTTCCTATTTTGCGAATGTTAGCTCTCAAATAATCCGAAAGTCGGATCTCATAGCTCAAGGCGTTTATAATTCAAGAAATCAATTTGTACAACAAATACTGATTGCCAGAAAATTCAGCAATGCGTTTTCTTTTCAGCTAAGTCCAACCTATTTATATCGGGATCTAGTAGATCAGAGCTTAGCAGAAAACAATGTATTTGCTTTAGGAATGGGAGGAAGGTTGAAGATCACAAATAGAACAACATTCAATACAGAATATTTCATATTGATGTCGGATAAAGTATCCAAGAATTATAAGAATACATTCTCAATGGGTTTTGATATTGAAACCGGAGGCCATGTGTTCCAATTATATCTGAGTAACGCCCAAGGATTGGTTGAACAGCTTTTCATTCCTCAAACAACCGGTGACTGGGGTGATGGGGGTGTTTATTTTGGATTCAATATCACCAGAGATTTCAATTTAAAAAAGAAAAAAGATAAAATGGTTGAAAATGGATGGTAATAAAAAAGGGAGCTAAGTGCTCCCTTTCTTCTATTCTGTTAATGCTTTCATAAACTTTTCAACGTTTTTTGGTGTACTCATGATCTTCATGAAAGTACCCATTTTCAGCTCTGGCCAATACAATGCAAATCTATATTTACCATGAAGCATGGATGCTGTATTTCCTTGCAGGATAATATCGTACGGCATAGCTGCTATATGATCTTCCCCAATGATAGGTAAGAATTTAGCTTCACCTTTTTCCTGATCCATTAAGCCTACACCAAATACTGCTATTTTCTTTTCTGCATCAATGATCTCATATACTTTTACTGTATTACCAAGCTTAGCTTCCAGATTCTTTTGAATAGTTGCCAATCCTTCTTCAAAGCTTTCAAACTCATTAAGTTCTACAGGATTTGTGAAATAAGGCATCATTACTTTATAACGATACTTATGTAGTTTTTCAGTTTTTTCTTCACCACCAAAAGGAGTAAAATCACTACCTAATGGTTTTAATGCATTGATTGCAGATTCTGTAACTTTTGCAAGTGCTTTTTGCTTCATTTCAAAGCCTGTATATAAATATGCTCTGAAATTGATAATCAGGGTTCAACATGCTGAATTTTACATGATCTCCGTCCTGAACCAGTGCAACTTTCAATGTTGCAGCATGCAATCCTCTATCTGCATAGATTGAAACGGCATCAATTAGTTCATCACTGGTATAAGCCATAACATATAGATTTGAATTGCCTTCCGGATGGTATTCACCAATAACATTGAAGCCAGCACTTGTCAATGCTTCTTTCACGTTTGAGGCAAGACTTTCAATATCCGTAGAAATTTTTCCAAGTTTGTAATAAGGTGAAATCTTTTCCTGGGAATATCCCATAATCCCAATAAGTAGTAATACGAGTAAGCTGATCTTTTTCATTTTATATAACAGTTTAAATATGTTTCTATATAGATACAAAAATAGGATCATGTGTTTAACTACCCAACAGTATTGGTATGATACATATCACCCTTTAAAGTGTGATAAACATTTATAATCTTTCTAAATTTCAATGATTTACAATGTCTTGACAATAATACTTTATCTTTAATAGGTAAACTAAACGATACACTATGAAGCTTCCAAAATCTGCTTACAACTGGACAACTGTTTCCGGAGCGGTGATTTCTTTGATCGCACTGTTTATGATTGGATTCCTGCTCACCATTTCATTCTTTTTTAATAGAGGAGGATCTTACCTTGGTTTATTCATTTATATGGTACTTCCAACATTCCTCGTTTTTGGATTACTATTAATTCCAATTGGAATGTGGAGACAACACAAGCGAAGTAAGAAAAATGAAGAGAAAAGAGAATTCAGGTGGCCTAAAATCGACTTTAATGATCACCGCAATAGAAATGCCCTTATGATATTTTTTGTAGGATCAACGATCTTCCTCCTTGTTTCTTCCGTTGGAACATACGAGGCTTTTCATTATACCGAGTCAAACAAATTCTGTGGTACATTATGCCACGAAGTGATGGAACCCGAATATGTTGCTTATCAGAATTCATCACATGCAAGGGTTAAATGCGTTGAATGTCATGTTGGCCCTGGAGCAGACTGGTATGTTAAATCCAAACTATCAGGCCTGTATCAAGTGTATGCGGTTACGACCGGAAACTTCCCTAGGCCTATCCCAACTCCACTTGAAAATCTGCGCCCTGCAAGGGAAACTTGTGAACAATGTCACTGGCCTGAGAAGTTCTATGATCGCAAAAATCGCACCTATAAACATTATCTTGCCGACGAAGAAAATACTGAATGGGATATTAATCTTCAGGTTTTAACCGGGCCAACTTATAGTGCGCTTGGTCAGCAGGAGGGAATACACTGGCACATAAATCCTGATGTAAAAATTGAGTATAAAACAGATAGTGATACAAAAGAAAGCATCCCATGGGTTAGATATACTAATTTGAATACAGGGGAAGAATATATCTATTTGGATGAAAATAATCCGCTTGATCAGGAAGAGCTAGATATGCTTGAAACCCGAACCATGGATTGCATGGATTGTCATAACAGGCCATCTCACAACTACCTTCCTCCGGCTAATTTTGTTGACCATTCACTAACGTCTGGACAATTACCTAAAGACTTGCCCGAACTTAAAATGATGGCGATGGATCTTTTAAATCGTGATTATCCAACTAAGGACAGTGCATTTAAAGCGATCGCTGAAGAGCTGCATGCCTATTATTCCGAAAGCTATCCGGAGCTTTATGCAAATAGAAAATCAGATGTCGAAAAAGCGATCAGTGGATTACAAGATGGTTTTGGAAAAAATGTTTTTCCTGCTATGAAAGTTAAATGGAATGTTTATCCTAATCATTTAGGACATAAAGAAACACTGGGTTGTAATAGATGTCATGATGATAAACATATTTCATCTGCTAACAGATCTATAAGTAGAGATTGTAATTTATGTCATGTTATAAAAGCACAAGGGAAACCTGGTGAAATGGNATTCGGAAGTTATATTGAATCGCTAGAATTTAAGCACCCTGTTGATATCGATCAGGAATGGCGGGAAACTGCATGTGCAGAATGTCATTCAGCACTATATTAAAAAAAAGCTCCGAAATTCGGAGCTTTTTTAAGTTAGATTATTTTGTTAGCGGATTGTCGTGTGCAATCATTTTCACATACTCTTCGTAGTTAAAGCCTTTATAGTGAGGGCTTTCTTCATTATGACATTTCTTACAAACTTTTTCAGTTGGTAAAATCAAGCCTTTAGCCATTGATTTTTCTCTGCTCTTCATAATAGAATTCGGCTTGTATTTACTTCCCGGTCCATGACAAGATTCGCATGAAACACCTTCTTCTTTTGTTAATGTAAGAACTAGTTTTGCATCAACATGGCCTACTGTTGAGTGACATTTAATACATTTAGGGTCGTTTTTTTCAGCACCTTTTAACGATTCCATCGCTTTTGCGTGCTTATTATTTAACCATACTTTGTATTGAGCTCCTTTTGCAGGTTTGTTATGACAAATCTTACATTTTTTTGCGCCGATATACTCAAATTCCTGTGCGCTTACTGATGATCCAATAAACATCATCAAGCAAATAATTAGTAACGTTCTCATCTTTTCTCTATTTAGTTATTGTTTGATATTCAATTTTAATGCCATAAAAATAATTTAAAAACATTTTATAATGGTTCTATATACCGCTAACGATAATTGAATAAACAATCAGTCCAATTATGATGACACCAATTGCAAGAGCCGTATATCCAAATATTTTTATAGCTACTAACCACCATTTCTTAAATTCTTTCTCTACAATTACTTTTTCCAGTCTACCTTCTTCTTTAAGAATTTCATGTTCTCCTGGTCTATCTTCTAAATACTCATCTACTGGAACATGCCCTGTAAATATAACTGTATCCATAGGGAAAGCTTCAGGTCTAAGATGCGTATTAAAGAAGTGAATAGTAAAAATGAAACCGGTTGCTAATAGTGCCTCATCTGAGTGAACAATTTGTGCAACATTAATAACCCAGCCAGGTAAAAATGTAGTGAAGAATTCCGGGAACCAAAGTATTAATCCTGAAAGCCCGATAATGGCAACCCCCCAAAATACTGCTAGATAGTCAAACTTTTCCCAGTAAGTCCATCTCCTGTATTGAGGTCTAGGACCCTTTCCAAGGAACCATTTTACTGAAGCAACCATTTCATACCAGTCATGCTTTCCAAACCATAGGGAATTATTTCCGAATAAGAATTCCTTCCAGTTCTTCTTAACTTTTGCACGTAGTTGGAAAAGAGTTAGTAAATGGAAGAAGAAATATCCAAATGTTACCACTGCTGCTATGCGATGGATTAGGTTTGAAGTCTCCACACTTCCAAGAATATTGTGAGCGATCCAGTTTGCCCATGGCATATGTGCAAACTTTAGGGTCATACCTGTTAATGCAAGTAATAAGAAACTTATAATGATCAATAAATGAGTAAATCTTTGACGCTTATTGAACCTTCTATAATATTTTTTCGGTCCAGGTGTTACTTCATGATTTATTTTCTTACGTCTTTTTAAAGATTTTGGTAACCATAATAATGTATGAATTCCGAAGAAAACAAATACAGATAAAAGCAAAATCGTCATGAACCAGTAGGTAAAATTCAACGCAGCATGATCATGATGCGTTGCATGTGTCATATAATTTGTAAATGCCTCATTGGCCTTTGGATGACATTGTTTACAGGTTTCCAGTCGGTGATTGTCTCCAACCATTGACTCTGGATTCTCAGCTTTATACACATTATGAGAACCATGGCAGTCAAGACAGTTCGGAGCATTTTCGTGCCCTAAAGCGTATGCTTTTCCATGATAAGTATCTTTATAGGTATCTACCAGATCCCCATGACATTCGGCACATAAATTTGGGATATTTACCTTATGAGTTTTTGCTTGTTCATTTGAAGAGTTCAGGATCATATGTCCACCATGACAAGACTTACAATCTGGTCTTGGTAAATCAGTTTTGGTAGGCATTCCATGAACACCCATATCAAAGAGTTCCTGATAATCATCATGACAAACTCCACAATTAACTTTTTGAAGTTTTACCAATCCATCTGCATGCGGGAAATCTTCATTATCAGCATCTTCATGACACATGACACAATCAAATTCCTCATGTACAGACATCGTCATGAAATCGACATTGACCATCATGGAAACCTCCTTACCATCTCGTTCAACGATCAGTTCAGGATCTTCATGGCATGCCATACAATCATCATTTGTCTGCGCAAATATTGCTGATGAAAGCATCAATAAAGTAATTGTGATCAGCAGTTTATAGTTTTTCATAATTCCATATTAAAAATGGGTGTTCTCATACAAGAACACCCAATATGTGTTAGTTTTTTATTAAGAGTTCTGTGGTTGGTTTAGTAGGTTCTAATTTTTCAATTAGAAGTTCCACAGTCTCGTCATATTGAATCCGATCAACATTGTTTTGCCACCAAATTTATTGCTATTTGTCATAACATTATACTGAGGGCTTAAGTTATCATAGGCTGCAAGGAAAATTTGGAATACGTGTGTTCCTGTAGCGATTTCCCAACCTAAGGAGAAGTTAGCTCCTGGTAAGAAATCAGGATCTTTTGTTTCCTGCATTCCTCTGATATGTAACGGAAGATCAAGATTGAATACAATTGAAGATTGTGAAGAAAACTTATATCTACCACCAAATGAAAGAGCAAGTTTATCGTGCTCTAATCCCGGTTCAACTTTGTTAATGTGCGTATAACTAGGAGCGAATTGAAAGCTTATATATTCGTTGATCTTACGCCCAATAATAACCTGACCGAAGAATGAATATCTGTTTTGGAATCTATAATCCAAACCAAAAACTTCTGCATTTCTTCCATCAATACCAAAGTTACCGTAGAGAGAAACAGTAAATGGAATATTGTCTGAGCGTGTTTGCTTCAGGACATTCCATTTTAGTCTGAAATCTGTTAGTTTTCTTGTTTTAGTTACACCAAAACCAATCATTACGTCATTTGTTAAACTATAGTTTAAACCCATACGAATGTTAGAAGGTGCATAAAGACCGAACATGTCCTCAAAGCCATTCTCTATAGAACCAAAGCGGTGCTCAAGAATAAACTCTAAAGTCTTGTGGTCTGGGATATAAACCGTTTGCTGGTCGATCAATTGGCCACTTTCAAATGGCATATAAACCGGCCTGGTATCCTTAGTGGCTTCTTCCTCAGTTTGTGCAAAGACTAAACCCATGCACATTGTGAAAAGAAGTAATAGACTTATCTTTTTCATGTTTTGTGTTTTTAGTTATTCGATGCACCTTCCGAAATCCACTGAAGGATCTTTTCGGTTTGAGAATTAGTAAATTTTTTCCAGCCATGTTCACTTGTTCCCGGTCCGGCAACAGTGATCAGTGTACTTTGCTCAGGGTTGGTGGTATTAATATATCCACCATTAGTTAAGCTGTTATATGCGCTTGCAGCCTCAAGATTAGGCTCTTCACCTCCTGTATCATGACATGCTGTACAATAATTACCATTTGTAAAGATTGGAACGATATCATCTGCGAAGCTTAATGGATTATCAGGATCCGGTGTTGGAACAACAATTTCTTCTTGTTCAACAAATTCATACTCACAAGCTGTAACCACAAACACTCCAAGTAAAATCACCAGAATATATAAAATTGATTTTTTCATTTTTGGTTGCTTTAAGTTTGAAGTTTAGCAAAAAAAAGGCTCCGTTTCTGAAGCCTTTTTTAAAGTCTTAAATAAAATTAAGGTGCTGGTTTAATTGCATCAATAGTATTTTCCAGAAGCGCCTTAATATAGGTTGGGTTGTGAACTCCATAGCTATGATCTTTCAAAACAAGTTTCCAGTTTACGAATGCAGCAGCAAGATTTGCTGGCCATTCTTGAACGATGATATTATCATCACCTGCAAGTATTAAACCTTCAGCTACCAATAAAGCTTCTAGTTCTGCCATAAGTGTTTCAACTTCAGTTTTAAGATCTGTCATCTTAGTTTTTAATTCAGCAGCATCTGAGTGACAAGAAGTACATCCAGCATCATTTAAAGCAGGAGACCCATATCTGTCATAATTCATTTTCATAGTATGACCACCTGCCATATTACCGATAGGGCCAGTAACTTTAGCCATGTGACAAGTAATACAACCTTCTTCAACAATGTTCATGTGAGGACTTGTACCATAGGTAGCATCTCCTGGGAATTCGAATGCGCCACCACCAACACCATAAAGTAAGTTGGCTTGTGGAGCATAGTGAGCACTCCAGTATTGGTTAGTTGGAGTAATAGGGTCCCCGTCTATTTCTAAATCACCTACACTACGACCCTGGTGACAATAAACACAAGCGTTTGATTTGCCAAAGTCAATAGTTGCTCCATTCATTTTTGTAACTAATGCATCGCTTTTAGTTAATCCTAAATCTGCAGGAGTATACGTCTCATGAATGTTATGACATGTATAACAGTTTACAGGATTAGGATTTGCAACATTTGCTGAGTTTGCCATTGTTTCAAGGTTTTCTCTGTATCCTTGACTTGTATGACAAGTTGCACATTCTGAATAATTTCTATTAATGTTTGGTCCTTGTGAATGCACAGATTCTTCCCATTGTACAGTAATTGCAAACATTCCTTGGGTTGTACCCCCATCATGACATTCGATACATCCAGCTGTACCGTCAGTTCCGTTAATTCCATCTTCCCCGGCAGGACCTTGAGGACCTTTAGGGCCAGTAGCACCAGCAGGACCTTCTTTTGTACAGCTAACCATAATGATAGCTGCAAAAACGAAAGTAACTGCCATCGTTAAAAATGTAAATCTTTTCATTTTTTGTTGTTTTTAGTTATTGATTAATAGCGCGTTTTTTGTTTAATCCAATATTACTAATTAAATACACGGTACATTACAATATAGGAATGACATATATACATATACGGAAATGACATTAGCTAGGTATTTGCTTGACATTTATCAACGGATGGTTGATATTTGTCATTCTAAGATCACTAATTAAACTTAACCTTAAACCTAACATCTATACTACACTGATTTAGAAAACATTAAACCTCCCTCTTAATTTTATTTAGTTTGTGTTTAAATCAGTTACTGTGTCGATGAAGTTAAAGTATTAAACTTATGGCAACCTTTAACACCATCACGTATTGCTCAGAATGTACTAAACATCATGGAACTTTTGATGTCTTAAGTCAAGAGGAATTAAGCCGGCTTAACAGTTCAAAATATGAAGTACATTTTAAGGCAGGCGAAACAATTTTCAAACAGGGGAGCGCGCTTACTCATATTGCATGCATTAATCGTGGATTAGCAAAAATCCTGATCGAAGGTCCTCATCAAAAGAATCTGGTCATCAAACTTTTAAAATGTCCTGACATTGTGATAGGTCCCGGATTATATTTGGACCAGAGACATCATTATTCTCTTATTGCCGTTACTGACGTTTCTGCTTGTTTAATGGAAACAAAAGTACTTCAGGAAATAATTGACAAGAATAATCAATTTTCTAAGAAACTTCTACAAGACAGCACACTTAAAAGAATTCACAATTACGATCAACTCATAAATCTTACTCAGAAGAACATGTCTGCCAGAATTGCGGACACGTTTTTGTACTTGTCTGGAGAGGTTTATAAGTCATTAGAATTTACAATGGACATAAGTCGTCAAGACCTTGCAGATATGTCTGCTATGACCAAAGAGAGCGCAATTCGAATCATTAAAAATCTGAAAGAATCTAATGTGATCGAACTTGAAGGAAATGACTTAAAGATCCTCGATAAAAATGGCTTGATCAAAATCAGTCAGGTCGGGTGATTTTTTCACAGCAATTTCTACTTTTGTAGATACAATCATGAAAACCTCACTTTTACATACAACATATAAAAGCTCTGCAATTTCGATTGGTGGAGTTGAAATGGGTGGAAAAAACCCGATCAGAATTCAATCCATGACTTCGACAGACACGATGGATACCATTGCCAGTCTGGAGCAGTCCGAACGCATTATTAATGCCGGCGCGGATTATGTACGACTTACCACTCAAGGATTGCGTGAAGTTGAAAACCTTAAGAATATTCAAGATATTTTGCGAAAGAAAGGTATTGAAACACCGCTGATCGCTGATATTCATTTTAACCCAAAAGCAGCTGAAGAGGCTTCAAAATTCGTTGCCAAAGTCAGGATCAACCCAGGAAATTATGTAGACAAAAATGACCCTGAAAAGTCTAAATATCTACAAACATCCTATTCAACCGACCTAGAAAAGATCGCCAGCAATATTTATCCTTTGCTAAGCGTATGTAGGGAAAACGAGACTGTTATCCGAATTGGAACTAACCACGGGTCGCTGTCTCAACGCATTATGGCGAGATACGGCAATACACCACTTGGAATGGTTGAATCAGCCATGGAATTTGTAAAGATCTGTAATGATTTCGGGTTTAAGAATATATTGTTCTTTCAATGAAATCAAGCAATATAAAAGTGATGGTTCATGCTTACAGAATGCTGGTGGAAAGATTACTTAAAGAAGATTTGAACTTCCCAATACATCTGGGTGTTACAGAAGCGGGAAACGGAGATGAAGGCCGCATAAAGTCGGCCATTGGGATCGGAACCTTATTGAAAGAAGGAATTGGTGATACGATCAGAGTTTCACTAACTGAAGATCCGGAACACGAAATACCTGTTGCAAAAAAAATCGTTGAATACGCAAATCCCGAATCCCTTTTCTTTGAGAGCATTGACCCTTTTGAATATAACAAACGTAAAACCAAGCAATTTTTTAATATTGGAAGAGATAATAGTCCTGTAGTAATTAGTGAAAATTCTAATGAAAATTCAGATCTCTATTTCGACCGATCAAATCAAACTCTTGTTAGTAAAAACTATCAGATAAAGATCGGTGGACTTAAAGATGACTTTGATGGAGTGCTTGTTTCTGCATGTACATTTATGAATGATGTTGAGGAAATTAAAGATCTTGCTAATGACAGACTGATTGTACTTGAGGCGGGCTTAAATGATGACCTTAGAACGATCAAGGAGTGCTTTTCGGAATGCATTAAACAAGAAATTCTATGTCCGATCATTTTAAAGCTCAATTATAAGGATCTTAATGCTGATGATCTCTTATTTAAAGCATCCATTGATCTTGGATCTTTACTTGTAGATGGTCTTGTTGATGGTGTATGGATCCAATCCGAAGATGATCATAATAGTTCTGAACTTGCATTTAAGATTTTACAAGCTAGTGGAAGTCGAATTACTGAAACCGAATTTATTGCTTGTCCATCTTGCGGAAGAACACTCTACAATATTCAAGATGCATTTGCAAAAGTAAAAGAAGCCACTGCTCATCTTAAGGGTCTCAAAATAGCCGTAATGGGCTGTGTGGTTAATGGTCCGGGCGAAATGGCTGATGCAGATTATGGCTATGTTGGAGCAGGAAAATGCAAAGTGAATCTATATAAAAACAGAGATCTTGTAAGAAAGGGTGTTCATGAAGACGAGGCTATTCAAGCACTTATCGATCTGATCAAAGAAAATGGCGACTGGCAGGATCTACCCACAAATTAACCTGATTCGCTTAGGTAAGATCTTAAACTTTAAAGGTGAGAAACCCAATGATTCACCATCAGCTTCTAAATAAATTGAATGCTTGGGTTTTGATATTAGTTCTATTTCCTTACCAGTAAATGTTTCTACTTCTGGTATTTTCACAAAAGAACCATCATATAAATTCTTAATATTGGTGATCACTTTTAATTTGTTGGCTTTTTTGATGAGTGTAACATCAAATTCTCCATTATCAGGCTGTGCAAATGGTAGCTGCATCATTCCTCCACCATTATACTTGCAGATCCCAACACTCATACTAAAGATCTTTCCACTGAACTTTTCCAGTCCATCGATCTTCAACTCAAGAGCTGTGAATTTATATTGAATAAGGCCTAAAAAAAGATTGATCAGATATGCAAAAGAGCCACCGCCACCTTTAGCTTTCATTAAATTAGTCTTCTTCGCAACTAAAGCATCATAGCCCATTCCAGCCATATTCACAAAATACCTGCTTTCAAGTCCATCTTTTGAATGATACTCAACTCTACCTGCATCCTGAACAAAGGTGTTTCCTTTTTTAATTAGATCTATTGCCTGCTGATAATCTGTAGGAATCGAATACATTCTTCCCCAATCATTTCCTGTACCGACTGGTATCATTCCTATTTTAATCTGATCAGAAGGGATTTCGCTCTGATTAAGTATTCCATTAATCGCTTCGTTGAGGGTTCCATCACCTCCGGCCACAACAATCGTTTTATAACCCTTCTTTATTGCCTGAATGGTTAACTCATTAGCATGACCAGGACCTGTAGTAAAAGCATGTTCAAAAGAGAGATCAGCCTGTTTAAAACACTGGTTTATAAGATTCCAGTCTTTTTCTCCCTTTCTTCGGCCAGAATTAGGATTGACCACAACATAACAGGCTTCCATACACAAGTATTAATTAGTGAAGCCCAAATTTAAAAGATTTTTCGAACTAATAGGTGGATTATTTTTTCCAGAAGGCAGGAGCGAAAATGATCAATACGGTGAATAATTCCAATCTGCCAAGCAACATTAAAAATGATAAGAACCATTTACCAACATCAGGGATATTAGCATAATTTCCAACCGGACCAACTTCTCCAAGACCAGGACCAATATTACCTAAAGATGCGATAGAAGCACCAATTGCTGAGGTAAAATCAAGGCCAAGCATCGTCATAACGAATGTTCCGGCAGCAAAGATCATCATATAGATCAGGAAGAATGCCATGATCTTATTGATAATATCTTTGGGAACAGATTTACCATTGAATTTTACGGGAATGATCGCCTGTGGATGAAGTAATCTTTTCAGCTCAACACTACTATTCTTGATCAATAACAGTTGTCTAATAACTTTCATTCCACCACCCGTTGATCCGGCAGATCCACCAACGAACATTAATAAGAAAATGATCATCCAAAGCATTCCGGGCCACATAAGATAATCCGAACTTACATAACCTGTTGTTGTGATTATTGATACAACCTGGAACAGTGTGTCTCTGAAAACCTTTTCAATATTCTCTCCACCTAACAATAAAATTGCGGTAGTAATTACGACCGTTGCTCCGAAAATGGTGTAGCTATAGGTTCTGAATTCCTCATTTGCCCATACGCTTCTAAGTTTACCAAGAAGCGCAAAATAATGGAGCGTGAAGTTGATACCCGCAAGTATCATGAATAAGATTATGATGTATTGGATGTATGGCGAATAACCGGCTATACTATCATTCTGAGTAGAGAATCCACCTGTCGCCATCGTTCCGAAAGCATGACATAATGCATCAAACAAACTCATTCCACCAAACATTAAAAGGATGGTCTCAACAAGTGTTAACAGGATGTAGATCAACCATAATCTTTTTGCAGTTTGAGTAATTCTAGGATGAAGTTTATCCGGAGCGGGTCCTGGCATTTCAGCCACAAAAAGCTGCATTCCTCCAATACCTAAAACCGGAAGGATCGCCACTGAAAGTACGATAATACCCATACCTCCGATCCAGTGAGTCGTACTTCTCCAAAACAAAATCCCTCTCGGAACAGACTCTATATCAGTAAGGATTGATGCCCCGGTAGTTGTGAAGCCCGAGATGGTTTCAAAAAAAGCATCTGTAAAATTGGGGATTGCACCGCTTAGCACAAATGGTAAAGCTCCAAAGAAGGAGGTTATGATCCAGGTTAAACTTACGATCATATAACCTTCCCGCTTACCAACATTCTTATTCAAATTACTTCTGAAGCCGAAGAAAAGTGCAAGTCCTACGCCAGCAGTGATCAGTCCAGACCAAAGTAGAGATAAGCAACCATTGCCGCAATAATAAATGGAGAATGGAATACCCAGAAACATGAATGCACCTTCGATCATCAATAAGAATCCTATAATTCTTAAGATCAATTTCACATTTATTTCTGCTCTACGGGACATAGTTTAATTCGGGCTCGAATTTATGGATTTCAATCTAATATACAAAATGATGCACTAATTGAAGAGCTTATCGACCTTGCTGATCGCTTCCGGAAGCATGAAAACCACAACTTTATCGCCCTCCTGAATTTGGAAATCACCAGTAGCGATATGGCTTTCATTTCCTCGAATAACACCACCGATAATGGCACCTTTAGGAATATTTAATTTGTGGATCGGCTTTTTAGTCACAGAAGATTTAGGTTTGGCAACCAATTCCATGGCTTCAGCATCAATTCCACTTAAACATTTTAGAGAAGTAACCTCTGAGCCCATCGTGAACTTCACAATATAACTCGCTGTGATTAACTTTTTATTGATAATGGTATCAATTCCTATATTTTGTGAAATATCGATATAGTCAATATTCTCAACAAGAGCGATGGTTTTCTTAACCCCGAACTTACGTGCATGCAAACATGTAAGGATATTGGTTTCCGAATTATTAGTAACAGCGATGAAAGCATCAACACCTCTGATGTCTTCTTCTTCCAATAACTGAATATCTCTGGCATCACCATTGATCACGAGGGTTTCCTCAAGAATATCTGTTAATGTGATACATTTCTCTTTGTCTACTTCGAACAATTTGATCCCAACTTCATTCTCTAGTAATTTACATGCTGTTCTACCAACACGACCACCACCAACAACCATGATATTCTGAATATTGATCTCTGTTTTACCACTAACTTTCAAGAGATCTTCAACACCTTCCGGTTTTGTGATCACGTAGGAAAGATCATTAGGTAAGAACATATCATCGCCTTTAGGAATGATGGTTCTGGAATTTCTGTGAATTGCTACCGCTCTGAAATTTAAATGAGGATGTTCTTTAACAATATCATTTAAAGACATTCTTAAAGCTGGTGCGTTCTCCTCTAATTTTATGAGGAATAATGAAAGTGCTCCTTCAGAAAACTCAAAAATTTCTGTAGCAGCAGTTTGCTTTAAGAGGTTAATGATCTCATTGGCTGCGATCTCCTCAGGACAAACCAGCGAATCAATTCCAAGGCTATTATAGATATCTAGATTCTCTTTACTCAGATTTTCAAGGCTATTCACACGAGCAATGGTCTTCTTAGCGCCAAGCTTTTTACCTAAAATTGCCGTGATGATATTGATCTGTTCATCATGAACAACAGAAATTAGCAAGTCGGCCTTCTTAACATTTGCTCTTTGAAGTACAGATATGGATGTAGAATCGCCAGTAATGGTCATCAAATCAGTATGTGATTCTACCATTTTCAAAAGATCCTCATGCGGATCAACGATCGTGATGTCGTGATTCTCATCTGCCAATTCCTTAGCTAAATGCAAACCTACTTCTCCATCACCGGCAATTATAATATTCATTTATTAGTAATTTTTCGCTCGCGAAATTATTGAATTTAATCAAATATAATAAAATGTAAGTGAAAAAATCCTTTATGATATCTATTCGATGGTGAACTTATCCCAGTCCAAACCCACATTAAATTTGTTTCTGAAAGCATTCATTTCATCCATAGAAATACTATAAGATTTCAATTGTTCGGCATTCTCTTTAAAATCTGAAACGACCTGACCCTTAGCATTTACCAAGCATGAGTCGCCAGAATAATCATGACCTAATCCATCTCGACCGATCCTGTTAACACCAACAACATAAGTTTGGTTTTCTAAGGCCCTTGCTACTAAAAGATGCTTCCAAACAAAAGATCTTACTGCAGGCCAGTTTGCAACATAGAACAGCAGATCGTATTCAAATCCATCATCAGAATAGGTGTTTTTTGCCCAAACCGGAAATCTCAGATCATAACATACCTGTGGTTTTATTTTCCACCCTTTTAGCTTAAAGATCTTATTCTCCTGACCCGGCTGAATAATATCTGCTTCTTCGCCCAAGGTAAACACATGCCTTTTTGAATAATGATCATAGGATCCATCAGGCTGCATCCAGATCAATCGGTTATAAAATTTGCCGTTTTCATCAAACAGCATACTTCCTGTTATAACACAATCATGCCTTGCCGCCATTTCTCTCATCCATTGGATGGTTGGTCCCGATTCATTTTCTGCAAATTTTTCAGGATCAACAGGAAAACCGGTATTGAACACTTCCGGTAAGACGATGAGGTCTGTATGTGGATCAACATCTTCTAAAAGCAAAGCAAGATGCTCCAGATTTGCAGGAATATCTTCCCAATGTAAATCTGATTGTACGATTGTAATATTTAGATCTGACATAAAATTTCTCCGGCTTTATCAAGTGTTTCTTTCTCTTTCGCAAAGCAAAAACGTAATCTGTGAGTTTCGGTTTTATCCTGATAAAACGGACTTAATGGTATTGAAGCCATTCCAAACTCTTTGATCATTCTTACTGCAAAATCCATCCCTCCTTCATCAGAAATATCGGAATAATCCAATACCTGAAAATAGGTTCCTGAAGAAGGAACGATCTTAAACCTTGATTTCTTGATCTTTCTAAGGAAATAGTCTCGTTTCTTTTGATAGAATGAACCTAGAGTCAAATAGTTTTTGGGCTCACTTAAATAATCCGCCAAAGCATATTGAATTGGTGTATTTACTGTAAAAACCACCCACTGGTGTGCCTTTCTGAATTCTGCCATCAGATTCTCTGGAGCCAAAACGAAGCCCATTTTCCAACCTGTTGCATGAAAGGTTTTTCCGAAAGAGCCTACAACAAATGAGCGTTGAGCCAGTTCGGGGAATTTTGCTACACTCTGATGAATATTATCGTCATAAATAAGATGCTCATAAACCTCATCACTAAGAACCAGAATATCCGTTCCACGCAAAATTTCTCCCAATCGTTGCATATCCTCAGCACTGATAATACTTCCTGTTGGATTATGAGGAGTATTGATGATCACGAGTTTAGTACGATGTGTGATCATTCTGGCAAATTCTTCCCAATCGATCGAATAATCAGGCATACGCAATTGCGCATGCTTAACGATCCCACCATTTAATTTGATGGATGGAGCATAGCTATCATATGCAGGTTCAAAGATAATGGCTTCATCATCATCTTTGATCACTGCTGAGATGATCGTATAAATGGCCTGTGTTGCACCGGATGTGATATTGATCTCTTTTTGAGGATCATAGTCAGCTCCATGTAATTCTTTAACAACATTGGATATTTGCTTATTCAATGCCTGCACTCCAGTCATTGGAGCATATTGATTATGGCCTTGCTTCATATAATAATGAATTCGATCGATAAGCTTAGGCGATACTTCAAAATCCGGAAATCCTTGCGACATATTCAATGCTCCATGCTCTGCTGAGATCTTGCTCATTACGGCAAATATTGAAATCGCATCTCCGGGTAGTTGTGAAACGAAGTTTCCTTCGAACTTTTTCATATAATTCTTC
The DNA here is from genome assembly GCA_002711565.1 of Bacteroidota bacterium. GTDB lineage: Bacteria > Bacteroidota > Bacteroidia > Bacteroidales. The sequence continues at coordinate 65,647 of PARP01000009.1, forward strand.
TTTAACACAAATGTATATATTTTAAGATAGAAATTGTAAATTTGACTTCTTTAAACGCCTAATAAAAATCACATGCAAACCATTGACACTTTTGACTTCAGCGGCAAGAAAGCCATAATCCGAGTAGACTTCAATGTTCCTCTAAATGAACAATTTGAGATCACTGATCCAACCAGAATCAATGCTGCAATACCGACTATTAAGAAAGTTCTTAAAGAAGGTGGGGCGGCGATTTTAATGTCTCACTTAGGAAGACCAAAAGAAGGACCAGAGGATAAATTCTCTTTAAAGCATTTGCTTCCTTATTTGAGTGAAGTATTAGAAACTGAAGTCTTATTTGCTGATGATTGTATAGGTTTTCAGGCTAGAGAATTGGCTTCAAAACTATCTCCGGGACAAGTATTATTATTAGAAAACTTACGATTCTATAAAGAAGAAACCAAAGGTGATGAAGCTTTTGCAAAGAAGCTGGCCGACCTTAGCGATGTTTATATTAATGATGCTTTTGGTACAGCTCACAGAGCACATGCATCAACAGCAATTATTGCTCAATTCTTCCCAAATGATAAACTGTTTGGTTATATCATGGGTAATGAGATCGAAAACATCAATAAAGTATTAGTTGAACCTCAACGTCCTCTTACTGCTATTCTTGGTGGCGCAAAAGTTTCCGGCAAAATTGAAATAATAAATAACCTTATCGATAAAGTTGACAATCTGATAATTGGTGGTGGAATGATGTTCACTTTCATCAAAGCCTTAGGCGGAAAGATCGGTAATTCTTTGATCGAAGATGACTTATTGGAAACAGCATTTGAAGCAATTGAGAAAGCAAAAGAAAAGAATGTGAATATTTATATTCCTGTAGATGCTGTTCTTGCAGATGAGTTCTCTAATGATGCAAATACATCTCATGCCAATTCATACAATATTGAAGATGGGTGGATGGGTCTTGATATCGGAGAGAAAACCATTGCAAAGTACAAAGAGGTGATCGCAAATTCTTCAAGCATTTTATGGAATGGCCCAATGGGTGTTTTTGAAATGTCGAACTTCGAGAAAGGAACCAAAGAGATCGCTTATGCAGTGGCTCAAGCTACACAAGACAATAATAGCTTCACATTAATTGGTGGTGGAGATTCCGTTGCAGCTATCAATAAATATGAGCTAATAGACAATGTTAGTTACGTATCTACTGGTGGTGGTGCAATGCTTGAATATATCGAAGGGAAAGAATTACCTGGAATTAAAGCGATCAAAGAATAAATGGATAAACTTTCTGAACACTTTGTTACAACAAAGCTCAATTATTATTACAGAGAGCATGGTTACAACTGTGCCCAAGCAAGCTTAAGTGTTTTAAGCGAAGCTTTTAACATGGTTCTTACCGAACAATTATTCGACGCCGCAAGCGGAATGAATGGTGCCGGTCGATACAGAGCACAATGTGGTTTAGTTGAAGGTCCACTAATGTTTATGGGGGCCTATCTTAAATCTAAGAATTACGATAAAGATAAAATCAACATGTGCTGTCAGGAATTTGCAAAAGAGTTTGAAGAAGAATTCGGAAGTTTGTTATGTCGAGATCTGCGTCCCAATGGGTTTAATGAAAATGATCCACCATTTCTTTGTGAACGATTATCCATAAAGGCAATCGTATTTACATTAAACTATGTTTCTGGGTTAAATCCTTAACCGGGAATAACCTTATCGATCACATCATTTGCTTTTTCAGGGATCTGGATCTCAAGGTCTCTGATCTCATCCAATCTAAGTTTCGGAACAACTGTTGGTGCAAATGTTTCAAGATGTTCATATAAGATCGAGTTTTCTTTTTGCTCTTTTTTGATCAATGAATTCGTAAAATCGAAACTATTGATGATCCATAATATGATACTGATCAGGAAGGCGGCTTTCAGCACTCCAAAAGCAGCTCCAGCCAATTGGTTCAGGAAACCGAGCATGAGCACATCAATGAACTTTTCTATCACTTTGCCTATAAAGAATACACCGAAAACAACAGCTATAAATGTCACAATGAACGCAACGATTGCCAGATATTTATCAGCGATATCAAAATTCTTAACAAGTATATCAGATGCAAAATAGGAGAAGTTTATAGCGAAATAGATTCCCAGGATCAATGCGATAAGAGAACATAATTCAATAATGAATCCTTTTTGAAATCCTTTATATGCAAACCATGCTAAAGGAATGATAAAAATGATGTCGAGTACGTTCATATTATTTCTTAAGTCTACGAGTTAGTTCACTGGCAAAAATGAAGTCATTCAATTCTTCATTATCACTTTTTAATACATCCTCCTTATTGCCTGTCCACCACAAATTTCCCTGATGAATAAAGGCGATCTTCTCACCAATTTCCAACACGGAATTCATATCATGTGTATTAACGATTGTAGTTATTTGATATTCTTCTGTAATTTCCTTGATCAGATTGTCAATAACTCCTGATGTTCTCGGATCGAGTCCGGAGTTTGGCTCATCACAGAATAAATATTTCGGATTCATTGAAATGGCGCGGGCGATGGCCACACGCTTGATCATACCACCACTTAATTCCGATGGAAATAGCTTATTCGCATTTTCCAGATTCACACGGTTCAGGCAGAAGTTCACTCTTTCTAGTTTCTCTTCATAGCTTTGATCGGTGAACATTGATAGTGGGAACATAACATTCTCCTCAACATTTTTTGAATCGAAAAGTGCACCTCCCTGGAAAAGCATTCCCACCTCTTTACGAATGGTCATTTGTTCTTGCTCAGAAATCTCAGAAAATACTCTATCATCATAAATGATCTGACCCTTATCAGCCTGATATAAGCCGATCAAACATTTCATTAATACAGTTTTTCCGGATCCACTTTGTCCAATAATAAGATTGGTCTGACCTCGGTCGAATGAAACGGAAACATCTTTTAATACATTATGATCTCCAAATGATTTTGATATGTTTCTGGCTTCGATCATGCGAGTAATAATTGAGTGATAATAAGATCAAATAAAATAATAAGCATACTGCTATAAACCACTGCTTTTGTACTGGAATCACCAACATCAAGTGCTCCACCTTTAGTTTGATATCCATAGAAACCGGAAACAGCAGTTACTATAAATGCAAAGACAACTGTTTTGATCAATGCATAAGTAATAGTGAATGGGTCGAACTCATAGCGTAAACCAGTTATATAATCCGACAATGTTACAATGCCAGAAACAGCACAAGCTACATATCCGCCTAGTAAACTAATGAATACACTGAAAATGATCAGGAATGGATTGATGATCATTGCGGCAGTGATCTTTGGAAGGATCAAATAATTCGCCGGATTGATTCCCATGATCTTTAATGCATCAATTTGCTCTGTAACCCTCATTGTACCTATTTCCGAAGCAATTCGGGATCCAACTTTACCTGCTAATATCAAACTGATAATGGTTGGTGAGAACATTAACACAATTGATTGTCGCGTTGCGAAACCAACAAGGTATAATGGAATAAGCGGATTATCAATATTATAAGCTGTTTGAAGAGCAGCAATCCCTCCAGTAAAAGCAGAAACAAACAATACAATTCCCATAGACTCTAATCCGAGACTCTGAAATTCATACATCAGTTGCTTTCTAAAAACACTTCCTTTATCAGGTCTTTTAAAAGCCTGAATCATTAATAAAACAAAACTGCCTAACTGTCGGATCATCTTATAAGCATTGGTTTTGCTAAGTTAATGAATATTGATTACAATAGAAGTTTGAATTAAACGTTTTCATTTACTCTGACAAATCAATTTTATGTAGTTTTGAAAGCTAAAGAAATGAAAAAACTCCTGCTCATAATATTTACAATAAGTTTGCTTTTTTCGGCATGCCAAAGCACAAGAGATGCTTCAATGAAACGCAGACGAGTTAAGAGTAATTGTAATTGTCCGGGCTGGGGAATGATCATAAATCACCCACAGATCGATGTCAGAGTCTACGCTAGTTTATAAAAACATTCTATCGAAATATGTACCAGCCAATGCCTTGGAGCCTCTTATCGAGCTACTTTGCAAATATCCGGTGCATATCAGGATCAGTAAAGCCAGAAGAACCAAGCTGGGAGATTATCGGCCGGCACAAAAAGGTAGGCCCCATCAGATCTCCATCAATCACGACCTGAATCAATACTCATTTTTGATAACACTCGTTCATGAGATGGCTCATCTTGTGGCTTTTGAAAAATACGGAAGATACATTAAGCCACATGGAATTGAATGGAAAACAACTTACAGATCTTTAATGGAACCATTCATGGAACTGGCTGTATTTCCTGAAGAGTTAAAGTTGGAGTTAATGAAGTTCCTTAAAAATGCCAAAGCATCAACCTTCTCCAGTACAAATCTGGGGAGATTGATTAAACAATATGATGAGGATTCTTTCGCAGGTATTACTGTTGAAGAATTACCGGCAAATACATGCTTTAGGACAGAGAATGGTAAAGAATTTAGATTGATCGAGAAAAGAAGAAGGCGATACAAATGCCTGAACCTAAGTAATAATAAATATTACCTTTTTGATCCATTGGTACAAGTGACACCTATTTAAAGGAATTCACCTGCCTTTTCCTTATATTTGTTATAAACCAATTCTAAACAGAATGAGCATTAACAACAACAATTATTGTATCATTATGGCCGGTGGGATCGGTGCAAGATTCTGGCCAATGAGTAAGACTTCCAAGCCAAAGCAATTTATCGATATTTTAGGAACAGGAAAAACACTGATCCAACAAACCTTCGATCGCTTTCTCACATTATGTCCAAAAGAAAACATTCTGATCGTAACGAATCAGATCTATAAAGAATTGGTAATTGAACAGCTGGGTATAGCAGAAAATCAGGTACTTTGCGAGCCATGTAGGAGAAATACAGCTCCTTGTATTGCTTACGCTTGCCATAAGATCGCGACTCAAAACCCGGATGCAAATATCGTTGTTGCTCCTTCAGATCATATCATTTTGAAGGAAGAAGAATTTACTAGGATTATTGCTGCTGCATTTGAAGCAACCAAAGAAAATGATTGGCTGGTTACTCTCGGAATAAAACCAAGCAGACCAGATACCGGTTATGGCTACATTCAATATCTGGAAGGAGAGGACACACTTAAGAAAGTGAAAAACTTCACGGAAAAACCAAATCTTGAAAAAGCGAAGGAGTTTATCGCAAGTGGTGACTTCCTGTGGAATGCCGGAATTTTTGTTTGGTCACTGAAGAGTATCATCAAGGCGTTAGAAACTCATTTACCAAATGTAAATTCGATCTTTAAAGCCGGAGCTGATAAATACAATACTTCAGATGAACAGGATTTTGTGAATGATGCATTTATATCATGTGAAAACATCTCTATAGATTACGGAGTGATGGAGAAATCAACCAATGTATACGTGATGCCTTCTGACTTCGGTTGGTCGGATCTAGGAACCTGGGGTTCTCTTTATTCCATTAGGGAAAAGGATGAAAACCAAAATACGATCGTAGGTAATAATGTAATGACCTATGATTCTAAAAACTGTATTGTAAATATGCCTGATGGAAAACTGGCGGTTCTGCAAGGATTGGATGATTATATCATTGTTGAGGACGATGGGGTTCTGCTGGTCTGCAAAAAACAGGATGAGCAAATGATCCGGCAGTTTGTTGATGATGTAGGTGACAAAAAAGGAAAAGAATACATATAAAAAAAGAGGCGAAATCGCCTCTTTTATTTTTTTGTTATCGTCACTGTGGTAAAGTTCTCTAAGGGCTCCCCTTCCGATAGGTCACTTATTTTAATAACAGTAAAAACGAAATAACATGACCACAGATTCCTATCTGTTACTTCTTTATACCAGTCACCTTTTTTTGTCACCCCTTTTTTAAAAAGATTTTTAATTTTTTTTGATCTTTTTTTTATAAATATTTGTTTACCTTTGAATATCAATTAATTGCAAAGCTAATGGGTGTAGAAATAGAACGTAAATTTTTAGTGGATTTAAAGAAAATCGACTTAAATTCTTTAAAATCAACAGCAATTAAGCAATATTATTTATTGAATGAGGAGACAAGAAGTATTCGTTTAAGAATTTCGAATAAAGATGCATATTTGACCATCAAAACAAATAAAACTCCCATCAAAAGAAATGAGTATGAGTATACTATACCCATTCAGGAAGCGTTAACTTTAGCAGCCGACTTCAAGGATAAAGATCATATTGAAAAAACACGTTACTTCTATGATCATAAAGATCATCTTTGGGAGATCGATGTTTTTCATAGTAAGAATAGTGGATTAGTTGTTGCTGAGATCGAACTATTATCTGAAGACGAATCCTTTGAGAAGCCGGAATGGATCAAAGAAGAGGTGACCAATGACACCAGATACCTGAATGCAAATCTGGTGAAACATCCATTTAGTGAGTGGTAAAATTATTTTTTAGTTAGAACCCTTATTAATAGTAGGTTTCGACCTTAAAAATCACAAAATATATTATTTTCGTAGCCTTAAATCTTTTAAAAACCCATAACCATGAAATTTAAACACATTGTACCTTTCGTACTTGTTATTGTTTTTATGGCCGTAAGCTGTGATTATGCACATCACGGTCACGACCATCATCATCATTCAGAAATGGAAAATACTGTTATTCCTGACGTTAAAACCTTAAGTCCGGTTAGCGACGAAGTAGTTTCTGAAAGATTAGCAATTTTTGCTCCTTTCAAATTAACTGCCGACATCAGTCACTTATCTGATAAAGAAAAAGAAATGCTGCCAATTTTATTCGAGATCGCAGATATTATGCAGGATCTTTACTGGCAACAAACTGTTGGAAATAAAGACGCATTCTTAGGTAAGATCAGCGACCAAACTACTTTGGATTTTGCAAAGATCAATTTTGGTCCTTGGGATCGTTTGAATGGTAATGCTTCATTCATCAAAGAGATTGGTCCTAAACCATTAGGCGCGAATTTTTATCCTGCTGATATGAGCAAGGAAGAGTTTGATGCTCTTGCTGATGAAAAGAAAACAAGCTTATATACTTTACTTCGTCGTGATGAGCACACTGGCGAACTAAAAGCTGTATGGTATCACGAAGCTTATGCTGAGCAACTTCAAAAAGCAAGCAAATTATTGCTTAAAGCTGCTGAACTTGCTGAAGATCCTGGTTTAAAGAACTATCTTACTTTAAGAGCTAAAGCATTGGTTACTGATGACTACCAACCAAGTGATTTCGCATGGATGGATATGCAAAATGCAAATATCGACTTCGTTGTTGGTCCTATCGAAAACTATGAAGATGCATTATACGGATATAAAGCTGCTTTCGAATCATTCATCCTGATCAAAGATCTTGAATGGAGTCAAAGATTAGCAAAATTTGGTGCGATGCTTCCAGAACTTCAAGCAGGTCTTCCAGTTCCTGATGCATATAAAAAAGATGTTCCTGGTGTAAATGCAGATATCAATGCTTATGATGTAATTTATTATGCAGGTGATTGTAATGCTGGTAGTAAAACCATCGCGATCAACCTTCCTAATGATGAAGAAGTGCACATCAAAATTGGTTCTCGTAAGCTTCAACTTAAAAATGCAATGCAAGCTAAATTCGATAAGATCTTAGTTCCTATTGCAGAAACATTGATCAATAAAGATCAGTTAAAGCACGTTACTTTTAACGCATTCTTTGAAAACACTATGTTCCATGAAATCGGACATGCAATGGGTATCAAAGGAACAATTGATGGTAGCGGAACTGTTCGTGAAGCATTGAAAGAGCAATATTCTCCACTAGAAGAAGCTAAAGCTGATATCATGGGGTTATATCTTGTAAGCAAAATGTACGAGCAAGGTGAATTAACAGAAGGTGAAGTAATGGACAACTTCGTTACTTTCTTCGCAGGTATTTTCCGCTCAAGCCGTTTTGGTGCTGCAAGCTCACATGGTAAAGCAAATATGATGCGCTTCAACTATTTCCATGAAAAAGGTGCTTTCACTAGAAGTGACGACGGAATTTATACGATCCACTTTGAGAAAATGCAAGAAGCTATGATCAGCAGCATGCAAGAGATCCTTAAACTACAAGGTGATGGTGATTATGATGCAACTGCAAAACTTATCAAAGAAACAGGAATCGTAATGCCAATGTTACAATCGGATCTTGATCGTTTAGGCGGTGCAAACATCCCTGTTGACATTGTATTTGAACAAGGACCAGAGAATATCAAATTGAAATAATTAAAACTATATAATCAGATGAAAAAATTAATGATCTTATTATGTGTTGCAAGTATCGGTTTTACGGCTTGTAACAATCAACCTAAAGAAGAAGTGGCTGTAAATCCATTCTTCGAGGAGTATGATACTCCATTCGGTATTCCTCCATTTGAAGATATCAAAGCTGAGCATTATATGCCTGCTTTCGTAAAAGGAATGGAAGAATCTAAAAAAGAAATCGAAGCGATTTTAACAAATCCTGAACCAGCAACTTTTGAAAATACGATCGTTGCATTGGATAATGCAGGTGAGCTATTGAATAAAGTTTCTATTGTATTCTTCAATGTAACTGGTATGGCTACCAATGAAGAAATTCAAAAGATCCAAATGGAAGTTACTCCATTATTAGCTGCTCATGGTGACGAGATCCAATTAGATCCTAGACTATTTGCAAGAATCAAAGAAGTTTATGATAACAGAGCTCAGTTCAACTTAAACAAAGAGCAGTCATTCATTCTTGAAAATCAATACTTAGGATTGGTAAGAAATGGTGCTAATCTTGATGATGAGAAGAAAGAACAACTTAAAGCCATCAACCAAAAGATGTCAACTTTAAGAGTTCAATTCAATAGTAATCTTCTTGCTGAAACTAATGGGTTCTTTATTACGATCGAAGATGAAGCTGACTTAGCAGGTCTTCCAGAATCTGTAATTGCTGCAGGTGCTGCTGAAGCTAAAGCTAAAGGATTAGAAGGTAAATGGGTTTATACCGTTCAACGTCCTAGTATGTATCCTTTCATTACCTATTCTGACAAAAGAGAATTACGTGAGAAATTATATAAAGGTTATATCTACAGAGGTAATAATGGAAATGAGAACGATAATAATGCTATCGTTGGTGAAATGGTTACTTTGCGTGTAGAAAGAGCGAAGCTTTTAGGTTACCCAACTCATGCACACTTAACCTTGGAGCCAAGAATGGCGGGAACTCCTGATAAAGCATTAGAACTTCTTGATCAATTATGGGAAGCAGCTCTTCCTATTGCAAAAGACGAGGCTCGTCAAATGCAGGAAATGATCGATGCTGAAGGAGGAAACTTCAAACTAGAATCTTGGGATTGGTGGTATTATGCAGAAAAGATCAGAGTAGCTAAATATGCTCTTGATGAAAATGAAATTCGCCCATATTTCGAATTAAAGAATGTACAAGAAGGTGCTTTCTGGGTAGCAACCAAACTATGGGGAATCACATTCACAAAACTTGACAACGTTCCTCTTCCACATCCTGATTCGGAAGCATTTGAGGTAAAAGAAGCTGATGGTTCACATCTAGGTGTTCTTTTCACTGACTGGCATCCAAGAGCAAGTAAACGCGGTGGTGCATGGTGTAGCAGTTACAGAGGTCATCAAGTTTTAAATGGTAAAGAAATTACTCCATTAGTTCCTATTGTAGGTAACTTCACAAAACCAACAGAAAACACTCCTTCTTTATTAAGTATTGATGAAGCTTCTACTTTATTCCATGAGTTTGGTCACGCATTAGACGGATTATTCTCAGAAACATCATATAACTCAAGCTTTATTGCTTGGGATTTCGTTGAGCTTCCATCACAAATTATGGAACACTGGGTTCTTGAGCCAGAAGTATTGAACTTCTATGCTAAGCATTATGAAACAGGTGAGGTAATTCCTGATGAATTAGTTGCTAAGATCAAAGCTGCAGGTAATTTCAACCAAGGTTTTGCTACAACTGAATACCTAGCTGCGTGTCTTCTTGACCTTGCATACCATACACTTGAGGAGCCACAAAAAATTGATGTTCAAAAATTCGAAAAAGATTTTCTTGATAGCAAAGGATTAATTCCAGAGATCGTTGCTCGTTACAGATCTACTTATTTTGCACACATCATTGGTGGTTATGATGCAGGATATTATAGCTATATCTGGGCAGGTGTTCTTGATAATGATGCATTTGAAGCATTCAAAGAAAAAGGCATCTTCGACCAAGAATTAGCAGCTTCTTTCCGTGATAACATTCTTGCTAAAAACGGAATTGAAAACGCAATGAAAATGTATGTTGATTTCCGTGGCCGTGAGCCGGAAATTGATCCACTCCTTAAGAATAGAGGATTGAAATAAGAGATCCATTCAAAAGATAAGAAAGAGAGGCCAATTGGTTTCTCTTTTTTTTTGAATCGTAAAACAGTAATCTATCGCCCTTCGACTCACTACGTTCGCTCATGGACCGTATACTTATCTACACACTTTGTAATTTAAAAGGTAAGTGGTCCCTGAGCGGAGCATCACAATGTGATGCGAGGTCGAAGGGCGATTCGAATTAAACACAACACTCAATATTCATAACATCTGTCAACTTTTGTCTATTTCATCTCCTTGCTTATCTAGTTTCTCAATTCTTTATATCTGAAATAGGATCATTTCATTATTTTAGCTTCGAAAAATATTAACCAAATCATATAACGTGAAAAAACTATTGATCATGTGTTGTTTAGGACTATTTGTTCTAGCAGCATGTACCCAACAAAAAGAGGTTAAGAATGAAAATCCATTCTTTGCTGAATACCAAACTCCTTATGGAGTACCTCCATTCGATCTAGTAAAAATGGAGCACTATATGCCAGCTATTGAAGAAGGCTTAAATCAAGAAAAAGCTGAAGTTGAAGCGATCTTAACAAACCCAGAAGCTCCAACCTTTGAAAATACAGTTGTTGCTTATACGCGTACAGGTGAATTTTTAGGCAAACCATTGGCTGTACTTTTCGGATTAAGCAGTGCAAATACAACTCCTGAAATTCAGGCACTTGTTAAAGAAGTATCTCCAATGCTTTCTGCACATAATGATGCGATCAGATTAGATCCAAGATTATTTGAAAGAATTGAAGCTGTTTACAATCAAAAAGAAGCCTTAAATCTGGAAGCAGATCAACTTTATCTTTTAGAAAACCTTTACAAAGGATTTGTAAGAAGTGGTGCTAAATTAGAAGGTGAGGCCAAAGAAGAGTTAATGGCAATCAACCAAAGAATGTCTGCTATTGGTGTTCAATTCGGTCAAAACTTACTAGGTGAAACCAATGATTTCCAATTGATCATTGATAAAGAAGAAGACCTTGCGGGACTACCTGAAAATATTAAAATAGCAGGTGCTGAAGCAGCTAAACGTGCAGACCAAGAAGGTAAGTGGTTATATACCACTCAACGTTCAAGCATGTATCCTTTCTTAACGTATGCTGAAAACAGAGAATTAAGAAAACAACTTTACACCGCTTATCAAAAACGAGGTGATAATGATAATGAGAGAGACAATAAAGCCATCGCTGCTGAAAGAACAAACTTACGTGTTCGTAAAGCACAATTATTAGGTTACGAAAGTCATGCTGATCTTATTCTTGAATCTCGAATGGCAAAAACTTCAGAACGTGTTTATGAATTACTGGATCGCGTTTGGTGGCCAGCTCTTGAATTGGCTAAGAAAGAAGTTAAAGAAATGCAAGCTATTGCTGATGCTGAAGGCGCAAATATCAAGATCGAAGCATGGGATTGGTGGCATTATGCAGAGAAAGTTCGTAAAGCTAAATACAACCTTGACGAAGCTGCAATCGCACCTTACTTCTCTCGTGAGAATGTACAAAAAGCGATCTTCTATGTAGCAAACCAACTTTATGGTATTACATTCGAAGAGATCAAAGATGCCCCACTTCCTCATCCTGATGCGCATTTACATTTAGTGAAAGAAGCTGATGGTACTCCAATCGCGGTAATGTATCAAGATTACTTCGCTCGTCCATCAAAAAGAGGTGGTGCCTGGTGTGGTAGCTATAGAGGCTATAAAATTGATGATGAAGGAAACAAAACGATTCCTGTGATTACATTCGTAACAAATGCACCGGGTCCTATTGGTGATGCCCCTGCATTAATGAGTTTAACAAATGTAACAACTGTATTCCATGAATTCGGTCACGCACTTGATGGAATTTTCTCAAATATCAGATATCAAACTTCATTCAGAGCAAGAGACTTTACAGAAATGCCAGCTCAAATCATGGAGCACTTTGCTTTTCAACCTGAAGTTTTAAAAGTATATGCTAAGCATTACGAAACTGGTGAAGTAATTCCTGATGAATTAATTGAAAAGATCAACAAATCTGCTTTATTCAACCAAGGTTTCATTACTGTTGAGTATGTTGCAGCTTCATTGATCGATATGGAATATCACTCATTAACTGAAGAAAAAGAAATTGATGTTCGAAAATTTGAGAAAGAATTCTTTGCTAAACGTAAATTGATCCCAGAGATCGCTCCACGTTACAGAACTACATATTTCTCTCATATCAATGGTGGATATTCTGCTGGATATTATGGCTATATGTGGTCTGGTGTTTTAGATAATGATGGTTTTGAAGCATTCAAAGAAACTTCATTATTCGACCAGGAAACTGCACAAAGATTCAGAAAATATGTTCTTGAGCCAAACGGACTTCAAGATCCTGATGAAATGTATAAAAACTTTAGAGGTAGAGCTCCGATCATTGAGCCATTACTAAGAAGTCGAGGACTTATTAAATAATAAAATATTCCTTTTACTTAAGGGTCACTTGTTTTTCGAGTGGCCCTTATTTTTTTCATGATCTTTGGTTTTCATAAGTTCTCCATCCAGATAAAAAGTGGATTTATCCAACTTACGATTGGGTAGATAAAACTTCCAGAGGCCATGATAATAATAACGAATTTCCTTTTCACTGAACTCCATTCTGGCCCAGCCCTTTTGAGTTAACTTACCATTCTTATCATAGTATTTAACCTTAACAACATCGTTTTTATAATATCTGAACTTATTGCTTCTTTTGCCATTAGGGTGATAGACTTTGGCAACCTTCACTTCTTTACCATCTTTATAATGGTACTTATACATTTTTTTCTTTCCCTTATCATCCCAATAGTTCTTCCAAACCCCGGTTTTCTTTTTATTCTGATCAAGCTGATTTAGCTTCCGCTTCCAAAATTGGGCTTCTGATGACAATGTCAGAAATATGATGCATAAAAGGCCTAGAAATAATCTTTTCATATTACAAGTTTAACTAATATATTAGTTATAGCCAAATCGGCATAAAAAAAGCCCTGAATTTCAGAGCCTTATTGATAAATGTCATTAAGGCCTTAGGCCCTTAAAATAAGGGCTTAAGGCCAATGGTTTAGCTATCTTTATTTACCTTAATCTTATCATCAGCCTTTATACCATCTTTAACCTCGATGTTGATCCCATCTGAAAGACCTGTTGTTACATATCTTTTCTCGAATTGTTGTGGAGCAACTTCTACCTCAACAAATGTGCTATCACCTTCAAAGCTTAACAATCCTTCTTGTATTGCTAAAACAGGAGCAGAGGTTCTTTCAAGCACGATATCTGCATTTGCGCTATAGCCAGCTCTGATAAACTGATCTTCTTTTAG